>NZ_CP115670.1:304302-608604 GCF_027886475.1 Corynebacterium sp. SCR221107
GTACCTGGTGGTTTCTTCCGGGACCGTCTCCGACGCACTGGAATCCATCATCACCGACGCCCTCAACAACCGACCGGCTTAAGGGGGGCGAAAGTGAAAAGTAGGCGGATGGCTGATGATGCCGGTATGACAACGCTCGAGGCCGCCATGGCAGTGAGCATCCTGGTGGGCGTCGCCGCGATGATCATCGCTGGCATCGCCACGCTCGCCGCCTACATTCGGGTGGTCGATACCGCTGGGGCGGCCGCCCGGGCCCATGCGATAGGAGAGGAGTTCGCACCGGTGGGTGCCACGGTGACCGTGACGGTGACCGGTGGCATGGTGGAAGTCACCGCGCGCGACGATTCCTTCCTTATCCCGCTTTCCGCGCAGGCCCGCTTCCCACAGGAGCTTGCCGATGGCAACCGATAAAAGCATTGTATGCGATGAAAAAGGTGCCATGAGCCTGCTGGCCGCGGTGATGATCGCCGCCTTGGTGGTCATCGCCGGGGCTGTCGGCTGGGCGTGCATGCGGGTCATTGATTCCCATCGCGCACAATTGGCGGCCGACATGGCGGCGGTTTCCGCAGCCTACGAGCACTATGTCGGTGGCGACGGGTGCGTGAAGGCTCAGGAGATCGCGCTAGAAAATGGGGCAAGTCTTGCCTCGTGTGAGATCGTGCTGATGGATGTTCGGGTGCGAGTGCGCGTTGAGCAGATGGGTGCGGTGGCGGTGGCTGGCCCATCGTAGAAAGTTGCGCGCGGATGTGCACGGGAGTACTCTTCGATTTATATTGCACGCAATCGTTTAGGTGAGTAATCGCCAGAATTGAGGGAACATGGAACCGCTGTACACCGCAGAAGCACTGGCCACCGGAGCAGGCCGAAACGGCCACGTCCAGATCGCCGGAACCGAGCTCGGCCTCGACCTGGCAATCCCGAAGGAGATGGGTGGCTCCGGCAACGGCTACAACCCGGAGCAGCTCTTTGCCGCCGGCTACTCCGCCTGCTTCCACTCCGCGCTGCAGATGGTCGCCCGCACCCGCAAGCTGGAGCTCGGTGAGTCCAGCGTGGGTGCCCGCGTTAACATCGGCAAGCAGGGCGAGGGCTTCGGCCTGTCCGTCGTGCTTGAGGTTGTCATCCCGGCCCAGCCGGAGGACGTCGCCCGCGAGCTCGTCGAGCAGGCACACCAGGTCTGCCCGTACTCCAACGCCACCCGCGGCAACATCGACGTTGACCTGGTGGTTTCCCAGGACTAAGGCGTAACGCCTAGCATGGCGCACATGGCCCCCAACAGGGCCAGTGCGCCTTTCTTGCTCAGTGGGTTATTGCCATTCCCGCACTTCGGGGACTGCACGCACGAGGGGCACCCCGATTCGCATTCGCAGGATCGGACATTGTCGTAGGTGGCCGCGATCCACTCCGGGAAACGCTCGAAGCCACAGTCGGCAAACCCCGCGCCGCCGGGATAGCCGTCATAGACGAACACGGTGGGAAGTCCGGTGTCCTGATGCAGCTGGGTGGATACCCCGCCGATGTCCCATCGATCGCAGGTGGCGATCAGGGGCAGCATGCCGATGGCCGCATGCTCAGCGGCATGCAAAGCGCCGGGAATGTCGGTGATGCCGAGCTGGTCGAGGACCAAAGGATCAATGGTGTAGGCCACCGCGCGGGTGCGCAGCAGCGCCGGGGGCAGGTCCAGCGGGACCATGTCCAAGGTGGTGCCATCATGCCCGCGCCGGATGTAGCCGATCACCTGATCGAGTACCTCGACCTCCAGGTTCGATACCCATAACCCCGGCGCCGGATTGGCGATCTGATCCGGGTCGGAGACGATGCGGATATCCGTCACGCTGCGCGATTGGGTGGTGTATTCGGGCAGCTCCGCGTGCACCACCACCAGGCGATCTTCCAGATTGAGCTCATCGACGACAAAGCTTTCGCCTTGGTGGATGTAGATCGCCCCGGGGTGGGTCTGCGATTGAGCTTGGGCGCCATCGATGGTGCCCAGAAGCCGCCCGTCGGTGTGGTCGATAATCGCTAGTTGCTCGCCCGCCCCGCGCAGGGCGACCTCCTCGTGGGGAGTGGGCTGCCCGGGCTCGAGGCTTGCATACCAGCCGCGTGACCGTCGCCGCAGGTAGCCTTGGGCTGCCAGATCGGAGACGACCTCCTGGGCTCCAAGCTCGGCCACTTCGGCGTCGGAAAGCGGTGCCTCGATGGCTGCACAATAGACGTGGCCTGCAAGGATATGTGGGTTGCGGGGGTTGAAAACCGTTTTTTCAATCGGGCGGCCGATCAGCGCCTCGGGGTGATGGACGAAGTAGTTATCCATCGGCTCGTCGCGCGCGACCAAGGTGACCAGCGAACCCTGCCCGCGTCGGCCCGCGCGCCCGGCCTGCTGCCAAAAACTCGCCGCCGTGCCCGGGTAGCCAGCCATGACCACCGCATCCAACCCGCCGACGTCGATGCCCAGCTCGAGCGCGTTGGTGGAGGCAACCCCCAGCAGCGAACCATCGTCGAGGCCGCGCTCGAGCTTGCGGCGATCCTCGGCCAAATAGCCCGCCCGATAGGCGGCGATCCGAGGGGAGAGGTCTAAGCGCCCGGCGAGATTGAGCTCCTCCTGGCAGCGCATGGCCACGATCTCGGCCTGCCTGCGGGTGCGCACGAAGCTTAAGGTGCGCGCGCCCTCATTGACAAGCGCAGCCATGAGGCTGGCGGTCTCCGAAGCGGCCGAGCGGCGCACCGGCGCCCCGTTTTCGCCCTCCACGCCGTCGAGGATGGCCGGTTCCCAGGTCATCACGGTGCGTGCACCCTGGGGTGCGCCGTCGCGGGTGACGGCCACGACCTGCTTGCCAATAAGGTTGGCGGCGTGTGCACCGGGATCGTTGCTGGTGGCCGAGGCCAAAATGACGGTGGGGGTGGAACCGTAGCGGGCACACATGCGCAGGAACCGCCGCAGCACCAGCGCCACGTGTGCGCCAAAAACACCCCGATAGCTGTGGCACTCGTCGACGACGATGAAGCGCAGGTGCCGCAACACCCGCCCCCAGCGCGCATGGTTGGGCAAAATACCGGTGTGGAGCATGTCGGGGTTGCTGAAGATGATCCGCGCCCGTTCGCGAATGGCCGCGCGCGCCTCCTGCGGGGTATCACCGTCGTAGCGGGCACAGGTTACCTGTTCGAGCCCGGCCACAGCGCTTGCGATGGCGCTTGCCGACGCCAACTGGTCCGAGCCCAAGGCCTTGGTGGGGGTCAGATACAGCGCGCAGGCCAACGGGTCGATGGCCAGGTGGGAGAAGATCGGCAACTGATAGCACAGGGACTTTCCTGAGGAGGTGCCGGTGGCCACCACCACGTCGTGGCCGGCCCAGGCCGCCTCCGCGCACTCCGCCTGATGGGTATAAGGCAAGGTGATGCCCTTGTGGACTAGGTATTCGCGCAGCGGGGGATGGATCCACGCCGGCCAGTCGGCGGTGGTCGATATCTTCGGCGGGAGGGTCTGGCGGTGTGTGCAGGTTCCTTCCGGGAATTTCTCGACGAGAATGCTGGCCAATTCCTCGCCGTACCCCGATATGGGGTTAGTTTGGCTCATTGATTTCCATCGCTTCCTGCAGGTGGTGCACCTTTTTAAGAATTAATTAATCTTATTGGCCTATCCATTAGTTTCCAAACGTGCAAGACTGGTGGTGGTCGCTGAGGCAGACTAACCAGTCCCCGCCGGCGAGAAAGCTGTTATCTTGCGGTTTTGTTTTTCGGTGCGGGGCCCAGGATTAGCTGCATTGTTTTTGCGAAAGTGATCTGCGGGTGTGCCTTTTTGGTGAGTACCTGCGGTGTCTTACGTCTAGTGAGGATGATCGACCCCACCGCAATTCGGTAAACACCGAGAAGTATCCGCTGGCTACATGAGTGGCCGGCAAAAAAGTTAGGAAAATATATGGCACAGGGAACTGTGAAGTGGTTCAACGCTGAAAAGGGATTCGGCTTCATCGCACCTGAGGACGGCAGCGCGGACGTTTTCGTCCACTACTCCGAGATTCAGGGCAATGGATTCCGCTCCCTCGAGGAGAACCAGCGCGTCGAGTTCGAGGTCGGCGAAGGCGCTAAGGGTCCGCAGGCTCAGGCGGTCCGCGCAATCTAAACGTACGTGATATTCAAGCCCCCACCGTCACGGTGTGGGGCTTGTTTGCATTATTGCCCCCATGGTGATTCCTCAGGCCAAAAACCGGCTGTGGGGGACAGGATTTAACAACTTTTCGACCGTTCTAAAATTGCCCCCACGCTGGCCTGTTGGACAAAGGTGCGTGAGTGACCCGTATTATAAGGAAACTAATGAGTAAGAAAATTAATTTTCTTACCCAGCTAGATCCCCTCACCGTGGGAACCACGGGCACTGTTTGAATTGAGGTCGAGCTCCTCTATGGCTGAATCCAAAGGCACGAAGCGCCTTGTAATCGTCGAGTCTGCGACGAAGGCGAAAAAGATCGCGCCCTACTTGGGCAGCGACTACATCGTCGAGGCCTCCGTTGGCCACATTCGTGACCTCCCACGCGGCGCCGCGGACGTCCCGGCGAAGTACAAGAAGGAGCCGTGGGCGCGCCTTGGCGTCAACACCGAGGATGGGTTCACCCCGCTGTACGTGGTCAGCCCGGATAAGAAGAAGAAGGTCGCCGACCTTAAGGCCAAGCTCAAGCAGTGCGACGAGCTGTATCTGGCAACCGACCCCGACCGCGAAGGCGAGGCGATCGCCTGGCACCTGCTCGAGGTGCTCAAGCCGAAGGTGCCGGTCCGGCGCATGGTCTTCAACGAGATCACCAAGCCCGCGATCCTCGCGGCGGCTGAGAACACCCGCGAGCTGGACGAGAACCTCGTCGATGCCCAGGAAACCCGCCGCATCCTCGATCGCCTCTACGGCTATGAGGTCTCGCCCGTGCTGTGGAAGAAGGTCATGCCCCGGCTGTCTGCAGGACGCGTGCAGTCGGTGGCCACGCGCGTGATCGTCGAGCGTGAGCGCGAGCGCATGGCGTTCATCTCCGCCGAGTACTGGGACTTAGAGGCTGAGTTCGACACCGGCAAGCCGGCGGTCGACGGCAACCCGTCCACCTTCATCGGCCGCCTCGTGAGCCTCGATGGCAAGCGGGTGGCAACGGGCCGTGACTTCAACGATCGCGGCCAGCTGTCTTCGGACACCGTGGTCGTCGATAAGCAACGCGCAACCGCGCTGGCCGCTGACCTCGAAGGACAGCCGATGGCCGTGGCCGCGGTGGAGGAAAAGCCCTACACCCGCCGCCCCTACGCGCCGTTTATGACCTCGACCCTCCAGCAGGAGGCCGGCCGCAAGCTGCACTACACCTCCGAGCGCACCATGCGCATCGCGCAGCGCCTATACGAAAACGGCCACATCACCTATATGCGTACCGACTCCACCACACTGTCGGAGCAAGGCCTTAAGGCCGCCCGCGAGCAGGCGATAGCACTCTACGGCAAGGAATACGTCACCGACGGCCCGCGCCGGTACGACCGCAAGGTGAAAAACTCCCAGGAGGCGCACGAGGCCATCCGCCCCGCCGGCGAGCGCTTCGCCACCCCGAGCGAGCTATCGGGACAACTCGACGCCGAGGAATTCAAGCTCTACGAGCTGATCTGGCAGCGCACCGTCGCCTCCCAGATGGCCGACGCCAAGGGCACCTCCATGAAGGTCACCATCGCCGGCTCCGCCCACGACGGCAGCGCTGTCGAATTCGCCGCGACCGGCCGCACGATCACCTTCCCCGGCTTCCTGCGTGCCTACGTGGAAACGAGCAGGCTTGCCGACGGCCGCGACGTCGCCGACAACGCCGAGAAGCACCTGCCGCGCCTAGCCGCAGGCGATCCGTTGGGTGTGAACACGATCACCGCCGACGAGCACTCGACCAACCCGCCGGCCCGCTACACGGAGGCCTCGCTGGTCAAGAAGATGGAAGACCTCGGCATCGGCCGCCCGTCGACCTATGCCTCCATCATCAAGACCATCCAGGACCGCGGCTACGTCTACTCCCGCGGCAACGCGCTGGTGCCCAGCTGGGTGGCCTTCGCCGTGGTCGGGCTCATGGAGAAGTCCTTCTCCTCGCTGGTCGACTACGACTTCACCTCCTCCATGGAAGACGAGCTGGACCAGATCGCCAACGGCGAGGAAGACGGCACCCACTGGCTGACCGGCTTCTACTTCGGCGACGCCGACGCCTCCGACGCCACCGCCGAATCCGTGGCCAAGCACGGCGGCCTCAAGGCGCTGGTGGGCGACAACCTCGAATCCATCGACGCCCGCGAGGTCAACTCGCTGAAGCTTTTCGACGACGCGGAAGGCCGCGCCATCGTGGTGCGCGTCGGCCGCTACGGGCCGTATATCGAGCGGGTGATCGGACGCGATGAGCAAACCGGCGAGCCGATCTATCAGCGCGCCAACATCTCGGATACCACCACCCCGGACGAGCTGACCCTGGAGCTTGCGGAGAAGCTGTTTGCCACCCCGCAGTCCGGGCGTGAGCTGGGCACCAACCCCGCCAACGGGCGTATGATCGTGGCCAAGGAAGGTCGTTTTGGCCCCTACGTCACTGAGATTCTCGGTGAGGATGAGAAGGAAAAGGTGGCCAAGGTCGCCGAGGAGATCGTCGCCGCCGAGCGCGCAGAGGAAGACGCGCAGCGCGCCGCCGAGGGCAAGCGGGCCAAGAACTGGGAGACCAAGACCGCCGCTGCCGCCAAGGAGAAGCGGATCAACCAGATCATCGACGAGCGCCTCAAGCCCGCCACCGCCTCCCTGTTTTCCACGATGGAGCCTTCCACCGTCACCCTGGAAGAAGCGCTGCAGCTGATGAGCCTGCCGCGTGAGGTGGGCGTGGATCCCTCCGACGGCGAGGTTATTACCGCGCAGAACGGGCGCTATGGCCCGTACCTGAAGAAGGGCTCGGACTCGCGCACGCTGGCCAGCGAGGAGCAGATCTTCACGATCACCCTCGATGAGGCCCGTCGCATCTACGCCGAGCCCAAGCGTCGCGGCCGCGGGACGACCTCCCAGTCCGTGATCAAGCAGCTAGGTGACAACGACGTCTCCGGCAAGCCCATGTCCGTGCGCGACGGCCGCTTCGGCCCGTACGTCACCGATGGCACCACGAACGCCTCCCTGCGCCGCGGCGACGACCCCACCGCGCTGACCGACGCCCGCGCCAACGAGCTGCTGTCCGAGCGCCGTGCCAAGGAGGCCGCGGACGGGCCGGCGAAGAAGTCGACGAAGGCGACCAAGGCGACAAAGAAAGCCGCCAAGAAGACGTCGAAGAAGACCGTCAAGAAGACTACCAAGCGCGTGGTGAAAGCCGGAGCGCGGAAGTCGTAGAACGACCAACCCCCGGCGTTCGACCGGGGGCTTTGGGTTTTAGGCATGCTTCGCAGGCCCCCTGGTGGGGGCCTGTGGTGTTTGTTTAGGCTTTGGGGTGCCAGGGTGGGTAGGTCCAGGTGGGGTGGCCGTTGGTGCGTTGGATGCGCCCGTGTTTGGGTGTGCTGGGGTCATCGTCGTTTCTTCCGTTGTGGAAGGCGCATAGCATGGTGAGGTTTTTACTTGCGGTGGTCCCGCCCCGATTCCACGCATGGATATGGTGGACCTGGCACTCATCGGCTGGTTTATTGCAGTCCGGGTGGGCACAGCTTAAGGATTCGAGGGTGGCTAGGTCGCGTTGCTTGGCGTTGGCAAACCTGGAGGAGCGCACGAGGTCGACGGGTCCGTCGACGGGGTGGATAAGCCCGAACCCCCACTGGTCATCAAGGATGGAGGCAACGATTTCGGTGCTGGTGCGTGTGACCCCATCGGAGCAGGTGAAGGTGGTTTCGTCTCCTGTGGCATCCAGGACGGTGGTGAGTTTGTCTAGGGGGATGGCCACGATGGGGCGAAGTGTTTTGGTGATGGTGCCGGCGTGGGGGAAGTTTTTGGCTGGGTCGGGCAGGTCTTTGAGTGTTTCGTAAAGTGTGTCGATATCGGCTGGTTCGCCGTTGATTTTCAGTTGCCAGAGGTTGTTGCGGTTGCGGTTGATGCTCACGCCTTTGACCAACCTTGCCGGTGGGGTTGCGTAGTCGTTGGTGATTGCGCGTGCGCGGGTGGCGAACTGTCCGGTGGGCAGGTTGCCGAGGTTGATGAGGTCGCGGCGTAGTTGCCATGTGGTTTTTTCGCCTGTGACTTTGCGGGTGCAGGTTTCGATGATTTCCAGGTGGGCGAGGGTAAGCCCGAGGGAGTCTATGGTTTCCCGGCAGGTGGCTTGCATCCTGGTGTAGGAGGTGGTGCCGTAGTACACCGTGGCGAGGGTTTTCAGGTCGGTGGCTGTGTTTTCGGGTAGTCCGCGTTCGACAAGCGCAGCAATTGTGCACCCGGCGGCGTCCTGGATGAGGGCGAGCGGGTTGGAAAGTACTGCTGCAAGCTGGTCGACGGGGTTCATGCCCACCAGTAAAGAAGCAAGGGCACGGGCGTGCAAGCATTGGTGTTGCGTGCCTGTGGATAACTCGGGCGACCTGCGGTTTTCAACCTGTGGATAACTTTTTTCCTGTAATTACAGTTCGAGAATTTTTCCGGGTTCGTCACCCGTTGTGCCTGAAACGGTCTAGGTTAGTTTTATGACTCAGGCACACAAAAGCTCGGCGAATGATATCCATACCTGGCGCGCTCGGGTGGAACGTACCTCGGCTTGTGAGACGGTAGAGGCGGTTATAGAACGCATTGAAGCCGAAAATCCGGTGTTGAACGCCTTTAGCGTGGTTATGGCTGATGAGGCCAGGCAGCAGGCGCGGGAGCTCGATGCCTTGCCTGCGGATCAGCGTGGGCCGCTGCATGGCGTGCCGTTTGTCGTCAAGGACGAGATCGACGTCGCGGGGTACCCCACGACCTTTGGCACCCACGCCAACGTCCGCATCAAGAAGGCCGACAGCGAGATCGTCGCAAGGCTGCGAGCGGCAGGTGCCATCCCGGTGGCGAAGACCAGAATGCCCGAGTTCGGGGCGTGGCCACAGACTTTTTCCGATCATGCCGGGGCGACCCGCAATCCTCATGATCTTGCGCGCACCCCTGGTGGGTCGTCGGGCGGTACCGCGGCGGCGGTGGCGTCCGGGATCGTTCCCTTTGGACTCGGTGGCGACGGTGGTGGCTCGATCAGGATCCCCTCGGCGCACTGCGGGCTGGTCGGTTTAAAACCCCAGCGTGGAAAGGTGCCGACGAAGCCATATCGTAATCTGTGGCTGACCCTGGGCACACCGGGCGCGCTGACTACAACCGCGGAGGATGCCGCACTGGTCTATGACGTCATCGCCGATGGGAGCGCACACCTGGTGCGCGCGTTGGAGCACACGGGGCCACTGCGGGTTCGGTGGACCACGAAATCGGCGTCGCCGACCGTACGGACCTGTGCCGACAATCAGCGCTCGGTGCGTAAGGCGGCGCAGGAATTGGCCCGCCAGGGTTATGATGTTCGCCCACTCGCGAAGCGGATTCCTGATCCAACGTGGCCTTTCTTAGCGCTGTTTTTCGCCTCCATCAAAGAGGAAACCACGCTGATCGAGAATCCGGCAGCGCTCGATAAGCGCAGCAGGACCTTGTCGCGTTTGTCACGGCTGACTCCGTTTTGGCTGCGGGCGTGGGCCCAAAGTCACAGCGAGCACCTCGCGCACCTCACGCAGGCGCTTTTCGACGACTGCGATGTGCTGCTCACGCCAACGACTGCCTCGAGACCGGGCAGGGTAGAGGACTTTCAAGGGGTGACGGCTGTGGGAGCCATGCTCAAGTCGGCTGGATCGGTGGCGCACACGGTGCTGTGGAATGTGACTGGTCATCCGGCGGTGGCAGTTCCGGTGGGGAAGGATTCTGCGGGGCTGCCGTTGTCAGTGCAGGTGGTGGGCCCAATCGATGGGGAGTCGTTGATCATGCGGGCGGCGCGTGATATCACAAAGGGTTGACGTAACGATATATTGCGATATATCGTTAGCGTATTCAGTTACGCAATCCTAAGGAAGGAAGCGACATGTTCAACCCAATGTCGACCCCAGAAGACTTTGACTTCGGCCGCCCAGGCTTCGGCGAATTCCGAATGCGCGGCCCACGCGGCCCACGCGGTGGGCGCCCCATTCCCGGATTTAGCCCGGAGGACTTTCGCGAGCACTTTGGCCACGGCCGCGGCAAGGGGCGCGGGGGCAGGGCCGGCCGCGGTGACCTGCGCACCGCCGTGCTGCTGCTGCTCGCCGAGGAACCGATGCACGGATATCAGCTCATGACCACCATCACCGAGCGCACCGAGGGGAATTGGAAGCCCAGCCCGGGTGCGATTTACCCGACGCTGTCCCTGCTGGAGGACGAGGGGCTCATCACCGTCGAAAAGCAAGCCGGACGCAAACTGGCCACGATCACCGAAGACGGACAGGTGTTCGTCGGCAAGCACAAAGAGCAATGGAAGGACTTTTTTGAAGCCTACCGGCAGCAAGCTAGCTTCCATCCGCGCGACGGGCGGCGCGGGTTCGGCAATCCACAGCTCATGGAGGCACTCGGCGGCCTGCGCCAGGTGCTCATGGATGTTGCTGAAGAAGATCAAGACAAGGCGGCCGCCATCGTCGAGGAAGCCATCGAACGCATCCGCAAGCTGTAGAAAAAAACAACGCCACGGGGACAAATCCCTGTGGCGTTGAGTGCGTTTTTACGGTTAGAGCTTGACGCTTAAGCCCCTGACCCAGCGGTAGAGGCCAAAGATGATGCCGACAAAGACGATGACGCCCAGCCACTCGGCGAACGTGCCGAAATCGAACAAGGCCAGCGGCGCCTCGGAGCCGGAGGCACCGATGATGGCGGCGTTGACCACGCCGAATAGGGACTCGCCGACGATCAGGCCGGTGGCCAGCAGGATGCCCATGCGCTTGGAGGTCTCGGGCTTGGACTGCTTGTCAGCCCAGCGATCATAGAACATGCCGATGAAGGCGCCGATCGGGATCATCAAGGTCAGCGAGATCGGCAGGTACATGCCCATGCCCACGGCCAGAGGCGGCAGGGAGGAACGGGTGGTCTTCTTCAGGACCTCGTCAATGATGATGATGCCCACGCCAATCAGCGCTCCCAGACCGATGCGCGACCAGTCGAGGGAGTTGCCGAAGATGCCGTTGGCCACCGAGGACAGCAATGCCGCCTGCGGTGCGGCCAGCGCGTTCTCGCCCGCGCCCTCCATGCCGACGAAGCCGAAGCCGTCGAGCATGAGCTGGAGCACCGGCGGAATGATGATGGAGCCGAAGACGACGCCGATGACCAAAGCCACCTGCTGCTTCCACGGGGTCGCACCTACCAGCTGACCAGTCTTGAGATCCTGGAGGTTGTCGTTCGAGATCGTCGCGATGCCGAAGACCACGGCCGAAGTAAACAGGGTGTAGGCCACCAGCGCCGGGGCGTTGGTGTCGGACTCATTGCCGGTGACCACCTTGATCAGCAAGGCGGAAGCCAGAACGACGATGATGCCCACGCCCGAGATCGGGGAGTTGGAGGCACCGATCAGGCCGGCCATGTAGCCGCAGACAGAGGCCACGATAAGCCCGATGAGCAGCACGAAGACGATGGACAAGATCACCAATATCGTGGTGTGGTGCGCGATCTCGGAGGTGTGGATGAACAGGTACAAAAGCGCGCCGACCGGAAGCATCGAGGCCAAGATGACGCCGATGACCACGTTGAAGGGGATGTCGCGCTCGGTGATCGGGACCTCCTCGCCCGACTGGCGGGCGCGGGACGAAGCCAGGGAATCCTTGATGCCCTTGACGATGGGGCCGATGATCTTCAGCAGGGTCCACACGGCGGCCACGGCCATCGTGCCGGCGCCGACGAAGCGGACCTCGGAGGAGAAGGTGGTGGAGACGACGTCGGCCAGCTCGCCGGTGCCGAGGGAGCCGGAGCTAAACACCGGCAGCAGGATGAAGAAGGAGATGACCAGGCCCACGATCATGGCGATGCCGACGCTCACGCCGACCAGGTGACCCACGCCGATCAGCGCCAGCGACAGGCTGGAGCCGACCATCGTGCCGCCGGGGCCGAAGCGGAAGACGGCCGAGAGCTCGCCGGCGGTAGCCTTCATCGCGGTCAACAGCGACATGCCCGCCGAAGCAAGGCCGCCGGCGATGATCACGTGCAGGCCACGGCGGTTTTCCTCCGCGTTTTCGGCAGCCTCATCGGATTCGGTGTCGCCGATCTTCAAGACCTCGGCGGCGGCCACGCCCTCGGGGTAGGGCAGGTCGGAGCCAGTCACCAGGGCACGGCGCAGTGGGATGGAGTACATGACGCCCAAGATGCCGCCGATGGCGCACACAGCCGCGGTGGTCCAATAGGGGAACCCACTCCACCAGCCGACCATGACCAGGCCCGGCAGGACGAAGATGATGGCGGAGAGGGTGCCGGCGGCCGAGGCGATCGTCTGGACGATGTTGTTTTCGACGATGGTGTGTCCGGCGAACTTGCGCAGGATCGCCATCGAGATGACAGCCGCGGGGATAGAGGTGGCAAAGGTCAGGCCCACCTTGAGGCCCAAGTAGACATTTGCCGCAGTGAACACAAGCGTGATGAGTCCACCGATGATGACGGCGCGGAGAGTAAGCTCCTTATAGCCATTCCCGGCGGACTGCGTGGTCTGTGTGGCCACGGAAGTTCCTTTCCAGTGTGTGGGGCGAAACCTGTCGAATAAATTAGTTGACAGGACGCATAACCCACTCAGCCTAGAACGATCAAGCCGCAGGAACCAACTACGACCCCGCGACCCATTCCGATTTTCGGAAGTAATCGGGGTAACAGTGCGAGTAAAACCACAATTTTAGGAACGGTCGGCCAGCGTCGGGCGCACCGGACGCGCCAGCTGCGTCATCATCTTGCGCCCGCGCAATTCCACCGACTTCATCAGCGTCCAGCGCTTCTGCTCCGCCTCATTGGCCTTGGCCAAGGTGGAGGCATTGGTGAGCACTCGGCCCGGGGTGTCCTTGGCTAGCTCTGTCAAGCGGGCCGCAGTGTTGACGGCGTCGCCGATGACGGTGTACTCGAAGCGGTCGTGACCACCGATATGACCCGCAACGACATGCCCGGCCGCAACGCCGATGCCTGCCTGCAAACGCAAGTCCTTGAGCTCCTGACGCAGCTCGCGGGCGGCGGTTAGGGCGTGGCCGGTGGCGTCGGAAAGCGTAATGGGGGCGCCGAACACGGCAAGCGCCGCATCGCCCTGGAACTTATTGATGATGCCCTTGTTACGGTGAACCACCTCGACGACGTGCTCGAAGAAACGATTGAGCTCGGCGACGACCTCCTCCGGGTCATGGTTGACGGCGAAGGTAGTCGAGCCGATCACATCGACGAAGATGACGGCGACCTCGCGGTCCTCACCGCCGAGCTCCGGGCGCTCCTCCAGCGCGCGGCGGGCGACCTCGGTGCCCACATAACGGCCGAAGATATCGCGCACCCGCTGGCGTTCCTTAAGCCCGCGCATCATCTCGTTGAAGCCAGCCTGCAGCACGCCGATCTCGGAGCCGTCGTAGATGTCTACCTGTACGTCGGAATCGCCGCGACGAACCTTGTTGATCGCCCGCTGAAGCTCCAGGATCGGGTCGACCACGCTCATCACCACCAAGGTGGTGCCAAGGAAACCGGTGATCAGTGCCGCACCGCACAAGGCGGTGATACCCGGGATGATGTCATTGGGGTTGTCAGTAAAAAACCCCGCCTCCTGGCCGACGATCATCAGCAAGACGCCGACGATCGGCAAACCAGAGGTCAACAGCCACGTCATGCGCAACCGCTGCGTAATCGGCGGCTCCAAGGTCGCATCCTCAAAACGGCGCGCCAACGCCGTGGCGGCAACCGGGCGCACCAAGCGTTCGGCCTCCAGGTAGGTCAGCAACACGACCACGCCACCGGCCAAGGAGGTAGCAACCACGACGACCAAGGCCATTCTGCCTGAGGTCTGCAGCGCCGTCACGCCGACGATGATAATGCCAATCGCCCACACCAACGCGCACAACGCCGCTTGGTAGAAGGGGATGCGCATCACCAAATTGCGCACCATGTTCGGATCGTGGCGCTCGGGGTGGCGCTGCCAATCCAGCACCGGACGGAAGAGGAAAAACGTGACGATCGCGCCGAACAAGATGGCAAGGAACAAATAAATTAACCCGATGAGCCCGAGCGAGCCATCGAGGGAAGAAAAGTCCTTGAAACCGGGCAGTGGAACCAAGAACCGAAGAAAGAGCATGATGGCGATGGCTGCGGAAACATTAGACCCCAGCACCGTCGTGGCGTATAGCGGCCACGAGGTTCCCGACAGCCACTTGAGGGCGCGCCACACTCTATCCATGCCCATTACTTTAACCTGCCGGCGTCAGCTACGCGGCGGGTACCTCTGAACAACTGTCAGCACGGGGTGCCTACCCATTCGAACGGTCTCGTATGGCCATCGCCAACATGTCGCGGTCCTCGTCTAGTGTTAAACCCGTGAACCCAAGCGCACCCTCAGCTACAACCACCGCGGCCGAGCACGATGACGTCTTTACTCAAATGGGCGTCAGTCCGGCGGTGGCGGCACCGTTGCGGGCGGCGGCCCAAGCTGCGCGCACGGGCGAGCCCGGTCCGGCGATGACCCACGCCTGGCTTTTTACCGGCCCGCCGGGCTCCGGGCGCTCGGTGGCCGCCCTCGCCTTCGCCGCCGCCCTCGAATGCGAACACCCCAGCATTGTTGGCTGCGGACGTTGCCCGCAATGCGTGGCGGTGAAGGCGCGTACGCATGGTGACCTCGTGTTCTTGGACCCCAGGGAGCTCAGCATTGGAAAAGAATGGGTCAACAACACGATTGTTAAAGAAAGCTATTCGAATCCAACTACTGCGCGGTGGCGGGTGGTGATATTAGACAATGCCGATCGCCTCACCGCTGAAGCTGGCAACACCATGCTCAAGACCTTTGAAGAGCCACCGTCGCAGACCGTTATCATTCTCTGCGCGCCCTCGACGGATCCCGATGACATGTTGCCCACTTTGGTCTCGCGTGCCCGCCACCTGCATGTTCCCCCGCCTAGCGTAGAAGATGTTGCTAGGATCCTTACCCGCGACGGACAGATCAGCCAGGAAGATGCCTTGCTTGCCGCCGCTGCCACCGGAAGCCACATTGGCAGGGCTCGTCGGCTGGCAACGGATCCGGAAGCTCAAAAGCGCCGCTTTGCCATCTTGCACCTGGCGGAACTGATGTATCACGGTGACCAGGCATTTCGTGCGGTCACGGACATTGTGAAGTCGGTGACGAAGGCCGCTGAGGCCGATCATGCCGAAGAAAATGAGAAGGAGCTGGAAAAGCTGCGGCAAAGTCTCGGCGTCGGCGCAAAAGGCCGGGGCGTGGTCAAGATGCAGCGGGAGTATTCCAAAGAGATCAAGGTCCTTGAGGAGCTGCAGAAAAAGCGAAAAACCCGCGCCATCCGTGACGCGCTGGATATGTCGCTGGTGGATTTCGCCGGGCTTTACCGCGACGCGCTCATGATCGCCACCGGCGCGCAGGTCGATCCCATCCATCCCGACATGGCACCGCTTGCCGGTGACCTGGCGAAGGTCGGCGTGCCCGGGCTTGCCCAGTGCATCGATGCGGTGATGGCGTGCCGCACCGCGATCGCTACGAATGTGCGCCCGGAAACCGCCCTCGACGCAATGGTCGGCAAGATTCGTTTAGCCTCGCGGTTGTCCTAGCGTGACGTTTTCTTGCTTGCCGACGTCCACCGGCACCCATTTTGGAACTACCTCACCTCGTGCTGTAAAATTCCGAAACAGTGCCAAAGCACGGCGCCGCCTTAGCTCAGTCGGTAGAGCATTTCACTCGTAATGAAAAGGTCGCGAGTTCGATTCTCGCAGGCGGCTCAATTAAAAACACCCCTCTACCTGCAAGTTCGGGTTTGAGGGGTGTTTTTGTCTGCCCGTGTCGAATGTTGAGTGAACACAAAATGAGCACAACCCGGGTGCTATACGACAAAATATGTGTAAGTTCCCCGTATTTTTTGGCTTTGACCGTATGTTTTCATGCGTTTGGTTTTCCTAGGAGATTTTGGATCTCTCGTTTTTGGTGTGAAGAAAACTGACGGGGTGTTTGTAAATTCCGCTAAGCGGGTAGCGGATCCATCCGCCGACTTGCTTTCGTCGTTTTGTAGTAATGGCATTGGGGACGTTATTGATCTCAGCGGATTGTTGGTAATGCACTAGGGCGGGATCGGTTTGAGGCCTGTAGGTTCGAGATCTCTCTCGGGTGGCTCATGCGCTTTGGTTCCATAAATGATGGCTTATTCTGGAACGGAGGATCCCTTCACGAGGGCATGGCACAGGAACCCGTGGCCATAATCTTCAAAGAAGTGGACTGCGTTAATGTGCTTGGTTGTACTAACTTTTGTTAGCTCACCAACCTTTTCATCGAGTCGAATATTGACTCCTGCCCATGCCCTTCGCCCAGCCTGACTGCCACAATGCGCGGGTAACCCCAGGATAGACCTGTGGGGAGCAGATGAGATTCCATCTGCCACGCAGGGTGTGACTGTGATGCGATCCCCGTCACGGACTACGACCGCCGTGAGAAACAGCTCGTTCAGGATGGCTGGATTCTCGATGTGAAGGATTATTTCGATTCGCTTTCGGAAAAAGCAGCAGAATCAGATCTTCTCCCGCTCTGGTGCTCAAGCAATCAGAGACGGTGCGGACATCAACTAAGTAGTCAACTCCCGCAGAGGCATGGACGCACGGGGTGTGTTTACCAGTGAGGGAACGACGAAGCGCGGGTGGGCGTCAGATTATCTCCTGCAGCAGTACCGTGCGACCTGGGAGAAGAACCCCACCGGCCGGTACATGCGAACGTCCGTGCCACGGCTGAGTATAGATGAGATTTATCGTCGATCTTCGACCTCGGATGAGGCTTTGGTGTTGCTGCACGGCAATGGGTACCTCACGGACGCTTCCCCAGACTTGTCGGGCAAGTTTGACTTCTTCCTACGTGATGCGGAGGTCAAAGCAGCACAGCTACGAGTAAGACAAGCGAAGCTTTCAGCGATAGCTGCGAAGCAAGCAAGACTCACGGATAGTGGGACTGGTGGTCCGCCTCTGATTCCGCCGGAGGTATTCAAGCTAGTCGATGAGGGCGATGGAGATTGGCGCTCCCGGATCACCGCAGACGCAGGAATATCCAAGAAAGCAATTCACGAGTGGGCAAGCTTTGTGCAGCTGGCCAAGAACGGGCATGCGGTCCATCTGCGACGCGATAGTGACGAGGAAGGAGTAGCAAATCCTGACATCTATCTAGACGGTGTTCTAACAGAGGTGAAAGCGCCGAAAGGGGGAACGAAAAATACCATCGCCGGCATTGTTAGAAAAGCGAAGTCGCAAAGCAGCCAAGTCGTTATTGACACTATTCGTGCGAATCTCTCTGTCGCAGAAATCGAAGCGTATTCTCGCAAGGCACTGGAACGCTATACTGAGGTGAACAGAATCATGGTCATGGCCGCGGAAAAGGAGGTGTGGGTATCCAATGAGTAACGAGGACTTCGTCATGACTGACGCGCCATTTGGCGAGGCCGTAGAGGCGTTGAAGTCTGCTGGCGTAATAGTTGAGATTCCCAAAGCTCCTACGGCAGTAGTTAAGACCACGTTCCAAGGCCAGTACATCGAAATTGGTTACGACATCAAGCTCGACGAGGATGAATTGGAAACATGGGTAGCAGTAGATGAAACTCAGGAAGAGTTGACTGCTGCCATCTTCTCCGCTTTTCAGCAATTACCGTATGCGTGTTTGCGCACCCCAACGCTTTCTGACCCAGTGGAAAGAATCTACAAGCCGCGAGGGGCGCGAAAAGCTGAAACCGCGGCAGCATAACAAACACCAAGAACCACCACACGAACCATCGTGCTGGTGGTTTTTTCATGCCAATTTTCGAGAGGAAATAACATGCACAACACCAAGCCATGGCTTCGCTTCATCGAGGCCGGCACCCCACATCTCGTCCCAGCACCGACCCCAGCACCTCCTTCCACATTGGAAGCCACCCCTACAGTGCAGAGTCCCGCACCGGTCGATCCCACCCAGGGGAAGACTGCCGACGCGAAGCCGAAGTTCAGTGATCTGGGTAGCGCGATCGCTGCCCACTACGAAGCGAACAAGTAATGAAAGGGGAGATAACCTATGGCTATCACTCTTGAGCAGGCAAAGCTCAATACTCTCGCGGATTATGCTCCCGCGATCATCGACGAGTTCCGCGAGGGCTCGGCACTTTTGGACCTTATGGTCTTCGACACCGCCGTGAACCCGGCTGGTGGTGGAGCGACGTTGACCTACGGCTACCGTCGTGTCTCCAAGTAGCGTGGTGCTGCATTCCGCGCCCTGAACACCGAGTACGTTCCGGGTCAGGCGGAGACCACGCAGCACTACGTCAATCTGGTTCCGCTGGGCGGTTCCTTCCAAGTTGACCGCGTGCTTGCAAAAATTGGTCCTACGGCCTCCAACGAGGTGATTTTCCCGATGCCTTAGACCATCAAGTCTTCGAACGCGAAGTTCGTCGACGCGGTCATCAACGGTGATACCGCAGTGGAGACTTCCGGCTTCGATGGCCTGGATAAGGCGTTGACGGCTACGACCACGGAGCTTACCGGTGGTAAGGACTGGTCTGCTCTGAACACGACGGACTCGGCTCATAAGATCCTTGATGATCTCGACGAGCTGCTTAGCGCCCTCGATGGCGCCCCCACCGCTTTGATCGGCAACACTCGCACCCTGGCGAAGTTACGTGCAGCTGCGCGTCGCGCCAGCATGTCCACCAAGTCCTCGGTCGAGGGGCTGATGGACGCCAACGGGCGTCCCACTTCCCGCTGAATCTAAGGCCTCACCATCGTGAAATGAGAATGTGCCCCTCCATGCTCCGGCGCAAGGGCCGTTTTTCGGGTGCCTTGCGTATTTTGGATGCAGCGATAAGGATAGGAGGTAATTTGCGGGGGTGGTAAAACCTCATGCCTGCCGGGGGATTTGTTAGTTTTGCGGGGGTGGTCTGACAAGGCGGGGGCTGCGGGTTTTCGACGAATTGTGAATTTTGCGATGTGCGTCACGCTACTATGTGATTCATGACACGAAATGGGATACCGGCTTGGGTGGGCATTGCGCTCGCCGTTTTTACTGTGGCGTGGGGAGGGAATCAATACACCCCCATGCTCGTGTTTTATCGGATTCAGGGCGTTTTTACGCCGCTGTTTATCGACCTCATGTTGGCCGCCTACGCCTTTGGTGTGGCGGTGGGTTTGTTGGTGGCGGGCCCATTGTCCGACCGTTATGGGCGCAAGCCCGTGATGATGCCGGTGCCCATCCTGGCCGCCATCGCCTCCTTATGCATTGCCGTCGGCGAGGAAAATGAGTGGTGGATGACCGTCGGGCGCACCTTATCGGGCATTGCCGTCGGCGTGGCGATGACCGCCGGAGGGGCTTGGATCAAGGAGTTGAGCTCTTTCAAGTTTGACCCGAAGGCGGTGCCCACGTCGGGGGCAAAGCGGGCGTCGATGTCGCTGACCGCAGGCTTTGCTTTGGGGCCTGCGTGCTCCGGCTTGCTGGCGCAGTTTGTGCCGCTGCCGGGTCAGCTTGCCTACATCGTGCACATCGTGCTGTCTATTGCGGTGCTTCCGCTGATGGCGCGCCTGCCGGAGACGCGGCACTCGACCCACCTGCACGAAAAGGGTGGGTTTAGGAAGGATATGTCGATCCCGTCGTTACGCAAGCCGCGTTTCATGCTGGTGATCGGGCCGATGGCGCCGTGGGTGTTCGGCGCGGGCTTTACGTCCTATGCGATCCTGCCGGCGCAAATCCGGCACCTGATGACCTATCCCATTGCACTGACCGCGCTGATCGCGTTGACGACTCTGGGCTCGGGCTTTCTTATCCAGCAGGTGGGTCCGCAGATCGCTGGCGATTCCAAGGTGCGCGGGCCGATTGTGGCCATGAGCGTTGCGGTGGTGGGCATGGGCTTAGCGACGATCGATGTCGCCCATCCGCGCGTGTGGTTTACCTTCGTGTGCGCGGTTTTCTTGGGGCTTACCTACGGCCTGTGCTCCTATGTGGGCCTGGCGGAAACCCAGGAAATTGCCTCCCCGGAGGATATGGCCGGACTGACGGGCATCTTCTATTGCCTCAGTTATGTGGGAATGTTGTTCCCAGCGGCGTTGACCATGCTGTCGGACTGGTTTAGCTACCCGCAGATGCTGGGCTTCGGCGTCGCGGTTGCCGCGGTGAGCCTGGTGGTCACCATCTTTACGGCGAGAAAACTCTAACGAAGATTGAGCAGGCTGCAAAGGGTCCGGAACTGATCTTCCTCAATATAGTGCAGGACCTCCAACCCTTGGCGCTGCTTGCGGATAAGCCCCGCATCGGTGAGCTTTTTGAGGTGATGGGAGACCGTCGATTGGGTCAGCCCGCTTAGTGCCGTGAGCTGAGTGACTGTCAACGGTTCGCAGCGGCGGTCGGCGATGTGCGAAATAAGTAACAGCCGGGTGGGGTCGGCGAGCGCCTTCAGCTGTGTGGAAAAACGCTGCGCCTCCTCTGGGGTGAGGATGTGGGTGCCCATGCAGCATTCGGTTGCGGGTTCGCCGACGGCTTGAATGGGGATCGTGGTGGGGAAGTGTTGCTCGGTCATTGTCTATTGATAGTAGGCGACCACCTCGATTGAAAGTCAATGCTGCAGAGGTGGGTGCCCACCCCGGGTCATATATTGACAAATATCGATATTCTGTTAGCTTGGGAACCGTCAATATTGTCAGGCGTGCGCTACCGTTGGTGGCGGAAAGCAAGGAAAAGTGGAACCCAAACTCAGCTTCCTCGATCGATTCCTTCCCATGTGGATCCTGCTGGCGATGGCCCTGGGGTTAGCACTTGGCGCCTGGGTGCCAGGGTTAGGCGATGCGCTTGGTGGCGCGGAGGTGCTGGGCGTTTCCATCCCCATCGCCATCGGCCTGCTGGTCATGATGTACCCGCCGCTGGCGAAGGTGCGCTACGATCGCGCGCTCAACCGGGCCTTTGACGCCAAGGCGTTGGTGGTGTCCGTGGTGGCCAACTGGGTGCTCGGCCCGGCCGTGATGTTCGCTCTGGCCTGGGCGTTCTTGCCCGATGCGCCGGAGCTGCGCACGGGCGTGATCATCGTCGGGCTGGCGCGCTGCATCGCGATGGTGGTGGTGTGCACGGATCTGGCTTGCTCGGATCGTGAGCTCACCGTGGTCCTGGTTGCGATCAACTCCATCTTCCAGATCCTCATGTTCAGCCTCATGGGCTGGTTCTACCTGCAGGTCCTCCCCGGCTGGCTGGGGCTAGATACCACCAGCGTGAACTTTTCGCTGGCGCAGATCACCGGCTCGGTGCTGGTGTTTTTGGGGGTGCCGCTGCTGCTTGCGATCGTGAGCCGAAAGGGGATCGAGCGCACTCGCGGGCGTGACTGGTACGAGCAGGTCTTCTTGCCGAAGATCTCCCCGCTGGCGCTGTGGGGCCTGCTGTTTACCATCACCATCTTGTTTAGCCTGCAGGGCGAGCGCTTCATCGCGGAGCCGGGCACCGTGGCCCGGGTGGCCGCACCGCTTCTGTGCTACTTCGTCATCATGTTCCTGGGCACCTTCTTTGCAGCCCGCGCGCTGGGGATGAACTACGAGCGCACCTCGGCGCTTGCCTTTACCGCAGCGGGCAACAACTTCGAGCTGGCCATCGCGGTGTGCGTGGGTACTTTCGGCACCCACTCGCTGCAAGCGCTGGCCGGCACCGTCGGCCCGCTCATCGAGGTGCCGGTGCTGCTTGGATTGGTCTATGTCGCCCGCTATCTGCGCAAGGTCGCATTTGCCACACGCATCGAGGCAACCAATTAGTCTTAAGCTTGTCCCCGCTTTCCTACTGTGGAGGGAAAACCCATGTCAGAAGTAAAATCCGAAACCCCAGGCGTACTGTTTGTGTGCGTGCGCAATAAGGGCAAGTCGCAGATGGCGGCGGCCCTGGCGCGCCTGCGTGGCCAGGGCTTGATCCGGGCCTACTCGGCGGGCACCAACCCCGCCCTCGGCCAGCCGGTCAACCAGGAGTCGGCGGCCGCGATCGCCGAGGTCGGCGGGAACATGTCCGATGAGCAGCCGCAGGGGATCAGCGACGAGCTGCTTTCCCAGGTCGACCAGATCGTGGTCATCGGCGCCGAGGCGGACACCAGCGAGCTGGAGGCCGCCGGGTGGCAGGTCACCCGCTGGGTCACCGACGAGCCCTCCTTGCGAGGAATCGAAGGCATGGAAAGGATGCGGATCATCCGCGAGGATATTGACTCCCGGGTCCAGGCGCTCATCGCGGAGGTGACGCAGGCGCACCGTTAGGCGTCGGCAAGCACGTTAGCCGAGCTTGGCCTTGACCACCTTGCCGGTGGCATTGCGCGGCAGGGAATCGACGAAGTGCACGTCGCGCGGGACGGAGTGCTCGGCCAGGCGGTGAAGCACCCAGTCGCGGACCTTGTGCTCATCCAGTGCTTTGCCCGCGCTGTCCTTCGCGCGCACCACCCACACCGCGACGCGGGAAAACATCTTCGAATCCTCCACGCCGGTTGCGAAGATGTCCTTCACACCCGGCATCGGCTCCAAGACCTCCTCCACCGAACGGGGGAAAACGTTTTCGCCGCCGACGATGATCATGTCATCCGCGCGACCCATGACGTGCAGGCGGCCCGCCTCGTCGAGAAAACCGCGGTCGCCGATCTGGACCATGTGCCCGTAGGTGTTCATCGGGATGGAGGGATCGGTATAGCCACTCAAGGTGGTGGAGTTCGCACAGAAGATGCGGCCGATCTCACCGCGGGGTGCGGGGCGGTCCTGCTCGTCAAGGATCACAAGG
Source organism: Corynebacterium sp. SCR221107 (assembly GCF_027886475.1). Classification (NCBI taxonomy): domain Bacteria; kingdom Bacillati; phylum Actinomycetota; class Actinomycetes; order Mycobacteriales; family Corynebacteriaceae; genus Corynebacterium; species Corynebacterium sp. SCR221107. Next base: position 327,186 of record NZ_CP115670.1, read on the forward strand.
TCGGTTCCCACGCAGATATGGCCGGCCACCGTAGGCGATTCCACGAGATCGTCCATTCCCGCGATCGCCGCAGCAGAAATCTCAGTGGAGCCATAAAGGTTGCACAGGATCTTCCCGAAACGCTTGTGGACCGCCTCCACCAGCCACGGCGAGAGCGCATGACCGGAGGAGATGATGAACTTCAGCGATGAGGTATCCCCCGGCAGATCCACCATTTCCTTGAGGAAGATCGGCGAGGAGAACATGCCCTCAAGCTTCTGGCTTTCGATGTCGGCCATGATCTGGGCCGGGTTGAAGATGCGGTGCATGGAAATCGTCGAGCGCCCGGCCAAGGCGATATTCAAACAGCCCCAACCCCAGGTGTGGAAGATGGAGGCGGTCAGCTGCAGGCGCATATTCGCCCGCCACGGAACATGACCCAGCAGGCTGGCCACCACGGCCGGAATCACCGGCTCCGGGCGCACCACGCCCTTCGGGGTGCCGGTGGTGCCGGAGCTCATGAGCACGACGGGCCCGTGTGCGGGGAACAGGGGCAGTTTCACCTTCGCCGCTTGCGGGGTGCGCGCCCAGGAGTGGAGGATCTCATCGAGGGACGTAAATTCCGTCGCGCGCTCATGGGCGGTGGTTTCGCGGAAGCCCACGATCACGTGCAGATTGCCGGTGTCTTCCGGCAGTCGGTCGAGGAATTCCTCGTCGATGACCAACACGTTGATGCCATCGCGGTTGATGCAGCCTACAAGCTGCTCGGTGGAGGAACCGATGTTGAGCAGGTACACGCCCGCCCCCGCATAGCCCTTGGCCGCCAGCGGGTAGACAATGCCGCGGGAGTTGCGCGCCATGATGCCCACGCGCAGGTCCTCGATTCCCAGAGAGAGGAAATAGCGGGCGATGGTGTGTGAGTTGTTGCGTAGCTGCTCGTAGGTGAGCTCGCCGGCATCGTCGATGATGGCGATGCGTTTCGGGCAGACGTTGTAGCCCTGTTCCACTTCGCGGGCGGTGGTAAACCGATAGCGCGCGAGCACCTCCGGCAGGCGCACGGCCGCTTTCACCGATCCCTCCGTGCTCAACAGACCCGCGTTGTGGAATGCTGGCACGAGCTTGGCCAGATCTATGGCGGTGGAGGCAAAGGAATGGGCGAAACGGGTATAGCGCACGGGGAAAACTCTCCTTGAAAATAACGATGGGTGCCTTCAGTCATTGCTACCCTGCATCCCTAGCAGCAAGAAGTGAGCCTGCTGGGATCTGCCTGACTATTTCCTACTTGCGGGCGTGAACAAGTGACAATTGGGCAGGGTGCATGAAGGCAAAAATCCGTTTGGTATATAAAACTACAGGGCGCAAGCGTTACTAAAAAAAGGAAATCCCCGCCGTGAGAAGCGGGGAAACACACATCAGAGGTCATCCTCTGGCCTGACCGGCGATTGCAACGCGACCGCCCGGGCGAGCCTGGCATAACGCAGCTCCTGCTCGCGGAAGCGGATATAGGAGCTGACCGTGGTGAACATGAACGCGACGACGAGCGCATAAAGCAGCAGGTCCGTTCCCCGATCCACGCCGAGGAAGTTGGCCACGGTTGTCAGGGCCTCGGGGCGCAGCACCGAGACGATGCAGACGATGATGAAGACCACGAAGCCGATCTTCACCCCCGCCTTGGCACGCGCCTTGCGACGGTTGGCCACGAAGTACACAGCAAGCGCGGAGGTCGCTAGCAATAGCAGGCTCTGGATGATGATCTTTTCCACTGATGTAAGTCCCAATTCTTCCTAAAGATGTCCCTAGATGCGCTTGGCCAGCAGGCCGTCCGCCAGGATGTTGACGCCGTTGATGAGTGACTGTCCCTTGCTCATGGAGTACTCGGTGTAAAGGATATCCACGGGCTCTTCCGACACCCGCCACCCTTTGTCTGCGATCAGTGAGACTATCTCCGAGGCGTGGCTCATACCGTTCATGCGGAGGTTCATCCCATTGGCTACGGTGGAGTTGAACACGCGCAGGCCGTTGTGGGCGTCCGAGAGCCCCAACTTGCGGGTGGTCGGGGAGAGCATGACCACGGTCTTTAATACGATGCGTTTAATAAGCGGCACCTGGTCGTCGGCCGCGCGCGGGCGGCCGAATCGGGTGCCCACCACGATGTCTAGGGGCTCACTGCGCAGCCGTTCGATCATGCGGACCACGTCCTTGACCTGGTGCTGGCCGTCGGCGTCGAAGGTACAAAAGTACTTCGCCCCTGGCTGCTTGCGGGCGTACTCGACGCCGGTCTGGATTGCCGCGCCTTGGCCGAGGTTGACAGGGTGATTAACCAGGTGGGCGCCAGCGGCGTGAATTTCCGCAGCAGAGGCGTCGGCGGAGCCGTCGTTGACCGCGACGATGTTGGGAAACGTCTTCCTGGCGTTCTCGATGACCTCGCGGATGACCGTACCCTCGTTATAGCAAGGGATGATCAGCCAGGTGTCCGAAAAATCCCCCGGACGAGGGGTGGCTTCCGGGTCCGGCGACGAGGGGGTGGCAGCAGATGTATCCATGATGACTTAAACCCTATTCCACGCCATTAATAAGCCGCAAAGGCACGCCGAAGGCCCAAGTAGTACCTGCCCCTGCCCGGTGGGGTGGGTCATAACCGACAGCCGCCGGTTGGGCCGGAAGGGGCGCGCTAAACTCGAAGCGGTGAACACACTTGGAGTAGTCATCGTCTCTTATGGCCACGAGGCCGACGTGGAAAAGCTTGTACACTCTTTCCTCCCCCAGTTGAAAGGGGGGGACCGCGTGGTCATCGTGGATAACAAGAAGCCGTGGCGCTTCGCGCAGACCGTGCTTTTCGACGATGACCGCATCCAGGTGGTAGAGCACGACAACGGTGGCTTCGCCGCCGGTTGCAACGTGGGAGCGGCCCGGCTAGACACCGACATTATCTTCTTTCTTAACCCGGATACCCAGATCAAGGACCCGAACCTGTTCGACTCCATGCGGGCGATGGGGGACTCTGACTATGCCGCGTGGATGCCCTATCTTCTGTTGGGAGACTCCGGCAAGGTGAACTCCGCAGGCAATGCGCTGCACATCTCCGGGCTCAGTTGGGTCAATGGGCTTGACACCTCCCCCGACTTTGAGGCTGGGGTCAGCCGGATTTCTGCGGCCTCCGGCGCCTGCCTTGCGGTCAAGCGCTCCTGGTTCAATGAGATCGGCGGCATGAGCGAGGAATACTTCATGTACCACGAAGACCTTGACTTTTGTGCCCGTCTGCAGTTGGCTGGAGGCTCGATCGCGCTCGTGCACGAGGCCTTCGTCAACCACAATTATGACTACGGCAAGGGCGACTACAAGTGGATTTACATTGAGCGCAATCGCCTGATGTTTGCCTTGGCGACGTGGCCTGCTCTGGTCCTCGCGGTCCTAGCCCCGCAGCTGCTTGGCGTGGGCGTGGGCCTGTGGGCGATCGCGGCAAAGCAGCATCGCCTAGGACTTAAGGTGCGCTCGGCGACGCTGCTCATCAAGGCCATCCCCCAGATTCGGCGCATGCGCGCCCGTGCCGCGCGCACGCGCCGGTTGAGCGCCCCGGAGTTCTACTCTTTGATGAGCTGGCAGCTCGACAACCCCAATCTCGGCCTGCAGGACGCGGTGCTGGTGCAAAAGATATACCGCGCCTACTACCAGCTAGGCGCGGTGATTCTCAAGCTGGTGAAGTAGGACGCGGCAAGCGCGCCTATCGTGCGGCAAGTGCGCGCATGAGGTAGGTGCCGTAGCCGGACTTCTTCAACCGCTCGCCTAGTTGGCGGAGTTGTTCATCGGTGATGAATCCTTCTTGCCAGGCGGCGATTTCGGGTGAGCCGATGAGGATTCCGGTGCGTTTTTGTATGACTTCGACGTAGGCTGAGGCTTCGCTCATGGAGTCGATCGTGCCGGTATCAAGCCACACGTCTCCGCGGGCAAGGCGCTGCACGTTCAGCGCGCCTTGGTTGAGGTAGGCCTCGTTGATGCTGGTGATCTCCAGCTCGCCGCGCGCCGACGGGGTGATCGACTTCGCGATCTCCACGACGGAATTGTCGTAGAAATACAACCCCACCACCGCGAAGTTGGACTTCGGGTCGACTGGTTTTTCCTCAATGCTGGTGGCGAGCCCGTCCTTGTCGAAAGCCACCACACCATAACGCTGCGGGTCGGCGACCTCATAGGCGAACACCGTCCCACCCTTCGGGTCACGGCACTGCTTTAACGCCCGCCCTAGGGAACGACCATCAAAGATGTTATCGCCTAACACCAAAGCCACATCATCGTCTCCGATGAAATCCTCACCGATGATAAACGCCTGCGCCAACCCGTCCGGTGATGGCTGCACCGCATACGACAACGCGAGACCCCATTGGGAGCCATCGCCTAACAAACGCTGGAACCCGTACTGATCCTCCGGGGTGGTGATCACCAAAATCTCCCGGATGCCTGCCTTGATCAACGTCGTCAACGGGTAATAGATCATCGGCTTGTCATAAATCGGCATCAACTGCTTCGAGATACCACGAGTAATCGGATACAACCGAGTGCCGGAGCCACCGGCCAAAATGATGCCCTTCATGAAGCGCACATCCTTATTGAAGACAAAAAAAGGGGGAAACAACCAGACAAAAACAACAACGACGCCTACGCCAACTGGGCGAGGTAACCTGCGATGTAATCAGGCAGCACATCGCGCCAGTCGCGTGGGTGAAAACCAGCAGCGGTGATCTTGGAAAGATCCAACTCCGAACGAAGCGGACGTGGGGAGATATTATCCTTACCCGCGAAGTACTCGGCGGTAGTCGTCGTCGACACCATCGCCGGATCATGCCCCGCGTACTGGTAGCACAGCTTGGCTACCTGCGCCCAGGAGACGACATCGCCGGTGTTGGAAAGGTTGTAAGTACCAAAAGGTGCCTGCGTATCCAGGAGGTGTGTGATACCGGCAGCCAGATCCTGGGTAAACGTCAACCGGCCTACCTGGTCATCGACGACTGCTGGCGATACACCCTTGTGGGCAAGGTTGACCATGGTACGAACGAAGTTGTTTCCTTCACCGACCACCCAGCTGGTGCGCACAATATAGTGCTTCGGGGTGCTCGCCGCTGCGATATCACCAGCGGCCTTCGTCTGTCCATAGACCCCCAGCGGGGACAAAGCCTCCTGTTCAGTGTGCACGGGCGCACTGCCGTCGAAGACATACTCACTAGAAACATGCACCAACGTGATCCGAAACTCGGTGGCAATCCGCGCTAAGGCAGCAACACCACCAGCGTTGACAGCCCACGCCAGCTTCTTGCCCTCCGTGGTCTCAGCCTGATCCACCGCCGTATACGCGGCAGCGTTAATAATCGTGGCGTAATCCGCCCACCTGCGATTATCCCTCAACACCTCATAACCGGCTGTCAGATCCAGATCCGCACTCGTGGAGACCTCAGCATCCGGCAACAATGCCGACAAAGCAGTACCCAGCTGCCCATCGGCACCAATAATCAACACCTTCTTCGCCGCCACCGGGACGGCATCCGCAAGCACAGGATGCTGCTTATCCTTATCTGACAACTCCGCCTCATCCAGCGGAATCGGCCACGCAATCCCCAACGCCGGGTCAGCAAGATTGACAAACGAATACTGCGCATCCGCCGACCAATGATCATTGACCAAATACGTATACGCCGTAGGCTCCAACGCCTGGAAACCATTGGCCACACCCCGCGGCACAAACACCGCCACATCCGGGGTAATCACCGTCGTAAAAACCTGCCCATAGGTAGCAGAACCCGAACGCAGATCACACCACGCACCAAACACCGAACCCGAAGCAACCGAAATGAACTTATCCCACGGCTCCGCATGCAAACCACGAGTCACCCCAGCCTGGGCATTAAAAGAAATATTGTTCTGCACCGGGCCGAAATCATCCAACCCCAACGCAACAAGCTTCTCCCGCTGCCAATTCTCCTTAAACCAGCCACGATTATCACCAAACACCGACAAATCAATGACCTTCAACCCCGCAATAGGCGAATCCTTGACAGCCAAAGGCTTAGAAAAAGCAACCACCGACATCCTCCAAAAAACGAAACGACCGCGACCTACTGCCCCTGCTGCGCGTAACGCGCCTCCACCTGCTGCTTCAACGCAGCCCACCACGCCTGATTATCCCGATACCACGCAATAGTCTGCTCCAAACCCTCACGCATACCAGTCTCATTATCAGTAAACCTCGGCTCCCACCCCAACTGCGTACGCAACTTCGTCGAATCCATCGCATACCGCATATCATGACCAGGTCGATCATTGACATGCTCATACGCATCCGGGCCCAAACCCATCAACTCACAAATCAACGAAATGACCTGTTTGTTATTGACATGGTCGTTGTCCGCACCAATGATATAAGTCTCACCCAACGCCCCCTTGTCCAAGATGAGATGAATTGCGTCGTTATGGTCATCAACATGAATCCAGTCGCGCACCTGCTCACCCGTGCCATACAACTTCGGCGAAATACCCGACAAAATATTCGTAATCTGCCGCGGAATAAACTTCTCAATATGCTGATACGGGCCGTAATTATTCGAACAATTCGAAATCGTCGCCTCAATACCAAACGAACGAATCCACGCCCGCACCAAATGGTCGCTTCCCGCCTTCGTCGCCGAATACGGCGACGAAGGATTATACGCAGTCGTTTCCGTAAAACGGTTCGGATCATCTAACTCCAAATCACCGAACACCTCATCCGTCGACACATGATGAAAACGCTTACCATGCTTACGCACCGCCTCCAGCAACGTATACGTGCCGATCAGATTGGTATGCACAAACGGCCACGGATCCCTCAACGAATTATCATTATGCGACTCCGCCGCAAAATGAACCACCACATCCGCATCTGCAACCAACCCATCCACCAGCGCAGCATCCGCAATATCCCCAACAACCAACCGAGCATCCACACCAGCCAAATTCGCCCGATTACCCGCATACGTCAACTTATCCAACACCGTCACCTCATACTCCGGACGAGTAGCAACAGTACGACGAACAAAATTAGCCCCGATAAAACCGGCACCACCAGTAACAAGCATCTTCATAAGAATCAACATTACGGGGTGCAGGCCCAGGGCGGGCGCTTCCACACCTTGGAGTTAGCGAGTAATCCGCGTCGACCGCAGTGGCATGCTATTCCCGGGAGTTGAGTCAGGTGTTCCTCGAGGCGACCGTGATGCCGATGCCGTGGACGAGCAGACCCAGCAACGGGCCCGCGGTTAGTGCCAGCCAGGCGGAGGTGGCCAAGGAAAGGGGAGAGGCTAGGACCGTGACGGCAAAGATAGTGGCCACCACCCAGCCGAGCAGATAAAGCCCGTGTGCCTCCATCGCCACCGTGGCCGCGCCGGTGACCATCAGTGATGCGGTGCAGGCGGCGCCGAGGGTCAACAGACCCAGCAGCCACCAGGGCGCCTGATAATCCGGGCCCAAGATGGTGGGCATAAGCCAGGGGCCTACAGCCGCCGCGGCGACCGCGCCGATGATGCCCACGGCCCAGACGATGCCCATCGGGCCCACGAGTGCACGGACGGAGCGGTGTTCCACAAAGCGCACGATGAGTGCGGACTGGAATTGCTGCAGGGGCACGAGGATGGGCGCGCGGGTCAGCGTGACCGCGTAGATGACCGAGGCGGCGGTGATGGCCTCCGCGGAGGTATCTGGGTGCGTCAAGCGCACGATCGTCGGAAAGCCGGTGATGAGGATGGCGGTAGCGCCGGAGGCCGCCATCGCCGTGCCTGCGCGAGCCACAAAGGCGCGGGTAGGGACGTCGGCAAGCGAATGCAATACCGAGCGCAGCGCCGGTGAACACGCCACGATGAGCAGCCAACTCACAGCCCCCATGACGGTGACCACCATGAACGCGAGAAGCTTCCAGCCAACCGCCCAGGCGATGACCGAAACCACCATGCGCGAGGCTGTGTCCAGGGTGATCAGTGCGGCGTAGTGTCGCCAGAGCTGATGCCCAGACAGCAAGCCGGAAATGGTGGCCTGGACGGCGTAACTTCCCAAGCCAAGCGATAACAACACCACGCCCTCAATGTGGTAGTCGCTGGTCACACGTGGTGCCCACGCAAAGCCGGTGGCGGCGAACACGGCGATGGTGACCAGCCCGATGAGGAAGGACAGGCGAAAAGGGCGGGCCTTGGCTACTTCTCGTGCGGGGGCAGGGTGCCTGTCGGCGGGGCCATCGGAGGTAACCGTCACGTGGGAGGCCACCGCGCGGGTGGTCTCCTGGGTCAGGCCGGTGAGGATGCCGGTGCCGGCGAAAAACAAACCCCAGTAGGCGGTGAAATCCTCCGCCATGCGCAGATCAGAGCCGAAGGCGCGGGCGGCAACGATGATGACCACGAAGCCGGAAATGCCGGCGATGATCGTGGCCACGGACATGTACTTCACTTAGGCCTCCGCGGTGGGAAACGGCGGCAGGGCGGTCTGTTGTAGCCAGGCGTTCCACAGGTCATCTAGCTTCCCGACGCCAACGCCCGCCTCCTCCGCGGCGCGCACGGCCTCCCGGCGCAGATCCACGGGCTCGACGACGCAGTGGCGGCCATTGGCTACATAGCGGCGAATCATGCCGAAGAAGGCCTCATCGCCGAGCAGAACGCGCAGCGCATGCACGGTCAGCGCCCCGCGTTTGTACACGCGGTCATCGAACATGTCCTTGGGCCCCGGATTGGCCAAGAGCAGATCCTGCGGCTTGGAGGCAAGCACGTCATAGTGTTGCTTGGCCGAGATGGAGGCATGCTTGCCCGCGGAGTGCTCAAACCACAGCCACTCCGAGTAGCAGGCGAAACCCTCGTTGAGCCAGATGTCATCCCACTGCGCAAGGCCGAGCGAGTTGCCGAACCACTGGTGGGACAGCTCGTGGGCGATGAGCCGCTCCCAGTCCTTGTCGCCCTTGGCGTGGTTGGCGCCGAAGATGGACAGCCCTTGCGCCTCCAGCGGGATTTCCAGCTCGTCCTCGGTGACGACCACCGTGTACTGGCTAAAAGGGTAGGCGCCAAAAAGCTGGGTGTATAGCTCAAGCATCTGAGCCTGATCGGCGAAGTCGTTGTTAAACCCCGGGATCACCGCCGGCGGCACGTAGGCGATGATCGGGGTGGGTGCCTTGGCCAATTCAATTCGGCGATATTGTCCTACCTGCACGGTGGCCAGGTAGGAGCTCATGGGGGATTCCGCGAGATAATCCCAGGTGGTGCGCGAGCCCTTCACCGTCTTTGCCTGCAATAGTCCGTTGGCGACGACCGTGTAGGGAGAGTCGGCGGTAATGTGAAACTCGTAGGTGGCCTTCTCATCCGGGGTGTCATCGCAAGGAAACCAGCTATGCGCCCCGCAGGGCTGGCTGGCCACCAGCGAACCGTTGCTCAACTCCTCCCAGCCGATGGTGCCCCATTCGGAGCGCACCGGGCGGGGATTGCCCTGGTAGGAGATGGTAAGCTCAAATTCCTGATCCACCGGGATCGGCTCTTCAAAGCTGATGCGCAGCTTGCCGCCGGAGTGGCGAAAACGGGCGACGGACACCTTGGTCACGCCCACGGCGCGCGCGGTCACCGCGCTCACCCGCAGGCTGTTGGCCAGGTCCAAGGTGAGGTGGCCAAGCTCTAAGTAGTTGTCCATCGACAATCTCGCCTGGGCCTTGAGGTGATTGGGGCCCACCTTGTAATCCAGCTGCAGGTTGTAGTGCCTGATGTGGTAGCCCAGGTTGAAGTCGATTCCGGTGTAGGAATCGCGGGTGCCGGGGATGGGGGTCTTGCGGAGCCTGAGAGATTTCATCGCTTCATAACTTACTGCACTTACTGCGTCACGTTCTTTTTCTTTATTTGCACGGCCTGAGGGCAGAGGGTCGCACCTGCAATCTCTTGCTGCCTCTTGCTGGAGCCGTCAAGGATGGTCGCAGCCTTGCGCGAGCGCAGCGTTGATCCACCCGGCTACCAGCGCCTCCATGAAGGCGACCTGTGCGTTATCGGCAGCCCCGGCATGCCCGCCGGAGGAGTTTTCGTAATAATCCACTGATTGCCCGGCTCTTTCAAGCCCCAGGCAAAAAAGCCGGGCGTGCGCCGGGTGGACGCGATCATCCCTGGTTGAGGTGGTCACCAGCACCGGGGGATAGGCCTTGATCGCGAATCCTGCTCCGGTGTCGTCGCGCGCGGGCACGACGTCGTCGATGAGCGAGATCGCCGCACCACCTGCGGCATCGAGGGCGGCAGGACTGCCCGGCGCGAGGGCGATGTTGTGCAGCGGCGAATAGGAGGCCAGCACCTTACGCTGCGCGCCGTCGGGATCGCCGTATTCCGCCATCCAGGAGGCGCCGGCCGACCAGGTGTGGTAGCGCAGCATGTCCGTCAGCGGCACCTGGATGACCGCCGCGCCGATCAACTCCGGGTAGCGGGTAAGGGCCACCGAGGTCAACAATCCGCCGTTGGAGCCGCCGCGCACCACGATCTGGCTGGCGGTGGCATAGCCGCGGGCGGCGATGTCGGCAAGGACGGCGGCATGGTCCTCGTAGACCTTGATGCGGTTGTCACCTATGACCTGCTCGTGCCAGCTGGGCCCGAATTCCCCGCCGCCGCGCAGGTTGGCCTGCACCAGGTAGTTGCCCTGCTCCATCCACATGCCGCGGATGAAGGAGTGGCTCGGCAGCAAAGATACCTCGAAGCCTCCGTAGGCGCTGACCAGGCAGGGGTGCGGGTTGTCGTCGAAACGCCCGGTGATGAAGTAGGGGATCTTCGTCCCGTCGGCCGAGGTTGCCCAGTGTTGGCGGGTTGTCATGCCGCCGGCATCGAACAGCGCAGGGGCCGCGGCCACCTCGCGCAGGCTGTGCGGGTCGCCCGCCTCCCAACGGTAGAGGGTGTCTGGTTGCGTAAAGGAGCTTGCGCCCAACCAGACCTCATCGCTGTCGGTGCTGGTTGAGACCACCCGGGCGGTGGCGAGGGCGGGCAGGGGCAGGGGGGTGCATTCGCCTTGCGCAAGGGCTGTAAGCGGCACGCTAAAGATGGTGGTTGCCACGTTGTCGAGGACGGTGAGCAAAAGATGCGACTTCGACAGCGACACATCCTGCAGGCTGGTGGTGGGCGTGGGGTGAAAGATCGTGGCAAACTCGCGTGCGCCTCCGAGGAAGTCGTCGAGGTCAATGACGCCGAGGCCACCGGCTGCGATGCCAGCAAACGGTGTGCGCGGGATAATAAACATCCAGTTGCGGTCGAAGAACACCTCCGCGTCCTCGGGGACCTCGAGGATCTGTAGGCCCAGCGGGGTGTGGACGAAGGTGCGCGCCCGGTAGAAGTCGATGGTGCGGCGCACGAAGATTCTTTCGTAGCCGGGTTGGTTTAGCGCCCATGCCGAAACCGCGAGATCGTCCGGCTTTCCGGCAAAGAATTCCTCGCTGTCTTCCAGCGACTGCCCGCGCCGCCATAGGTGGGCGCGCGCCGGGTAGCCGGCGGTGGTGAGACTTCCCGGGCCAAAGTCCGTGCCGATGAGCACAGTGTCCCGGTCCACCCAGCTAATCTGGGTCTTTCCCTCCGCCACGTTAAAGGGGCTTTCCGACGTCCCCAGCGCCGCTTCCCGCCCTGTCGCCGGGGCCATCTCCGGCGCCACATCCTCCAACGTTGCCGTGAGGTCGGTCCCTACGAAGCGCTTTGCTTCCAAGTCGAATTCCCTGATCACCACCGCGTCCGCGCCGCCGCGGGACAGGCGCAGCAGCGCCCGGTCGAAGGCGTGTTCGCGCACGTGCGCGCCCTTCCACACCCAGTCGCATCCGTCATCAGCGGCAAGCTTATCGACGTCCACCAGCACCTCCCATTGCACCGTTTCCGGTGCCAGATACTGCTCCAGGGTGGTCCTTCGCCACAGCCCGCGGGGGTGAGACTCATCGCGCCAGAAGTTGTACAAATAATCCCCGCGCCGTGTCACATAGGGGATGCGCCCTGGGGTGTTGAGGCCTGCTTCGATACGTGCGCGCACCGTGTGGTCGACGAAGCGGGCTGTGATGTCCGAGCGTTGCTTGGCCCACCCGACCGCCTGCGGGTCCTCGACCTCCAGCAGGAACTGGTCTGGCCTTGTGGCTGTATCTGGGCTTGATTTCGGGTGTTGCGCGCTCACCCACACGATTGTAGCTGTTGGTGACCTGTGGGTTTAGGCCACAGGGTGAGTCCAATTCCGCTGACCAGCCCGCCGATAATACTCATCGACACAACTGCCTCAACCCCGGGCGGTGCGGGGCATTGCTGGGACAGATGTAACGCTTGGTGGCCGGGTAACGTTCTACTGAAGTAGAGTCCATTTCGGATATTCATTAGAAACCCAGCAGACCTACCTCCGCTGCTTTAACGTAGCGGAAGAAAAGGAATACTCTCATGGAACAGATTTTTGAGCAGATCCTCGTGGCAATCAACAATGTCCTTGGCACCTTCATTCACGCCGGTTCTTCCGCTACCTCCACTCTTTCCTCCGTCCTGGGCATTTTCTAAACGTTGCTGATAGGCCAGCGCGCTCGACGACTGCGCGCGGTGGCCGTCGGAAAGCAAGAAATTTTAGACCGCAACCGGCACCAATTCCCCTTCAAAGCAGCACCTGTGTGCGGGGGACATGGTGTCGGTTGTTGGCGTTATCGGGCCTGCGCGCGGTGCCCAGGTACAGTGAGCAGCAGGAAGCAAGATAAGGCAAGGGCGGGCACTGGCGGTCAAGCTAAGCCAGCAGGCAATGGCAAGTAACTGCGCGCTGCAGCAAGCAACGGCAAGCAAGGGCAAGCTACGGCGCACTGCAGCGAGCAATCGTGATGCAATAACTGTAGGCAACGTAAACGGGCGCAAGCGCCTGCAACCTGCGACAAGCAACTGTAAGCTTCCTCAGCGGTTGCGGGCAACGCCACACACGAGCTTTCGCAAGGACGTACTTTAAGGAAGGTTGGCAATGGCCGATACGGCACAAAATTCAGGTGGCGGCGCGCGAGTACCCAGCGCGCCGAGTGGCGCTATCCGGGAGGGAAACCAGCTGGTTATCTCAAGGCAGCTGCCCCTGTCGGCCACCGATGCCTGGGCGGCCGTGACCGAATCGGAGAAGATGGCCGCCTGGTACGGGCCGTGGGAGGGACAGCTGCGCGCGCCGGGAAGCGGCGAAGACGGTCCATTGGGCGAGGTCAGCGTCACCATGATCGCCGAGGAGGGCGCGCCCGCGATGGTCATGGAGGTTGTATCCTGCGCTCCGGGGAAGTCCTACCGGGTACGCGGCAAGGGGTACTTCGCCTGGGATCTCGGCGTGGAAGTCGAGGAGCTGACCGGGCAGGCCGCAGGCGCGCCCGCTCGGTCGCAGGTGAGCCTGGTACATGCGCTTGGCGAGCAGGACCTGGCCATGGTGGACCAGATCGGGCCGGGCTGGGAGTACTACCTCGACTGCTTGCTGGTTGCAGTCAGCGGCGGCGATGCCTCGAAGGTGGACTTCGGGGACTACTTCCCGGCGCAGCAGTTCTACTATCAGCTCGTCGGCGCAAGCGAGCAGGCATTAGCATCGATTCGTGCTTTCGAATCCGCCCGCCACGCTGCCTCGCTGCTGGCGGATGCGGACAAGCCCGACAAACAAACCACCCGCTTTGTCAACACCGCCGATTTGGTCTGGGCGTGGATCGCGCAGCACCCTGAGGCCGAGCACTCCTTGTACCGGCTTGCCGCGCAGGTCAGCGGCCTAGAAGACCAAGCGCTCATCGACGCCATCGGCGCGCTGGTGGAGCTGTGGGAGTTTCGCGATCCCTTCTTCGTTTCGCTTGTCGACGACCACGGTGGGCTGACCTTCCGCGAATAGGGGCAAAAGGCGACAAGTTAGGGGATATTTCACTATTCTTGGTTGCGTGACTGAACATTATGACGTAGTAGTACTCGGAGCTGGCCCTGGCGGCTACGTCTCCGCCATTCGCGCAGCCCAGCTTGGCCTGAAGGTTGCTGTAGTTGAGAAGCAGTACTGGGGCGGTGTGTGCCTCAACGTGGGCTGCATCCCCTCCAAGGCGCTGCTGAAGAACGCCGAGGTCGCCCACATCTTTAACCACGAAGCAAAGACCTTCGGCATCACCGGCGATGTCTCCTTCGACTTCGGTATCGCCCACGCCCGTTCCCGCAAGGTGTCCGAGGGCATCGTCAAGGGCGTTCACTTCCTGATGAAGAAGAACAAGATTACCGAGATCGATGGTTTCGGTACCTTCACCGACGCCCACACCATCCAGATTACTGAGGGCAAGGATGCCGGCAAGACCGTCACCTTCGACAACTGCATCATCGCCACCGGCTCCGTCGTGCGCTCCCTGCCGGGCGTGACCATCGGCGGGAACATCGTCTCCTTCGAGGAGCAGATCCTCAACAACGAGGCGCCGAAGTCCATGGTCATCGTGGGTGCTGGCGCCATCGGAATGGAGTTTGCCTACGTGTTGTCCAACTACGGCGTAGACATCACCATCGTCGAGTTCATGGATCGCGTCCTGCCGAACGAGGATGCAGACGTCTCCAAGGAGATCGCCAAGCAGTACAAGAAGCTGGGCGTGAAGCTTTTGACCGGCCACAAGACCACCGCCATCCGCGACCTCGGTGGCGCTGCTGGTGTCGAGGTCGACGTCGAGTCCAAGGACGGCTCCAAGTCTGAGACCATCAAGGCAGACCGCGTCATGGTCTCCATCGGCTTCGCGCCGCGCGTGGAAGGCTACGGCCTGGAAAACACCGGCGTTGCTCTCACCGAGCGCGGCGCCATCGCCATTGACGATGAGATGCGCACCAACGTCCCGCACATCTACGCCATCGGCGACGTCACCGCCAAGCTGCAGCTCGCCCACGTGGCCGAGGCCCAGGGCGTGGTCGCCGCTGAGGTGATCGCGGGTGCTGAGACGCAGCTGCTCGGTGACTACATGAACATGCCGCGTGCGACCTTCTGCAACCCGCAGGTCGCCTCCTTCGGCTACACCGAGGAGCAGGCCAAGGCCAAGTTCCCGGATCGCGAGATCAAGGTCGCCACCTTCCCGTTCTCCGCCAACGGCAAGGCCCAGGGCCTGGCCGAGTCCGCTGGCTTCGTCAAGATCGTCGCCGACGGCGAGTTCGGCGAGCTCATCGGTGCCCACATGGTCGGTGCCGGTGTCTCCGAGCTGCTGCCGGAGCTGACCCTGGCACAACGCTTCGACCTCACCGCTGAGGAGATCGGCCGCAACATCCACACGCACCCGACCCTGTCGGAGGCAATGAAGGAAGCAGCCGAGGGCATCATGGGACACATGATCAACTTCTAAGACAAGCTTGGAAGGCCTAGGCCTTCTGCAGCCTGTGAGTAGCAACCGTCTTTTCGTCGCGATAGTGGCGAGGGGCGGTTGCTTTTTGCTTTCCGACGGCCACCGCGCCATCGATTTCTTCGTCGCAGAAAGCGGATCTGTCAGCATAATCTCATTGGGTGCATGCTCGCAGCTTATCGATGTTTTTTCGATGGCGATCGAAGGGTGATTTCCCGATGGACTCCTTGAGTGGCGCCGGCTGCGGAGGGCGGGTGGCTAACATGGGGGATATGCATGTTGATGCCAAATGCCCCATCAGGTTCGGTGAACCGTGCACCCTGTGCGTTCCTGGTGCACATGGCCCGCAGGATTGCCAGCTTGTTGCCCTCGTGCGCGAAGATCCCGACCTCGCGGAGTTGCGGGCCGAGATGATCGCGAACAAGAAGGCGGAACAAGCCAACAAGCGCGGCTAGGGACTCGGCTGTCGCCCTTAATAAGGCGCAACGTTGGAGCTGTGCGCATCGATGGTGATGGTGCGGTTGATCGAGGGGAAGGCGCGCTGGGCGCAGTTCTCGCGGGAGCAGATTCGGCATCCGGGACCGATCGGCGTAGCGGTGGAGAGATCCTCAAGATTGAGCCCCTCGGCATAGACCGTGCGCTCTGCGTGGCGGGCCTCGCAGCCGAGGCCGATGGCAAAAAGCTTGCCGGTCTCGCCGAAGCGACCCTGGTGGTGGCGCACCGTGCGGGCGATCCACAGGTAGTTGCGCCCATCGGGCATCTGCGAGAGCTGGCGTTGGATCGTGCCGGGATTGGTGAAGGTGTCATAGACATTCCACAGCGGGCAGGTACCGCCCGAATGGGTGACATGAAAGCCGGTTGCCGACTGGCGCTTGGACATATTTCCCGCGCGGTCGACGCGGACGAACGTGAAAGGGATGCCGCGCAGGTTCGGGCGCTGCAACGTCGATAAGCGGTGGCACAGCGTCTCGTAGCCGACGCCGAACATCAGGCATAGGTACTCGATGTCATAACCGTTGCGCTCGGCCTCGTAATGGAACATTTCATAAGGCAGCATGACGGCCGCGGCGAAGTAGCTGGCCACACCGCGCAACGCCAAGGTGCGCGCCTCGGAGGTGTTGAAGTGCCCGTCGTCCACGGCCGCCTCCATGAGTGGGCCGACCTCAAGGTAACTCAGCTCGGCCGCCAGGCGGAAGGCGCGCTGGCCGGCAATCAGGCGCGAAGACAGGGTCAACACCTTGGTGTCGTGATCGAGTACGTGCAGGCGGTTGCCGATGTCTGCCCCGGTTTGGACGCGAATGCCGTGAGCCAGCGCTAGACGCTGGGTGAGTGCCTCCTCGGTCGCACGGACGGCAAAGACCCCCACACCGAGTTCCTGGGAGATCTCCTCGGCGCGCCGGTCGATATCGTCGAGGTAGTTCTGGCGGGCATAGAAGAAGTCCCGGACCTCATCGTGGGGCATGGACAACGCCTGCGCGACGGTACCACCAGAATCGGTGCCGGTGTGGCGTACGTCGGTAGCTACCGACAGCTTGTCGCGAACGTTGCGGTAGCGCCGGTGCATGTCCACCATGACCCGGGCGATATCCGGATGGTTTTGCACCATCTCATTGAGTTCGTGCAATTCGAAGGGGGTAGGGCACAACTCCCGGTCGAGGGCAACGTCCTGGATTTCCGCCAAAAGTCGGGAATCATCATCGCGGGAGAAGAAGGTGGCGTCGACGCCGAAGGCCTCGGTGATCTTATTGAGCACGGCAAGCGTTAGCGGGCGCACATCGTGCTCTATCTGATTGACATAGCTGGCAGATAAACCCAGCGTTGCGGCCAAGCTGGCCTGGCTGAGGTCACGCTCGCGGCGCAACTGACGCAGGCGTGATCCAACATACGTTCTTCCCATGTGCAGAAGTCTAACGTGACTGTCGTCACGAATGCGAGGGTATTCGCAAAACCTGTTCGCAAAATTGGATTATGTGTGCCAAATGGCACGGGGATGGGATAAGTGTTGGCCAACACTGAAACACGTGGCCTCAGGCACAAGTAGTGCGAAAGGCTTGCGCAATGGCTGGTAAATGTGGGAGTTACTGGGGTGCGTGTGAAACTTGGGACTTTTTCAAACGTCTCGTTTCGCTGAAACTTAGGTCTCACCCCGAAATGGTGTACTGCAAATTAGCAACACAAAATGTTGCGAAATTCGCATGATTGAAATTGTCACTTAACGCTCGGTGAAAATATGCCGGTAGAGGGCTATAGCGAGAGCTTGTCGATCGGACGAAAAAGATAAGGCTAACCTAAACCGCAGCTCATCGCCGGAATCTAATGGGTGTGAGGTAGATCACTGCACCCTGCGCTAAGTGGTTTGCCGGGCAAATTTCCTAATAAAGTAAAGCCGACACTGGAGGTGCCATGACTGTAAATAACATCGACCGTGACGCCATCGCTCACGGCAAAATCACTGAAAAGCCGCTACGCGAGCGGCCAAAGTACCCAACCTGGGCCCTGAAGCTGACAATGGCCGTCACCGGCCTTATCTTTGCGCTCTTCGTGGTCTTCCACATGGTTGGTAACCTGAAGATTTTCCTTCCTTTCTACGAGGATGGAACCGCCCCTATCGATTCCTATGCTGAGTGGCTGCAGAAAGACATTCTGTACCCGCTCGTTCCACACGGCTGGTTCATCTGGATCTTCCGTATCGTCCTGCTGGCATGTATTGTCCTGCACATTTACGGCGCATTCGCGTTGACCGGACGTTCCCACCAGTCCCGTGGTAAGTTCCGCCGCACCAACCTGATTGGCGGCATGAACTCCTTCACCACGAAGACCATGCTGGTTACCGGTATTGTCTTGCTGGCTTTCATCATCTTCCACATCCTGGATCTGACCATGGGTGTGGCACCGGCCGCATCGGACTCCTTCGTCCACGGCGAGGTGTACGCCAACATGATCGCAAGCTTCAGCCGCTGGCCGGTCACCATCTTCTACGTGATCGCAATGCTGGTGCTGTTCCTGCACCTGTCTCACGGTATCTGGCTGGCTTGCTCTGACCTGGGTATTACCGGTAAGCGCTGGCGCGCATTCCTGCTCGGATGTGCCTACGTTATCCCGGCCCTCGTCATGATCGGCAACATTTCGATTCCGCTCTCCATCGCCTTTGGCTGGATTGGTTAAGAGTCGATAGGACGAAAAGGTAAACATTTAATGAGCACTCACTCTCAAACCGTTACTCGCCCTGAGTTCAACCACCCAGCATCCATCGTCCCGGGCGTTGTTCCTGGAACCGTGCTGGAGTCCAATGAGCCTCATGGCGTCCCAATGAAGGACATGTGGGAGTACCAGAAGGACCACATGAACCTGGTCTCCCCGCTGAACCGTCGCAAGTTCAAGGTGCTGGTCGTAGGTACCGGCCTTTCCGGTGGCGCTGCCGCTGCAGCCCTCGGCGAGCTTGGCTACAACGTCAAGGTCTTCACCTACCACGATGCTCCGCGCCGTGCGCACTCCATCGCCGCACAGGGTGGCGTTAACTCCGCTCGTGGCAAGAAGGTCGACAACGACGGCGCATACCGCCACGTCAAGGACACCGTCAAGGGCGGCGACTACCGCTGCCGTGAATCCGACTGCTGGCGCTTGGCTTATGAGTCCGTCCGCGTGATCGACCACATGAACGCCATCGGCGCTCCATTCGCACGTGAGTACGGCGGCGCCTTGGCTACCCGTTCCTTCGGTGGTGTGCAGGTCTCCCGTACCTACTACACCCGTGGCCAGACGGGTCAGCAGCTTCAGCTGTCCACCGCTTCCTCGCTGCAGCGCCAGATTCACCTGGGTGCTGTCGAGATCTTCACTCACAACGAGATGGTTGATCTCATCGTCACCGAGAAGAACGGCGAGAAGCGCTGCGAGGGCCTGATCATGCGTAACCTGATCACCGGTGAGCTGACCGCTCACACCGGTCACGCGGTGATCCTGGCTACCGGTGGTTACGGCAACGTCTACCACATGTCCACTCTGGCAAAGAACTCCAACGCCTCCGCCGTGATGCGTGCATACGAGCAGGGTGCATACTTTGCCTCCCCGTCGTTCATCCAGTTCCACCCGACCGGCCTGCCGGTTAACGCTGAGTGGCAGTCCAAGACCATTCTGATGTCTGAGTCGCTGCGTAACGACGGACGCATCTGGTCCCCGATCGTGCCTAACGACGACCGCGACCCGAACACCATTCCGGAGGAGGAGCGCGACTACTTCCTCGAGCGTCGTTACCCTGCCTTCGGTAACCTCGTTCCTCGCGACGTTGCATCCCGCGCCATCTCCCAGCAGATCAACAAGGGTCTGGGTGTTGGACCGCTGCACAACGCCGCATACCTGGACTTCCGCGACGCAATCCAGCGCCTCGGCGAGGCCACCATTCGTGAGCGTTACTCCAACCTCTTCCAGATGTACGAAGAGGCTATCGGTGAGGATCCCTACAAGGCTCCGATGCGTATTGCTCCGACCTGCCACTTCACCATGGGTGGTCTGTGGACCGACTTTAACGAGATGACCTCCATCCCAGGTCTGTTCGCTGCCGGCGAGTGCTCTTGGACCTACCACGGCGCGAACCGTCTGGGCGCTAACTCCCTGCTGTCCGCATCCGTTGATGGCTGGTTCACCCTGCCGTTCACCATCCCGAACTACCTGGCAAACCACCTCGGTGAGGATGCACTGCCGGCAGATGCTCCTGAGGCAAAGGCCGCTCTGGCTCGCGCGCAGGCACGCATCGACAAGTTGATGAACATCAAGGGCGACAACCCGCACGGCCCGGAGTACTACCACCGCCAGCTCGGCGAGATCCTGTACTTCTCCTGCGGTGTTGCTCGCAACATCGAGGACCTCAAGACCGGTATCGAGAAGATCCGCGCCCTGCGCAAGGACTTCTGGGCAAACCTGCGCATCACCGGTACCAAGGACGAGATGAACCAGGTGCTCGAATACGCCAACCGCGTTGCTGACTACATCGACTTGGGCGAGCTCATGTGCGTCGATGCTCTCGACCGCGACGAGTCTTGTGGTGCTCACTTCCGCGATGACCACCTCTCCGAGGACGGCGAGGCCGAGCGTGACGATGACAACTGGTGCTTCGTCTCCGCTTGGGAGCCAGGCAAGGCTGAGGGTGAGTTCATCCGCCACGCCGAGCCGCTCGTGTTCGATTCGATCCCGCTGATGACAAGGAATTACAAGTAATGAAACTGCATCTTGAAATCTGGCGTCAGGCCGGGCCGACTACCGAGGGCCACTTCGAGTCGATCACCGTCGAGGACGCCGTCGCTCAGATGTCCATCCTCGAACTGCTGGACCACGTCAACACGGGTCTGATCGAGGAGGGCAAGGAGCCTTTCGCATTCGCTTCCGACTGCCGCGAGGGCATCTGTGGTACCTGCGGCCTCATGGTCAACGGTCGCCCACACGGCCTCGAGCAGAACAAGCCTGCCTGCCAGCAGCGCCTGCTCAACGTGGCTGACGGCTCCACCTTAAAGATCGAGCCGCTGCGCTCGGCTGCTTTCCCGGTCATCAAGGACATGGTCGTTGACCGCTCCGCGCTGGACCGCGTGATGCAGCAGGGTGGCTACGTCTCCCTCAATGCCGGTACCGCACCGGACGCCGACACCTTGCACATGAACCACCAGACCGCCGAGCTCGCCCTCGACCACGCCGCCTGCATCGGCTGTGGCGCCTGCGTGGCTGCCTGCCCGAACGGTGCAGCGCACCTGTTCACCGGTGCCAAGCTGGTTCACCTGTCCCTCATGCCGCTGGGCAAGGAGGAGCGTGGACGTCGCGCCCGCAAGATGGTCGACGAGCTGGAGACCAACTTCGGTCACTGCTCGCTCTACGGCGAGTGCGCTGATGTCTGCCCGGCCGGCATTCCGCTGACCGCTGTTGCCGCGATCAACAAGGAGCGCGCGCGGGCATTCTTCTCCGCTAAGGATCACTAAAAAAGGCTGATGATCGGGATTGTGTAGCCCGATCATTGCGCTAGACTATCAAGAAGTCTTAGTGACCATTTGTGGAAGTAGCATTCCCCACGACACTTTCTAAGAAAGGTACGTCAAGTCTCATGTCTAAGAGCACCGTGAGCACCACCGCGGGTTACCCCGTCTTCACCAACCGTCCTCACTACATCGACGGCTACGATCCCAGCAGCCTGTGGGCGCCGCATTCTTCCTTGCAGCGCACCTCGACGTGGCTCGGCATGGGCATGATCCTGGCTTCGCTGGCTGGTTTCGGTACCCTGATCTTCGGTATCGCAGCAGGTGGCGTTGGTTCTCAGGAGAACTGGTCGCTGTACGCAACCATCGGTGCTGTGTTCGCGGTTGCCCTCCTGATTGGCGGCTTCGGTATGGTCCACTCAGGTCGTTCCGCATACCGCCAGTACCGCGCTGAGACTGGTCGCGTTAACTAAGGTCTTGAGACACCTCCACACGCGGGGGCTTCGCACATACAATGTGTGAGGCCCCCGCTTTCATAATGAAAAATGAGCCTCTAGGAGGAGACATGCGAAATGATTCACGCTTGCGGATAGTGCTGATCACGCTGTCGACGTTGATCACGCTCTTGGTGGCGTTGCGCTTCTGGAATCTCGCCTGGGTGCTGGGATTTTAGCCTTCGTTTGTGAGGCAATCGCCGGAGGTGTGGAACTTAACTGTACTTTAGGCGTTGAATACATAGTTCACGTCTTTCCGAAAAGCAAAGGATGTATGGGGTGTCTACGCTAGCTGTGCCTGGTCCAAGCCCTGAGGTGGAGGCGCAGCGGCGGCAAGCACTGCGCGTCCATAAAACGATCGCTACGGGCCTGCTCATCGTTGCGGCTATTATCTTCCTCGTGTGCCGTTGGTATGAGTCCACCGGCAACGCTGGTGCTTGGGTCGGTTTCGTGCGTGCGGCAGCGGAGGCAGGCATGGTCGGCGGCCTCGCGGACTGGTTCGCCGTCACGGCGCTGTTTCGCTACCCGATGGGGCTTAAGATTCCGCACACCGCCATCATCCGCCGCAAGAAGGATCAGGTCGGGGAGGCCTTGAGTGGCTTCGTTGGCGAGAACTTCCTCAACGCCGAGTTGATCACGGAGAAGGTTTCTAAGGCCAAGGTGCCCGAGCGCATCGGCGAGTGGATGGTGGTGGAGGACAACGCCAAGAAGGTGTCCCGAGAGGCGGGCAAGTTAGTGGCCAACGCAACCCGGGCATTGGATCCGCGCGACGCGGAGGCGGTGATTCGCACGGCGATGATCGACAAACTCGCCGAGCCCGCGTGGGGTCCGCCCTTGGGGCGCACCCTCGACCAGTTGATTGCGGAGGGGCAAGCCGAGCCCATCGTGGAGCAGCTCATCCAATGGCTTAACCGCAAGGCGATGGAATCGGAGGATCTCATCGTCCGGATCTTAGATGAGCGCGCGCCAACGTGGGCCCCGAAGTTCATCAACGAGCTTGTCGGCGACAAGGTCTATCGGGAGCTGGTGACGTGGACCGGCCAGGTGGCTGCGGATCGCAACCACGAGGCCCGGCAGGCGGTGCGCCGGTTTATCTACCAATTCTCCCAAGACTTGCAATATGATCCGACGATGATCCAGCGCGTCGAGGACATCAAGCATGACGTGATGGGTTCCAAGCCGGTCCAAGATGCCGCGAAGACGGTGTGGTCGCAGGCAAGCGATGCCATCATCGAGTCGGCGGAGAACCCGGATTCTGTCCTGCGAAATAAGATAACTGAGCTGTGTTTGCAGTGGGGGCAGCGGATCCAGGAGGATCACGAGCTGCGGGAGGCGTTGGATAAGCGCATCACGGGCACTGCCGCCTTCTTGGCGGATAACTATGCTGGTGAGGTCACCTCGATTATTTCCGAGACCATCGAGCGCTGGGACGCCGATGAGGCCAGCGACAAGATTGAGCTGATGGTGGGCAAGGACCTGCAGTACATTCGCTTAAACGGCACGGTCGTCGGCGCGCTTGCCGGTCTTGCCATTTACACTGTTTCCTACGTGCTGTTTGGCTGATCAACGAAAGAAGAACATGACGATTTCGATTCTTGGCATCCTCCACTGGGCTATAACTATCGGCACCTTCGTGCTAGTTCTCTGTGGCCTGGCCGGTGCGGTGATGGCTGCCCTTACTCGCGATGATGCCTTTGAGGCAGCTGATCGCCAGAACAAGTGGATTTGGGTATCAATCCTTGCGCTATCCTCGCTGGTTTTGTACTTGAATTTCCCATTCCTTTCGTGGATCGGCATCGTGATCATCGGCCTGTACTGGTTTGATGTTCGCCCCCAGATCAAGGACATTCTCAGCGGCAATTACGGGTGGCACTAGTGCGCGACTTCTTGCTTATCGACGATCCCCTGGCCGATGCCGCCACCGTCGCTGCGGGGGTGGCGGCCGCCATCGAGCAAGACCACGGCATTTGTGTCGAGCCCTCTTTGCTCCATGCAATCAAGGACGAGGTGGCTGTGGCGACGTGGAGTGGTTATCCAACCGGAAAGCACCACACGCTGGTCAAGGCCGCGGAGGCGAGGCTCGCGGTGCAGTTTGGGGCGGAGTATGTCACCGTAGTACCCGACTTCGCGCTGGTAGGCACCAACGCCTACATGTCCGAGCTCATCGCCATTCGAGAGGCCGTGCCGCACCCGGCGAAGTTGGGGGTATTCCTCGATGAGCAGCATTGTGCCGAGACCATGCGCGATCAGGCCATCGCGCAGGCCGCGCGCTGCGGCTTCGATTACCTGGTGGGCACCAGCCATCATGCGCTGCCCACAATGAAGCTCATTGATTCCACGGCGAAGGATGAGCGTCCCTAGCCGTTGCCGCTGGGAACTGTGCATTCCTTTATGGCATTCCTTTATGTTCTTTGTTCAAGAAGTTCGTTGTGATCACGGCACAGCAAAACCCACCCTGTATGGTGCGCCTTTCGGAAGCGAACACAGGGTGGGTTTTAGTGTGTGCCGGTGACGTCCTAGAGCTGGCTCAGGGGGACGTTGGTGCCGGTGATGTGCAGCCTTAGGCCGCCGTCGGCAACCTCCACGGACTCAAGGCTGAGCCCATCGCCGAAGCTTTGCACGTTCTGGGAAAAGGCGTCGGTGATGGCGTTTGCGATCTCCTCCGGCAGGGACATCCCGAACGCGGCAGCTTCCGTGGCGGTAAAACCAAGCCCGCCGTTGGTGACCTCGGGGCGTAGCTTGAGGCTCATCGCGCCCTGGGTCAGCTCCACGTCCATGGTGCCGTCGCTAGGGTTGGACTTAATCGCCGTAACCGTAATCAGTTGGGTGAGGAACTGGCTGGCCAGCTCCTCGATGCTATCGCCGGTTGCCTGCTGGGGCGTCATGTTGGACTGGATGGACGCCAGCAGGTATTCGTCGGAAAGCAGGGTCGTCATCTCGAGGGAACCTGCCGTGGGGTTCGTCTCGGTAAGGGCGAAGTCCTTGAGCACCAGGTGCAGCTCGGGTTGGCCGTCGATGGTCGGCGGCTGGCCGGAGCCGTTGCTGGTGATTGTTACCGTGGAGGGCGAATCCACTGTCAGGTTCGGGATTCTTTGCTGCGGGAGGCTAAAGATCAGCGGCGAGGCGCCGAAGGAGACCTTTGCCTTTTCCCCAGTGGTGGAGGAGGAAAGATCCTCGGCGATCTGGTTGCCGATGAACCAGCGCAGGCCGAACTCGGCGATCAGGCCTAAGACGAGGATGACCGCGACGATACTAAGCAGTATTTTCGAGACTTTTGAATTTCGCATCCCCTCCATACTAGGCACAATCCGGGCCGACGACACCCCAGGGGAGGGTGATCTGATTGTCGCGCACCGGGCGTCGGATCGGGGTAAAGGGCAGCCCTTCGTTGGCAAGCAAGGCGCGCGCCTCGCGCCAGCGCACGCGTGGGCCGTAGGTGGCAAAAGGGGCGGCGCGCAGCCAGGCATCGTCCAAGAGGCGCAACACGTCGTAGATGGGCTCGCCGGGGACGTTGCGGTGGATGAGGATCTTCGGCAGTCGTTCGGCGATGTCGCTAGGGCGCTCCACATCGAAGGGGTCCCAGGCAAGGGTAAGGGTCTGGGGGCCGCGGGCGTCGATAAGCAACCACGAACTGCGGCGGCCGAGCTCATCGCAGGTGCCCTCCACGAAGAAACCACCGGGGGCGAGCCGCTCGCGCACCATCGCCCAGGCATCGTCTACCTGGTCGACGTCGTATTGGCGCAGCACATTGAAGGCGCGCACGAGGGTAGGCCGATAGCCTGCCAGCTCGAAGCCGCCGAGTGCGAAGGTGACGCCGTCGCGAGGCGGTAGGACGCGCTCCGGGTCGATCTCGAGGCCGGTGACGGCGATGTCGGGGCGGATCTGGCGCAGCCAGCGCGCCCATTCGACGGTGGTGGTAAAGCTGGCACCGTAGCCAACATCGAGCGCAAGCGGGGTGTCGGCTTGCCAAAGCGCGCGTGTGATCTCGGGATGATAGCGCATCCAGCGGTCGGCGCGGCGCAGACGATTAAAGCCGGTGGTGCCACGGGTAATGACACCAACCGGCTTCCGGCCCGAGCCCTTCCTGAAACTAGCGCGCAGGTTGTGGGCGTGATCGGCCATTTTTAAAGGTTGTCAGAAATCCAAGCGGCAGTCAGGTGGCCCTCGTTGGTAAACAGCTCGCCGAGGGCCTCGCCGACCTTCGGCTCGATGGCCGGGCCCATGAACGGGATGTTCACGGAGATCTCGTTGGAGTAGGAAACGGTGGTGGTCTCGCCTTCGCCGGTGAACACCACGGTGCCCTTGAAGTCCACGGGGGTGCCCTTGACGTCGGCGGTGTAGTTGCCGGAGAAGGTGTTAGCGGCCAAGGCGCCGACGGTATAGACGCGCTTGACCTTCAGTGCCTGGGAGATCATGGCGCGCACGGCCTCGGGGAGGATCTCGAGCGGAAGCACTTCAAAGAGGGTGGCCACGGCGCCGCCGTCGGCCTCGGTGAACTCGTTGAGGGAGCCCGGCTCGGGGCTTAGGTTTTCGGCGATGTGCGCCCAGTAACCCGCGTTGGTCAGCGCCGCGTGAACCTTGTCCACAGGCTGGTTGATAACGACGGTGTTCTCGCTACGTGAAGTCATGTGTAACAGACTACCTTTAAAAGGGTGTCTGAAAAATCTAATGTCCCCTTTGCCCAGCTCGAGGCGATCGACGGTGTGCGCATCGCGCAGGTGCCGTTTAAGGAATTGACCACCCTGCACGTCGGAGGCACCCCGTTGGCCACCGTTTTTTGCACCTCGCGGCAGTCCGTGTGTGAGGTTGTTTCCTTGCTTGACGACGCCAAGGTGCCGCTGCTCATCGTCGGTGGCGGATCCAACCTGCTCGTGGCCGACGGATCGTTGCCGCTGGTGGCCGTGGTTCTGGACTTCGACGAGGTAGACATTCGGTTCCTCACCAATGGCACGCAGGCGACGGTGGTAGCAGAAGCCGGCGCGGTGTGGGACGAGGTGGTAGAGATCTCGGTGCAGGCCGGACTCGGCGGGATCGAGTGCCTGTCCGGTATCCCCGGTTCCGCCGGGGCGACCCCCGTGCAAAACGTGGGCGCCTACGGGGCAGAGATCGCAGACGTGCTCACCCGCGTGGAGCTTTTCGACCGCAGAACGAAAAAGCGCGAGTGGGTGGACGCTTCCTCACTGGAGATGGCGTATCGCTATTCCAACCTCAAGTTCACCGGGCGCGCTGTGGTTCTAGCCGTCGAACTTCAGCTGGAGACCTCGGGGCTGAGCGCCCCGCTGCGCTTCGGGGAGCTCGCCCGCGTGCTCGGCGCGGAGGGTGGTCAACGCATGCCCGTGGCGACGGTGCGCGAGGCCGTTGTGGGGCTGCGCCGCGGCAAGGGCATGGTCTACGACGAGGCCGACCACGATACATGGTCTGCCGGTTCTTTCTTTACCAACCCCATTCTGGAGCAGGCGCAGGCTGAAAAGGTGCGGCAGTTCGACGAGACCATGCCGTACTTCGAGCTCGGGGACGGCACGGTCAAGCTGTCTGCGGCCTGGCTCATTGACCACGCCGGATTCAAGAAGGGCTACCCAGGCCACGGCGCTGCGATGTTGTCGACGAAGCACACCCTGGCATTGACCAACCGCGGTGCGGCGACCGCGGCAGACATCAAGGCCTTGGCCGAGGATATTCAGCGCGGGGTGGAGCAGGCCTTCGGCGTCCACCTTGAGCCGGAGCCGGTCTGGGTGTTCTAGGGGCAGTCCATGCCGCGGGACTCGCTGAGCAGCTCGTACCACTGCTCGCGGCTCAGCCGTGGCGCCTGCATCGCCTGGGCGAGCGCGTCGATGTGGGCAGGGTTGGTGGTACCGACCACGGGCACGATGCCTTGGCAGGTCAGCCACCACAGGGCGATGACAGCCGGGGTGGTGCCGTGGATGGCGGCGATGTCGCTTAGCTTGCGGGAATCCGCGAGCGCCCCTCCCGCCAAAGGCGACCAGGCCTGGACCTGAATGCCGTGGTCATGGCAGTATTCCACGGTGCCCGGTGTGTAGTGGGAGCCCGGGCGGGATTCGAAGGCCACGTTCATGGCGGCCTCGACGAAACCGCGGGCGCGCAGGCTCAGCTCGAGCTGGTTGACCACGGGGTAGGAGCCGACGTGGTCGGCAAGCCGCTCAATCTGCCAGGCGGAGAAGTTGGACACACCCCAATCGCCGATGGTTCCGGCGTCGAGGGCGGCTTTGATGGCAAAGCCGGTATCGCGGACATCCATGAGCGGATCCGCGCGGTGCAGGAGCATGATCTCCGGCGCGCGGCCAAGCTTGTCAGCGCTTTTCTCAATGGCCTCGCGGACATAATCGCCGGAGGAGTTGTAGCGGGTGTGCGCGTGCTGCTCGTCGGGAAGCAGGATGGAGCACTTGGTCTGCACCTTGAAGTGCTGCGCCAAGTCCTCATCGCGCGAAAAGACCTCACCGATCACGGCCTCGGAGGCCCCGCGCCGATAGATATCGGCGGTATCGATGAGGTCTATCCCTAGGGACTGGGCATGTGCGAGCGCGACGTGGGCGGTGTCAATATCGTCCTTGACATAGGAGGGCGTATCCCACGATCCGCCCAGCCCCATTGTTCCCAAAACGAGATGCTTCGATGTTGGCTTCATGACCCCAAGTCTAGGAGCCTTCGGCGCAAATGTCCGTGGGTAGAAAGAACAACAAGAAAGACGTCAGTAGGCAGACTGCGAGGACTCATAAGATATTCCAGCCACGCGCAGTCACTGCAGAAGACGGTCCAGAAGACGCAGCAGACGTGGGGGTTACTTGCCCAGCTTCTCCAAAAGCTCCGCCTGAACGTCGCGGCGACGGATCTTGCCCATCTGGTCGCGCGGTAGCTCCTCGAAGTGGTAGAAGGTGCGCGGCACCTTGTAACGGGTCAGCCGCTCGCGGCAGAAGTTCTTCAGGCCCTCGGGGTCGAGCGCGGCTCCCTCGCTCATCGTGATGGCGGCGACCACCGACTCGGATCCGTCGGCACGCGGGATGCCCACCACGGCGCAGTCCACGATGTCTGGGTGGGAGTGCAGCGCCTCCTCGACCTCGGCGGGGTAGACGTTGAAGCCACCGGTGATGATGACCTCCTTGATGCGGGCGACCAGGCGCAGAAAGCCGTCTTCTTCCATGATGCCGACGTCGCCAGTGCGGTACCAGCCGTTGTGGAAGCTGGCCTCGGTGGCCTCGGGCTGGTTGAGGTAGCCCTTGAAGATCTGCGGGCCACGCACCAAGACCTCGCCCTCGACGCCGTCGGGCTGGGTCTCGTCGAGGTTGTCCGGATTGGCAATACGCACCTCGGTGTCGGGGAAAGGGATACCCACGTAGCCTGGGCGGCGGCTGGTGGTCATGGGGTTGCCCACGATGATCGGCGAGCACTCCGTGAGCCCGTAGCCTTCCACCAAGAGGCCACCGGTGAGCTTTTCCCAATCCTCGACCGTGGAAACCGGCAGGGTAGAGGCACCCGAGAAGGAGTTGCGGATGCCCGAGATTGAAATGCCCTTCTCCTTGGCCGACTCGACAATGCGCTGGTAAAGGGTGGGGACGCCGGGAACCCAGGTGGGGGTGTTCTTCTTCATGATCTGCATGATCAGCGGGATCTGTGGTGCTGGCAACAGCATGATCTCACCGCCGACGTAGAAGGAGAGATTCATGACGATGGTCAGGCCGTATGCGTGGAAGAACGGCAGCGCGCCCAACAGGCGCTCGGGCTGATCGCCGAGGCCTGGCACCCACGCCTTGCCCTGGAGGAGGTTGGCCACCAGGCCGCCGTGGGTAAGCTGGGCTCCCTTCGGGGTGCCGGTGGTGCCAGAGGTATACAGGATAACCGCCACGGTTTCCTTGTTGACGGTGGGCTCAGAGACTACGTCATCGCCGATGCCGCCGAGGGCGGAACCTACCAGCACGTCCCACGGGATGGTGTTCGGGGCGGACTCCGACAGCTGCTCGCGCTTCTTCTTGATCATCGGCAGCGGAAGGCTCAGCGCCAGGCGCTGCACGGTCGGCATGGCGGAGATCATGTTGACGCTGACGATGGTCTCCAGCGGGGTGGTGCGGCGCAACTTCTCCAGAGTGGAGCAGGCCTTGTCCCATACGATGGCAACGCGCGCCGCGTGATCTTTAAAAGGATGCTCGAGCTCGGCCGCGGTATACAGCGGGTTGTGCTCGACCACGATCGCACCCAGCTTGAGGACGGCCCAATAGGCGATGACGTGTTGCGGGCAGTTAGGCAAGACGATGGCGACGCGATCGCCGGGGCGCACGCCCAGCGCGCGCAGACCAGCGGCGGCCGAACGGACCTGCTTGTCGAGCTCGCTGTAGGTCATCTGGCGGCCGAAGAAGTAGGTGGCATGCTCGTTGGCGTGCAGCGCCAAAGTGTTGTCATAAATGTCGAGCAAGGTGGTGGTGCCGTAATCCAAGGTATGCGGCGTCCACTCGGCGTAATGCTGAAGCCAGACCTTTGTTTCGAAAGCTGACACGTAACTTCCCTTCACATGTCGAGCGCGTACCTTACGCCCTCGTAGGTTTTTCCACCCACCATAGCACCAAAAGATGGTCAGCCCTTGAAGATGCGTACTTCCCTTATGCCTGCAATCGTTAGCGGGCGGTGGGGGAAAACGTGGTGCCGGTTATGCGGGTGGCAGGGGAGAAAGTGATGCCGGTTATGCTGGATCCATGCGCGTTGCCATGATTTCGATGCACACCTCTCCCTTGTCCCAGCCCGGCCTCGGCGATGCCGGGGGGATGAACGTCTATGTTCTCAACACGGCGCGCCACCTGGCGCGTCAGGGGGTTGAGGTGGACGTTTTTACCCGGGCGACACGCCCCTCCCAGGGAGAGGTCGTTGCGGTGGAAAAGAATCTGCGCGTGGTCAACATCGAAGCCGGCCCTTTCGATGGCTTGTCCAAGGAGGAGCTGCCTACCCAATTAGCGGCTTTTGCACGCGGCATGGTGGCCTTCAATAAGAAGGAACATGGCGAGTACGACATCATCCACAGCCACTATTGGCTCTCGGGTCAGGTGGGATGGCTGCTGTCCGAGCTGTGGGAAATCCCGCTCATTCATACCGCGCACACCTTGGCCTCGGTGAAAAACCACCACCGCTCCGAGACGGATACTCCTGAGTCTGAGGCCCGGCGCATCTGCGAGCAGCAACTTGTCGACAATGCGAACGTGCTCGTGGTCAACACTGCGGAGGAGACCCGCGATCTGGTGCGTCACTACGATGCCGATGCCTCCAAGATCGCGGTGGTGGCCCCCGGTACGGACACCACCTTGTTTACCCCGGGCACTGCCCGTAATACCGAGATGTCCAGGCGCTGCCTCGGCATTCCGCTGCATGCGAAGGTGGTGGCCTTCGTCGGCAGACTCCAGCAATTCAAGGGGCCGCAGGTGCTTTTGGAGGCAGTGGCCGCGCTGTTGGCTCGCGACCCGGAGCGCAACCTGCGGGTGATCTTCTGTGGCGGCGCCTCAGGTTCTTCTGCCACCACGGACCAGTACCACGACATGGCTCGCAAGCTGGGAATCTCGCACCGGGTACGGTTCCTTGAGCCGCGTCCGCCGCAGGAGCTGGTGAGTATCTATCAAGCCGCCGACATCGTCGCGGTGCCTTCGTATAACGAGTCCTTCGGGCTTGTCGCCATTGAGGCGCAGGCCTCGGGGACCCCGGTTATCGCCGCCCGCGTAGGTGGTCTTCCCGTGGCTATCGCCGAAGGGGAGACCGGGTTGCTCGTCGACGGGCACGACCCTAACGACTGGGCCGACGCTCTCGCGCAGTTGCTGGACGACGATGACTCGCGCATCCGGATGGGTCAGGATGCCGTGGCACATGCATCCAACTTCAGTTGGGAAGCCACGGCGGCGAAACTCGCGGAGATCTATTCGGATGCGCTGACTGCCCAAGCGGAAGAGCGTTAAACGTCGGAAAGCAAAAAGCGGAAACGTACGGGCATGAGTGTAAACAATCCCACATTTTTCGTTTGAAGCCCGGTAACCGATGAAAGCTTGGCCAACTCATGGCAGACTTGAATGCATGACTACTGGAAAGCTGATTCTGCTCCGCCACGGACAGAGCGAATGGAATGAATCAAACCAGTTCACCGGCTGGGTGGACGTGAACCTGACCGCCAAGGGCGAGGCCGAGGCCAAGCGCGGCGGCGAGCTGCTCAAGGAGACCGGCAACCTGCCAGAGGTTGTTTACACCTCCTTGCTGCGTCGCGCCATCCGCACCGCCAACATCGCCCTTAACGCTGCCGATCGCCACTGGATCCCAGTCGTGCGCGACTGGCGCCTCAACGAGCGCCACTACGGCGCGCTGCAGGGCCTGAACAAGGCCGAGACCAAGGAGAAGTACGGCGACGAGCAGTTCATGGCATGGCGTCGCTCCTACGGCACCCCGCCACCAGAGCTCGATGACTCCTCCGAGTACTCCCAGGTCAACGATGTGCGCTACGCAAATCTCGAGCGTGTTCCGCGCACCGAGTGCCTGAAGGACGTCGTGGAGCGCTTCGTGCCTTACTTCGAGGCCGAGATTCTCCCGCGCGCCAAGCGTGGCGAGACCGTCCTGATCGCCGCCCACGGCAACTCGCTGCGCGCGCTGGTCAAGCACCTCGACAACATCTCCGACGATGACATCGCCGAGCTCAACATCCCTACCGGCATCCCGCTGGTCTACGAGCTGGATGAAAACGGCAAGGTCCTCAACCCAGGTGGCACCTACCTGGATCCGGAAGCTGCCGCTGCCGGCGCTGCCGCAGTTGCCGCGCAGGGAGCGAAGTAACCCACTACAGTATGTAGCTGGTGGAGATTTTCGCAGCGTTCTTGTTGGGCGTGGTCCTCATGGGCCTCGCCCTACCTGCGTTTCAGTGGCTTCGTACCCGCCTGCGCCGGTACCGTTCCGCGGCAACGCTGACTGAAAATCAAGTCACCACCGTCAGCCAAGTCCTGCACTTGACGGTCCAAGGCTCCCCCACGGGGGTAGCAGTGGTGGACCGCTCCGGCTCAGTCATCCTCACCAATGGCCGCGCGCACGACATGGGAATCGTCCACGAACGGGCTCTCGCAGAGGAAATTGTGCCCATCGTCGCGCAGGCTTTTGAGGATAAGGAAACCCACACGCTCGATTTTGCGGCCAGCAAACGCCGCCACGGCTCCCGAATTACCTCGGTGCGGGCCGTCATCAAACCACTCACGCTCGTGGATGACCGCTTCGTCATCATTTACTCCACGGACGAATCGGAAAACGTTCGCATGGAGTCCGCCCGTCGTGACTTCGTGGCCAACGTCTCCCATGAGTTGAAAACCCCCGTCGGCGGCATGGCACTTTTGGCGGAGGCCCTCATGGAGGGCGCCGATGACCCCGATCAGGTCATCTATTTCGGCGAGAAGCTTCAGCGCGAGGCGCACCGGCTTGCGGACATGATCAACGAACTCATCTCCCTGTCCAAGCTGCAGGGCGCTGAGGCCCTACCCGACATGGAGCTGGTCGCCGTCGACGACATCATCGACGAGGCCATCAAACGCAATAAGATCGCCGCTGAAAACGCCGACATCGAGCTCATGCGCGGTGCTCGCGCGGGCGTTGCCGTCATGGGGGATAAGAACCTCCTGGTCACCGCGGTGTCCAACCTGATTTCGAATGCGATCAACTACTCGCCCTCGGCGCAGCCAGTGACCGTGTCCACGAAGCAGTCGGACGGGGAAACAGTCCTGATTCGCGTGACCGACCGCGGTATCGGCATCGCGCCGGAGGATCAAAAGCGTGTCTTCGAGCGATTCTTCCGCGTGGACAAAGCCCGTTCGCGATCGACCGGCGGAACGGGTCTGGGGCTGGCTATTGTTAAGCACGTGGTAGCCAACCACGGCGGCACCATCAAGCTGTGGTCGCGGCCCGGCACCGGCTCCACCTTTACCCTTGAACTACCCATCCACCACGGTGAGCCCGAAGGGCAGATCCCGGTGGCGGACATCGAACCGGATATTTCACTTCGACCCCAAACGCTGCGCGTGGGGTCACGCAGAAAGGATAAGCAACTATGACGACCATCCTGCTCGTTGAGGACGAGGAGAGCTTGGCGGATCCATTGATGTTCCTCCTGCGTAAGGAGGGTTTCGACGTCATTCACGCCGCCGATGGTCCCAGTGCATTGGTGGAGTTCGACAAGAACAACATCGACATCGTCTTGCTTGACCTCATGCTGCCCGGCATGTCCGGAACGGACGTGTGCAAGCGCCTGCGCGCGGTAAGCTCGGTCCCCGTCATCATGGTCACCGCCCGCGACTCAGAGATCGACAAGGTGGTAGGCCTTGAGCTGGGCGCGGACGATTACGTGACCAAGCCCTACTCCTCCCGCGAACTCATCGCCCGCGTGCGCGCGGTGCTGCGCCGCGGTGGCGAGCAGGCCAACAACCTTGACGAGCCCGAGGATGAGCTGGTTCTCGTCGGCGGGCGGGTGCGCATGGACGTGGAACGCCATACCGTCACCGTCGACGGTAAGGAGGTGCAAATGCCGCTCAAGGAATTCGACCTGCTCGAATATCTCATGCGCAACACCGGCCGTGTGCTTACCCGCGGCCAGCTCATCGACCGCATCTGGGGTGCGGACTATGTAGGAGATACCAAGACCCTCGACGTGCATGTCAAGCGCCTGCGCTCCAAGATCGAGCTGGAGCCATCCAGCCCGAAGAACCTGGTTACCGTCCGCGGCCTGGGCTACAAGTTCGAGGCCTAGAACAGGGCTCGATGAAACAAGCCCTACTCGGGCAGCATGGGACCGGCGTTACTAGTGAGTGCTCTCTTGTCGCGCGGCGATGGTGGCGGGGTGAGTGAGCAGCACGTCATCGCCGACACCGAGCTGCCTGGCGCGTGCGCGTGACTCGCAGTGCTGGGCGATGATCGCATAGCCGGCGTCGCCGACCAGCGCGCGCAATTCGTGCTCGCAGCTTTGCCACAGTGGCGTGGTGCCTGCGTGGCAGCCGGGGGCGGTGGTGCAGTACCAATCGAAGTCCTCCCCGCCGCCACCCCAGCCGCGCCGCTGATATTCGGTGATGGTGGTGCGCAGGATTTCCACCCCGTCGCCGCGATCCTCATAGGCCTCGAGCCTGCGCAGGGGCAGCTGCCAGCAGACCTCGGGCTTGACCACGGTGAGGTCCTTGCCCTCTGCAAGCGCCCACTGATGGATGGCGCACCCTGCCCCGGTAGGCCAACCCGGGCGGTTGGCAAAGATGCAGGCCTGATTGACAACGACGGTCTTTAATGCCGGCTCTGGCTCGCCATCATCGTTATCTAATTCGTCCCAGACCAGCCAGGGTTCTAGCTCGGTGGGGTCTTGTGCAGCTAGGTACTCATCGGTTCCCGCCGGGCGTAGTTGCCAATACTTCGCGGGCATCTCGGCGACGGCATCATAGAGTTGGTCGCGGTCGGTCTCGTCGCTCAGAAAGGCGCCGTGGGTGCAGCAACCGACGGCCGGATTGGCGGAATCTATGCCCAAACAATGAGGCGTACCAAAAGCGCAGGAATAATGAGACTCAAGCCACGTTAAGTCAATGGTGAACTGATGTAACTCATCCTCAGGGTCGGTAAATTCTAGCCACTGCCTCGGGAAATCCGGGGGTAATTCCTTCCCGTTGCGGATCGAAGCCGCTGCTGGTGACGATTGCGGAAACCCTAAGTTAATGGGTGAGTGAGGGAGTTTTTTTGAATCGTAGTTCACACTTGGACACGCTACCGTCTAACCTAAATATGTGCGATTAGGTGTATTAGACGTGGGAAGTAACACGGTCCATCTGGTGGCGGTGGACGCCAAGCGTGGCGGACGCCCCACCCCGATGAGTGACTGGAAGACGACCCTCAAGTTGGTTGAGTTTCTCGATAGAGATGGCGCTATCGAGGATAAGGGCATTGCCAAGCTCACCGAGTCCGTTGCTGAGGCCCGTGATTTGGCCACCCAGCTCGGCTGCGATGAGCTCAAGCCCTTTGCCACCTCGGCCGTGCGTTCGGCAACGAACGGGCTCGAGGTCCTCGACCACGTGGAAAAGGAGACCGGCGTCCGGCTGGAGATCCTCTCCGGCGTGGACGAGGCACGTCTTACCTTCCTCGCTGTGCGTCGTTGGTACGGCTGGTCGGCCGGGCGCATCACCAACTTGGACATCGGCGGAGGCTCGCTGGAGCTTTCCACCGGCATGGATGAGGAGCCAGATGTGGCCTATTCCCTAGACCTGGGTGCTGGCCGCCTGACCCATAACTGGTTCGATACCGATCCCCCGGAGCGCAAGAAAATCAACCTCCTGCGCGACTACATCGACGCCGAGCTTGCGGAGCCTGCCCGCGGAATCCGCGCGCACGGCCCAGCCCGCCTGGCGGTGGGCACCTCGAAGACGTTCAGGTCGCTGGCGCGCCTTACCGGTGCCGCCCCAAGCTCGGAGGGGCCGTTTGTGACCCGCACCCTGACCGCGCCGGGTTTGCGTCAGCTCATCGCGTTCATTTCGCGCATGACGGCCTCGGACCGTGCGGAGTTGGAGGGCGTGTCTCAAAACCGTTCCCACCAGATTGTTGCCGGTGCGCTCGTTGCTGAGGCCTCGATGCGTGCGCTTGGTATTGAGCAACTACAGATTTGCCCATGGGCTCTGCGCGAGGGCGTCATCTTGCGTCGGCTTGAGCAGGGCGTCGACGATCCGCTCGGCGCTGTCGGCGAGAAGGAGAGTGAGTAAAGTGAGCGATCAGCAATTAACCGTTGCGGAACTTCTGGCACGCTCCGGCAAGGACAAGAAGACTTCGGGTCGCCGTCGTCGCCGCAGCCTTGAGGAAGGCGGCGTGTCCATTGCTGAGCTGACCGGAAACATTCCCAAGGTTGAGGCAACACCGGTTGCCGGCAAGCACAACACCGAGTCCATTGAGGGTGTTGATCGCGACCAAGCGGTGACTGTAACCGCTGGTGACAAGCAGGCCGGCACAAGCGAGCAGACGCCGCACGCAGCGGACGCTGTGGCCGTCGGCAAGCAAGAAGAACAAACGCCTGAGGCCGCAAAGTCCGCCGCCGACGACAAGACGCCTGCTGCAGAGAAACCCGCTGCAGACGAGCCTGAGGCTCCAAGGCCCGCAGCCGAGAAGTCTGCCCCAACCGACGCGGGACCGAAGTTCGGGGTGCCCAAGACCGCAAAGCTGGAGGCCGTCCCGGCGCCAGCCAAGCCGGTGGCGCAAGCAACGCCGGGAAAGGCTGCTGCCGACAAGAATGCGCCAGCCCAGCAAGCACCAACAGCCCAGGCGTCCAAGCCGGCACAGAAGCCAGCTCAGCCTCAGTCACAGCTCGGCCAGCCTTCTGTCGCCAATGACGAGACCGTGATCTTGTCTGTCGTCGACGAAAATGATCCGGTTCGCCTGACCACCGGCACGTTCCCGGCGGTCAAGGGCGGCAAGTCCTCCACCGAGGTCAATGTCTCCGAATTGGCAGCGTCGGCCGAGGTGGCAAAGCCAGCGCAACCTGAGCAACCGGCACCGAGCGTTGCGGCACCGAAGTCGGCACCGCGTACCCCGGAGCTCGCAGAGCCCGCCGAGCTATCTCCCGAGGTCGCCGCGGCTTTGACCCCTGCTGTGGACGAGGCGTCGGCGGGGGAGACCACCACCTTCAACGCGGTGCCTGCCGACGCGGACGCCGTGCCAACGACCGCGGATTCGGTGGAAGTCGCGGAGATTGAGGACGCTGATGGCGACGAAGACAACGTCCCGGTTTCCGTGGGCGCGATCATCCTGCAGGCGCTTGTGGGAGTGGCCCTCGGCGTTGTTGTGTTCGCCGGTTTCCAATTCCTGTGGGGCAACCTCGGCCGCGGCATCGTCGCCGTCCTGGCCGCCATCGTGGCTGTGCTGATCATCTTCGTCGTCAACAAGGTAAATTCCGCCCACGACCGCCTGCTTACCGTGCTGAGCGCACTGGTTGCCATCGTGCTTACCTTCGGCCCGCTGCTGACCGTCTAGCCCGCAACAGGCGATTCTTTCCAACCCCAGCCCAGCTGGCGCGTACACGCGCTACGGGCTGGGGTTTGGTGATGGGCAAGGGTTCCGGTTCGAAAACGCGGCCAATGCGTGGCAAGGTGTAATCATGAGTTCAATTGCAGTCATCGGCGGTGGCAAGATCGGCGAGGCCCTCGTGTCGGGCCTCATTGCCAACGGGGTCGACCCCAAAGACATCAACGTCACCAACCGCAACAGCGAGCGCGGGCATTATCTTAAAGAGACCTACGGTGTTGTCCCGTTTACTGACAACGTCTCCGCTGTCGACGAAGTCAGCGTGGTGTTTGTCTGCGTCAAGCCCAAGGACGTAGTCAAGGTCGTAGGGGAGATAGCCGAGGCGATTGACAACAACACCGCAACCACGGTGGTTTCTATGGCGGCCGGTATTTCCAATGCCGTCATCGAAGAGGTGCTGACCGCCGGTGCACCTGTGGTCCGGGTTATGCCGAACACTCCGATGCTCGTAGGCAAGGGCATGTCCGTTGTCGCCCCTGGGCGTTTCGTGGGGGAAGAACAGCTCAAGGAAGTCGTCGAGCTGCTGGAGGCCGTCGGCGCCGTCCGCGTGCTTACTGAGTCGGATATGGACGCTGTCACCGCTTTGTCTGGTTCCTCCCCGGCCTACATCTTCCTCATCGCCGAGACCATGATCGACGCGGGTGTTCACCTTGGGCTTCCCCGCGATGTGGCCAAAGACCTCGCCATCAACTCCATTTA
This sequence comes from Corynebacterium sp. SCR221107, assembly GCF_027886475.1. Lineage (NCBI taxonomy): Bacteria > Bacillati > Actinomycetota > Actinomycetes > Mycobacteriales > Corynebacteriaceae > Corynebacterium > Corynebacterium sp. SCR221107. Next base: position 365,672 of record NZ_CP115670.1, read on the forward strand.
TGGTGCCGGCGCGATGATGCAAGAAACCGGCGAGGAGCCCTCGCAGCTGCGCGCCAATGTGTCCTCGCCCGCGGGGACCACGATCGCGGCCATCCGTGAACTTGAGGAGTCGGGGTTGCGCGGCGCGTTTTACCGTGCGACCAAGGCGTGTGCCGATCGTTCGGCTGAACTAGGCAAGTAATGCGCGGCTGATCATCGCTCATGCCCGGGCCGCCCTTCCAGTGATGAGGGGCGGCCCTTGTTGCGTTTAAGGGGCTCTTCCGGATTTGGAGTGCGTAGGGGCTTAGGGTGCGATTGTGGTAGGCACAATGGGAAGAGGTGGCGCAGTAGGCGAGGGCAGCGGGGCATCGGCGAAGCCTCGACAAATGACATCCTTGTCATTCGCGGTGAGGTTTTTGGATCGAAACTGAAGAAAAGTTCTGTGATTTATGGGGTAGTTTTTCAGCCGTGGGGCGTCGTTGAAGCGCTGAAAAAAATTGTCTTTACCTGTATCTATAAGAAAAGTGTGTGGTGCGGGTGGTGGTCACTGGAACAAATTTCTCGCACATAAGTCGCAACAGTCACACGATTCACGCTAGACTTTAGCAAGCACGTGCGTGTTCGTTCTGCGGGAGGGGAAGCCTGCAGCGCGCCACGGCTGAAGGGTTAGATGAATATGGCAAAAGAAGATAATGGAACCTTCTTGACGGTCGCCGAGGTCGCAGAGATCATGCGGGTCTCCAAGATGACCGTTTACCGCTTGGTCCACTCCGGTGAGCTTCCGGCGGTTCGCGTTGGGCGCAGTTTCCGCGTTCACGAGAAGGCAGTCAACGATTACTTGGACTCCTCTTATTACGAGGTTGGCTAAAGTTCGTTGGCGCTCCTTTTGTTTTTACAAGGCGGCAATATCCCCTTCTTTCCTTGATGGGAAGGAGGAGATATTGCCGTTTTCTTTTGTCTTAACCAAGGGGGCATTTTTGGTTGCTCACACCTCAGTAGGTAAGATATTCAGCATTCGTGTCAGCAGCATGCCCAACGTAACGGCGCGGTTCATCCCTTGCGGGTGTTCCATGTCGAGTTGAACGCGGGCGAATGTGCACTTCGGCTGTGTCATACAACCTTTTGACCGTTGGGCGGCTGACAGGGAAGTACGTACACCTACTGATAAAGCGAGGGAAACCGTTATGGGTTCTGTCATCAAGAAGCGCCGTAAGCGCATGTCCAAGAAGAAGCACCGCAAGCTTCTGCGTCGCACCCGCGTGCAGCGTCGTAAGCTCGGCAAGTAAGCCGGGCAGGCAGCACCACCTCTTAGATCAAGGATTGCTCTTTGGTCCACAGGGGTGGTGTTTTCTTTATGTCAGCGCTGGCGAACCCTTCGAGCCACAGGGGCAACAAGGCACCCTTGGTCTCGTTCGCCCTCAGCCCTACGGCTACTTCTTGTACAGCTTCCAGCCGCCGAAACTAAAAGCGGCGGTGGCCAATGCGGGAAGCCCGAAGGTGCGCACCGCCTTGCGGATGGATCGATAGTCGCGGATCTCCCAGCCGCGGGCTTTGGCCTCCTTGCGCAGCGGGACATCGGGGTTGATGGCAACGGCATTGCCCACCATCGACAGCATGGGCACGTCATTGATGGAATCTGAGTACGCGGTGCAGCGGGACAGGTCGAGGCGCTCGATGGTGGCCAGTGCGGCGACGGCGTGCTTTTTTCCGGGTCCGTGCAGGATATCGCCGACGAGGCGGCCGGTGAACTTGCCGTCCTTGACCTCGGCGACGGTACCGAGCGCGCCGGTGAATCCCAGCCGTTGCGCCAAAATCTGTGCCAGCTGGACCGGGGTAGCGCTGACGAGCCATACCTGGTGGCCGGCGGCGATGTGGGTATCGGCCAATTGCTTGGTGCCGGGCCAGAGCTTTTCGCTCATGTTGTTGTCGACGATCTCCTCACACAGGGCGATAAGCTCGTCGACGCTGCGTCCCTTGATGAACTCGAGGGCCTGCTGGCGGCCTTCGGCAACATCGCTGGCGTTCTCGGAGCCGGTGACGCGGAACTTGATTTGCTTCCAGATCACCGGGAGGATCTGCGACAGTGAGAAGTAGCGCTTCTTAGCAAGCCCAACGGCGAACACGATAAGGGAGGAGCCCTGGATGAGGGTGTTATCCACGTCAAAGAATGCGGCCACGCCCTCATCCTGAGGAATGGTGGGATCAGGTGTTGTCACATGGAGTCCGCCGGCGGATTCGATGGACCCGGTGACCGAATCGAGTCCCTTCGTGTAGTCGGAGAGTTCGAGGTCGAAAAGCTCGGCGACGGCGGCTGCTGCGGCGGCCTCACCCGCCTCGCGCTGGGTCTCATCGTCGATGGGCGGCAGGGCCAGTTCCTCGAGGAATCGGCGCAGATTCCCGCGCGTGCTCGACCAACTGGCTAAAAACTCCTGCGGGGTGTGGTGCCAGTATGGGTCGGGCTGCGTGACGCTCACGGTGGATTCCTTATTGCGGCCTGCTAGTGGTGGGATAACTCGCCTTTGGACGGTCGTTCCCTATGTTAATGCGCCGCCGGGAATCGTGCCTGAAAACCTCCCTTGTCCGAAGTAGTGCGCCATTGGCCTGGCGCAGCGCCCAGCGGTTGCCGCTGTTGTGATCGATCAAAGCGCGGTTTGTCGTTGACACGACGACATCGGGGAGAAAAGGTCGCACTGTAAGGCGGATGCACATACGGTTGCAAGCACGGATAAAAAAGGATGCGCCCGCTACTGGCATGACACCGGAATGGGAAAGAAAAAAGAGTGTTTGGGGTTATAGGGTTAAGGAATCCACGCGCGCGCCCTTTCGCGGGCGTGTGTGTCATGAGGGATTTACCCACATACTTGAGAAAAGGAGCGACATGGTGGATGACCACATCGGTGCCGGTGCGCCAACCGCCGCGGGCCACCTAGTGGAGTTGATGGTGCGGAAGACGTGTGGTTCCTGCAAGCGGGTTGCGGCCCAGATCGAACCGATCGTTGCGGCCGCAGGCGCGCGCCTTGTGCTTCACGACGTCGACAAGACTCCCGCGCTTGCGGCCGAATTCGGCGACCGGGTTCCCGTTGTCGTGGTCGATGGCGAGGAGTTCGCCTGCTGGGAAGTAGACGATGAGGAATTGGCCGCGGAGCTGGCACTGCCGGTAACTACCCCCTAAGAGGTGACCGGAGATACGCCCGGCGGTATCATAATCAACCTTATGGTTGATGGACATAAATCCCGGGTTATGCACTATTACTGCAGCCCGGGGGGTGTTCACAGCCGAGGTCTACTCCGAGGTGGCCGGGTGTGCGGGGGTACCCGCATCGCGGCAGTCCCCGGGATTCTACGGGGTTAAACCCCTGGCAGTTTCTCCCTACCCCCGCTGGGTGGATAGGGTGGAACGAGGACTTCGGCGACGTCGGCCAACGAGAGTCAAGGTATTTTATTCGTGAGTTTCATGCAGGCGTGGTGGAAGCCACGAGGACCTTTATGCGTTGAATCGACGTGGATGTTGATGGATGGACCGGCATCGACCAGGCGAGTAAGCGCTTGGTTGGTGATGGATTGAAAGCGGTGGTGTAAGTCGTGAGTGTGCTGGTTGTTGGAATGTCTCATCGTTCGGCACCGGTGGCGCTTCTGGAGCAGCTAAGCATGGATGACACCGTGCGCGATTCCACCGCACAGCAGTTGGTGGACAGCCCCTCGCTCACCGAAGCGATGATCGTGTCTACCTGTAACCGCCTCGAGGTCTACGCGATGACCTCCAGCTTCCACTCCGGCGTCAATGATGTCGTCGAGGTATTGCACGATATCTCGGGCGTGGACATGGAGACCCTGCGCGGCTACCTGTATGTCCGTTATGCCGACGCCGCCGCCGAGCACATGATGGTGGTGGTCTCCGGTATGGATTCGATGGTGGTCGGCGAGCAGCAGATCATCGGGCAGGTGCGCACCGCCTACCAGCACGCGATCGAGATCGGTACCGTGGGCCCGGCCCTGCACGGGCTGGTCCAGGCTTCCTTGCACACCGGCAAGCGCGTGCATACCGAGACCAATATCGATGACGCCGGCGCTTCGATGGTTTCCTTTGCCCTAGACGAGGCATTGACTCAGATGGGGCTGCCTACTGATATGGCGTCTTCCCCCCTCAAGGGCAAGGTTGCCTTGGTTCTCGGCGCTGGTGCGATGGCCTCGTTGGCGGCCACTCATCTGGGCAGACTGGGTGTTTCCACGTTGATCATTGCCAACCGCACCCGCGAGCGTGCCGAGCGTTTGGCCGATCACGCCCGCCAGGCCGGGGTCGATGCCGAGGTCGTGGACTTCGATGAGCGCGTGGCGACGTTGTCGCGGGTCGATATTGCGGTGTCGGCAACGGGCGCGAACACCTTTACCATCGAAGGCGCGGATGTTGCGGATGTGCCGGCAGGGCACGCGTTGATGCTCATCGATTTGTCCATGCCACGCGATATCGACGACGCGGCCGCGATGCGCCAGGAGGTTAGTTTGGTCAACATCGAGAAACTGCACGCGATTTCGCGCGAGGATTCCGGCTCCGATGGCGCCGCCCAGCGCATCGTCAACGAGGAGCTCGCCGCATATAGCTCCGCCCAGCGCGTGAAAGATGTTGCCCCGGCGGTGTCTGCTTTACGACGCCACGCTGCCGAACTCGTCGAGTCGGAGCTGGACCGCTTGAAATCCAAGGTGCCCGGCATCAGCGAAGAGGATTTCGGGGAGGTCCAGCGCACTGTACGCCGAGTGGTGGACAAGCTGTTGCACCAGCCGACGGTGCGCGTGAAGGAGCTGGCCGCCAACTCGGGGACCGTTTCCTATGATTCGGCCCTGCAGGAGTTGTTCGGCCTTAGCGAGGCCCTGCCGGAGCGTTCCGTCAAGGTCGACGTCGACGAGCTTCCCGATGCTGAAATCGTCGCCTTGGGGGTCACCGATGTTGAGCGTGCGACCGCGGCCCTGCGCAAGCACTAAGAACCACAATTTTTCCCCAGAGGAGATCGCTTTGAGTCAGACCGCATCCACCTTGCTAATTGGTACCCGTGGCAGCCTGTTGGCCACCACACAGTCCGGCCACGTTCGTGATTGGCTGGCGGCCAATGGCTTTGCCTCCGAGCTGCACATCGTCACCACCCACGGAGACGTCAACATGGCTCCCGTCGAGCGCATCGGTGTCGGCGTGTTTACCCAGGCCCTGCGCGAGGCCCTCGAAGCGGGCGAGTGCGACATCGCGGTCCACTCCTTCAAGGACCTTCCCACCGAGCCGGATCCTCGCTTCCACCTGGTTGTGCCGGTGCGTGCCGACGCCCGCGACTGTCTCGTGGCCCGGGATGAATTAACCCTGTCGGAACTGCCCATTGGTGCCAAGGTGGGCACCGGCGCACCGCGGCGGATCTCCCAGCTCAAGGCGCTGCGCCCCGATCTGGAGATCGTGCCTTTACGTGGCAACATCGACACGCGCATGGGGAAGGTGACAAGCGGCGAGCTCGACGCCGTGGTCCTAGCCTTTGCCGGGCTTTCTCGCGTCGGGCGCGGCGACGAAGCCACCGAGGTCTTTGACCCCAGCCAGGTCGTGCCCGCGCCCGCTCAAGGCGCACTCGCCATCGAGTGCCGTGCCGACGACGAACGCGCCCGCGCCGCCATCGACTCCATCGCCGATGCGATCGCTTTCGCACAGGCCCAGGCAGAGCGCGTCGTGCTCAACCGCCTGGAGGCGGGCTGTACCGCCCCGGTTGCAGCGCACTCCTTCGTCAACGAGGAAGGCGAGCTTGTGGCAGAGGCCACCGTCGTCGCCCTCGATGGCTCCCAGGCAGTGCGTGAGACCGCGACCGGACGAGTCGAGGACTGCGTTGCCGTGGGTGAAAAGCTTGCGCAGACGCTCATCGAGATGGGGGCTACGGACATCCTTGGCGCGACCACGTAGCGGTGAAGGCTGAAGGCCCGGCTGCCCCTCGATCCGCTGACCGACATAAGTGCACGACCCTATTCAAGAAGGCCGCGGTGGATTCTTCCCACCGCGGCCTTGGCCTACATTTGGCGACTGAGCAGATCAAACGGTCTCTGCGTACACCTCAGTACACTGAGTACCTTACGTACACTACGTACCCTGCGTACCCTGTTTGCAGTCGATCCAGGGTGGGAAGCAAAAGTATGTTTCCCGGATGCAGGCCGCGGTGACCGGGAGTGTGCCCGGCGCCGGCAATGGCGCGCGGCATTGTCCACCCCTTTTGGGGGAAGCTGGAATTATATGCGGTGAGCGACTCAGGGAATTTTCGATTGCCAAAAACTCGACGCAGGAGAAGCGTCGCCGCAAGCGGCCGGGTGCTTGTGGCGGCCTGAGAATCTACCTTGGTGGTCTGTTATGCGAAAAAGTCCAGCTTAAGGCGTGCATATTCTCTTCAAGGGGAATGGTTGGCGCTACAGGTTTCCACTTGTGCGAGAAGATGCGCACGCACGGGGGTGGGCGGCGATGGGAGGGTTGAGGGATATTACCACCACCGGTGTGGTGGTCGGCTTCAGCCCCCGGTTTTTTATATGGGGCGAACTCAATTATGGTGTATTACCACACGCTTTCAGCGCCCTGTGCACGGGGTCGGCATCGCGCAGATGTTGCGATATCGGACCACGTGGACACAAGGGCGCGGTTTTTGTGTTGTGCCAGCCAACGAGTCTGTGGCGGTGGAGGAGTCCGTCCGCCCGCATATTCGTGGCAGGTCATGACATAAGGGCTGGTGGGATAACCGAATAGGCAATGCGTGCAGGCTGGGGTCTTCGTGAGTTGTAATGGCCACGATCCTGGACCTGGTTGTGTGACCAGTTTTTCGATGCCTGCGCGGCGAATAGACACATACGCGATGCCCCTTCGGCGTAGCGCATATTCCGTGTGAACCGTCTTACCCCTCGGGGTGCGGCGAAGAAGGGATGAGCGTGTGCCCAGGGAGCTAGAAAACGGGTTTTTGACATTTATGAGCTCTAACGAGGTCGAATTGACCACCGCCCCTTCGGGAAAGGTGATTTTCGTCGGCGCAGGTCCCGGTAATCCGGACCTGCTGACCGTCCGCGCCCGCGAGGTGCTCAGCATGCATGCCCTCGCCGTGGTGGATGCCGATATCCTCCCCGGCGTGCGCAGCATTATCGCCGCGGAGCTTCCGGTCCCGGCCGATAAGATGAAGGCCTACGAGCAGGAGTATGAGCGGCTGTGTGACCAGGCCCGCCAGGCCGGGGCGCGTCGTAAGCCTGCCAAGCCCGAGCCGCCGACGGCCGCCGAGATTACCGATGTCGACGAGGACGAGCCGGTAGCACAGATCGTGGACATCGTCGAACATCTCGCCGCAACCGGCGAGGATGTCATTCGTCTCGTGCAGGGCAACCCGCTTTCCGACGATCGCACGCTCGCAGAGATCACCGAGGTCCAAGAGCGCGGGCTGTCCTTCCATATCGTTCCAGGCATGTCGCTGCCCGCTACGGTTCCGGCGTTTGCAGGTATTGCCTTGGGCTCGACGTACACTGAAATCGCCATCAATGGCGAGGAGGTCGATTGGGATCAGCTCGCGAGCTCTCCCATGCCTTTGGTCTTGGAGACCACCAAGGACAGGTTGGGCGAAATCTCCGCTGAGCTGTTGGCCCGCAACATGCCAACAACCACCCCAGTGACCGTGACCGCACACGGCACCACGCGCCTGCAGCGCTCCTACGACGTCACCCTGCGCACCTTGGCGAAGCTCGATGCCGATCTCAACGGAAAGCTGGTGGTAACGGTGGGTACCAGCGTCGATGAACGCTTCAAGTATTCCTGGTGGGAGTCGCGTCCGCTGTTTGGATGGCGCGTGCTGGTACCGCGCGCCAAGGAACAAGCCGGTCCGATGTCGACCCGCCTGGCCACCCACGGTGCCATCCCCCAGGAGGTGCCCACGATCTCCGTGGAGCCACCGCGTAACCCGGCGCAGATGGAAAAGGCCATCAAGGGCATCGTCGAGGGCCGCTACCAGTGGGTCGTACTCACCAGCGTCAATGCGGTGCGTGCCGTGTGGGACAAGATCACGCAGTTCGGTCTGGATTCGCGTGCCTTCGCCGGCGTACGCATCGCCGCGGTGGGAACCAAGACGGCCAACGCGATCCGCGAGCTGGGGATTACCCCGGAACTCTTGCCACCGCGGCACCGCCAAAACGCCCAAGGGCTCGTCGACGTCTTCCCGGAGTACGTTGAGGAGCTCGATCCCGTCGGTCGCGTGCTGCTGCCGCGCGCCGACATCGCCACCGACGTGTTGGTAGACGGCATCGCGGCCCTTGGCTGGGAGGTCGAGGACGTGGTGGTCTACCGCACGGTGCGCGCGGCTCCGCCGAGCGCCGAGATCCGCGACATGATTAAGTCCGGCGGATTCGATGCTGCATGCTTTACCTCGGCCTCAACGGTACGCAACCTGGTGGGTATCGCGGGCAAGCCGCATTCCCGCACGATCATTGCGTGCATCGGCCCGATGACGAAGGCGGCGGCCGAGGAGCTTGGCCTGCGCGTTGATGTCGTGCCTGAGGTCGCCGACGTTCCTCATCTCGTCGATGCGCTGGCTGCGCACGTCGCAAAGCTGCGCGCAGCAGGCCAGTTGCCGCCGCCACGCAAGAAGCGCCGCGCCCGAAAGAAGGCCGCGGACGAGCTTGCGGAGCTGGCCACCAACGACAAGGACGCTAAGGAAACAGACGCGGTAGCTGAAGTGGCCGAGGCCCCCGCAGCGGCTATGCCTGCCGAGCCTGCCACCAGCGCGACTCCGGATTCCGTTGCGGGTGTGGCCAGCGAATAAGCTGCGACGCGGGAGTTGGCACGGGCAGCAGTATGCACAACGGGCGGCGATGCCGCCGGTGCAGCCCCGCCACCACACGCGCGGAAGGAAGAGTAAGTTGTGAAGGAGGTTCCACCGGCAACGGCGGGCCTCCTTTTTCAGTTGTTAGTTCTTTAAGCTCGAGTTGCACCTCGCGGTGCTCCAGCCCGAGGCCGAGACAGCCACGCCAGTGGCTTGCGGTCCCAGGTAGTGGCGCGGGTGACAGTGGGTTTTAATTTATGAAAAGCTTTCGCAGCACGAGGAGTCTAGGTAGGCAATGAACGCACACAAAACGCCGCAGGAGTACCACAACGTGGGAATGCGCAGGCCGCGCAGGCTGCGCACCTCACCGGCTATGCGCAAGCTCGTCTCGGAGACCACGCTGTCCCCGAAGGACTTTATCCTGCCCATGTTTATTGCCGAAGGCATCGACACCCCGCGCGAGATCCCTTCCATGCCGGGGGTGTTCAATCACACCATGGACTCCCTGATCAGGGCAGTACACGAGGCAGTGGATCTGGGAATTGTGTGCATCGACCTCTTCGGGGTGCCGCTGGATAGCAAGAAAGACCCCACCGGCTCCCAGGCCTGTGACCCCGAGGGCATCCTCAACAAGGGACTTGCGGCCTTGCGTGCGGAGTTCGGCGACGAGGTCATGATCATGGCAGATACTTGCCTCGATGAGTTCACCGATCACGGGCACTGTGGAGTGTTGAGCACCGATCCCTTCGGCACGACCATCGTCGACAACGACGCCACCTTGCCGCTGTACCAGAAGATGGCGGTGGCTCAGGCTCGGGCAGGCGCCCACATCGTCAGCCCCTCGGGCATGATGGACGGTCAGATCGCCGCCATCCGTGAAGCGCTCGACGAGACCGGATTTCAGGACGTGGCCATTATGGCCTACTCCGCGAAGTACGCCTCCGCATTCTATGGTCCATTCCGTGACGCCGTCGGCTCCTCCCTCCAAGGCGATCGCCGCACCTACCAGCAAGACCCTGCGAACTTCCGCGAGTCCCTGCTCGAGGTCGAGCTCGATATCGAGGAAGGCGCAGACTTCGTCATGGTCAAGCCGGCAATGCCGTACCTGGATGTGCTGGCCGAGGTCGCCGCCACCAGCCCAGTGCCGGTGGCCGCCTACCAGGTCTCCGGCGAGTATGCGATGCTGCATGCCGCTGGCGCCAACGGCTGGCTGGATCTCGATACGGTTATGATGGAATCTCTCACGTCCATCAAACGTGCCGGTGCGGATCAGATCCTTACCTATTTTGCGGTCGAGGCCGCAAGGAAGCTACGCGGCGCCTAGCCCCGTGGTAGCAAGCCACCCCCCCTTTATCCCATCAATGAAGAGGAAGTCGTCTCCACTGCGATGAGCAATCACCAAGGAACCGGAACCCCTCCGGCTACAGGCTTAGCCCCTGAGAATGTCCCTGTCGCCGGTGCGCCTGCCTCCCTCCAGCAAGCCAAGATGCTGTGGCTTGTGGCGGTTGTCATCGAAGTGATCCACCAAGCACTGAGCGTGGTGATGACTTTCCTGAATAAGGAACAGGCGGTCAGTCAGGTCAAAGACTCCCTGCCCGCGGGGCAAGACTATACGGACCAGATGATCAACGCATCGGTGATAGCCGCCGCCATTGGTGCGTTGGTGATCACGCTGCTGATCCTGGGGGTTGTGGTCTATTTCGTCCTGCGCCTTGCCCAGGCGGGGAAGAAGGCGATCACGGCGCAGAAAGTCTTAACCTACTTCGCCGTGTATTTCGTGCTGCGCGCCTTCCTGCTATTTCTCGCAAGCCCCACGTCAGACCTGCCGATCGCGCTGTATGCCACCGATGGGATCCTGCAGATCATCGTCGCCGCACTTGCCGCAGTGGCAGCGGTGATCGCGATGAATAAGGAATCGGCGGACTGGCTGGACAAGCAAGTAGCACCATAGGCGACAGGTGAGCGTCGGAAAGCGTAATAGGTAGCAGGCGGGGGAGCGCGACGGGGCAGGATGTCGTTGCCAACAAGCGCGCAATTCGCCATACAATGTGCATACTGATAGAACTATGTTTCGCAGATAGTTAAGGATGGCTAACAATAGCCCCTTGGCGCACATTTGCCACGGACGTTCTGGCAAGCCCCGAGCAGCCCCCGCATCACCGAAGGACCACTATGCCAAGCATGTTCCCCTCGCCCCACCGCGGCGACGCACGCGCGAATGCGAATGGAAACGGCGCCCCATCCGATCCAATAACCAAGCCTCGCACGCTGACCATCGCCTACTACCTCGCGGTTGCCTCGGCCATCGTCTTAATTTTCAGCGGCCTCGTGCTTTTTACCACCGAGGCCCCAGTGGGGGCGGACGTGCACGTCGTCGATGCGGTGTCGGGCAACCTGCGGTTTATGGCCATTGTCAACATCCTGGGCGGGCTCATGATCGCGGCGCTGGCCTCCCAATTCCAGCACGCGGGCAAGGTCACCAGGAGAGTGTATCTTGGCATCGCCGTGCTTATCGTGGCGCTCAACCTCATTGCCGTTATGCTGCGGCTGGGCGGGTGGGTGCTCATGATTGTGGCATTGATGATTGCGCTTTCGGCCATGGCCTATTTCCAGCCCGCCGTCAGCAACTACCTTGATAGCAAGGCGAAGGCCTAAGGTTAACAACCATGACCGGCAGTGTGAATCGAGGCGGAGACACCCCGCGAGAGGCTGCGTGGGAAGAAACAGGCGCCGGTCTCGACACGGGAAGGGCCGAAGAACCCACGGACATAGCAGACTCGGGGCAACCCTTAGGCGATGACCTCGAGGAGGAGCTCACCGAGGTCATCGATGATGCCAAGACTGCCGCCGCGCGTGCCGGGGTAGACACCGGCACTATGCTGGCCGTCAACTCCGAGTTCAGCAGGAACGCCCTCGACGGGCGCGAGGACTATCCCGGCGAGGGCAAGACCTCCTTCGCCTTTGAGCTGCACAATCTGCCCAGCGCGTCCAGTATCGGGGAGGTAGAAGACGCCCTCAACGAGCTTGACGACGTCGACGTGCGCATCGTGTACCCAACCTCCATGGCCTGGGTCACCGCCGGTCGCGCGGTGGATCCGACCATCATCGTCGACCGGTTCCAGGACTTCGGAATCCATGCCAGCCTCACCGACTCCTCCCTGCGCCGCCGCCTGGCGTGGTCAGATGTCGAGGAGCGCCGCTATGGGCGCAGCGTTCGCCGGCATCATCGGCGCACCCGAGCCATCGGCATGTCCGGACGCCTGCGCCGCCAGATCGAGGAGGAAGAGCGCGCCAATGAGTTGGCCCGCCAGTCCGGATTCATGGACCGCGGCAAGGTGGTGCGCACCACACCCACCGCCCCGGCGGAGGTGCTGTTTACCGCCCGCGCCCTGCTGACCAAGGAACGCTTCATCGTCGCCCTGCTGTTTAGCTTGCCCGTGCTGTTGGTCAGTTATTTCCCGCAGCTCCAGTTCGACTACTGGCAGTGGACGCTCATCTTCCTCTCGGCACCGGTGGTGTTCTACTCCGCCTGGCCTTTCCACCGCGCGATGCTCGGCGGCGTGCGCCGACACACCTCCGCGCTGGATGCGGCGAGCTCAGTGGCGGTGCTGTTGGCCTGGGCTTGGTCGGTGGCGATGATCGTGTTCACCGATGTCGGCGATCCCACGCATCGTTCGAACCCCCAGTGGGTCTCCCTTGACCCCACCCGCTTCGAGGATGGAGCCCTGTTCTTCGACGTCGCCTGCGGCATGACCGTGCTGCTCGTGGGCGGTCGGTTGTTTAGCTTGAAGACTCGGGCAAGCTACCTCGAGCAGCTTTCGCGCTATAAACTCGATCCGGGAACCCTAGTGACCGTGGTGCGCAAGAACCGCAAGACAGGCGAGGTCAAGCAGGTTGATATCCCGATCCAAAAACTCAACGTCGGCGATGACATTCTGGTCGAACCAGGTGAGATCATCCCCGTTGACGGCACGGTGATCGGCGGTTCCTCGGTCATTGATGCCACCGCGCTAGGCATTTCGCCGTACACGGCCAAGGTGCATTCCAAGGTCTATGCGGGCTGCATCAACGAAACCAAGAGGTTGAAGATCCGCGTTCACAACACCGGGCACCGGACCTGGCTGGCGGCGATCTATAGGTGGGTGCGCGCAGCCGCCCGCCATCAAAACGAATCCGACGGCCTCGCCATCAAAACCGCCTCGTTCCTCGTGCCCACCTCGCTAATCATCGCGGCGGCGGACTTTGCCATGTGGGCGCTGATCACCAACAACCTCAACCAGGCCTTCGCCACCGCGCTGGCGGTACTCGGATGTGTGGCGCCGGTGGCCTTGGCGGTTTCGGCTTCGCTGGCCACGAGGTTGGGTATCGAGAACGCTGCGCGCCGGGGCGTGCTTATCAATGAGGCCGAGGACGTTCACGCCCTCGATCAGATCGAGGCCGTCATCTTCAACCGTGTGGGAACCTTGTCGGCCGGTGAGATGGTGGTGGAAACCGTCACCGCTGACCGTGGCGAAGACCCCGACCTGGTGATCCGCGTGGCCGGTGCCGTGGCCATGGAGTCCGATCACCCGGTGTCACGGGCGTTGGTTCGTGCCGCCCGCGAGTCGCGCGATAAGGCCGCCGACAAGTCCATTCCTTCCTGGATCGAGGCCTCGCACTTTCGCTTCGATGAAGATGGCAACTTCCACGCGATGATCGAGCTTCCCATCACCAACCCAAGCGGTGAGACGGAAAAACGTACCGTGGAGGCGCTGCTGTGGCGCCCGCGCAACCTGTCCCAACTCGACGGCCGCCTGGCGGCGGCTGCCGTGTCCGGTGGCACGCCCATTGTCGTGCGCTGGAAGGGCAAGGACCGCGGGGTGATCACCCTCTATGACCACGCCAAGGATGACGCGAATGAGGCCGTCGACGAGCTGGAATCGATGGGTATTGAAACCATGATGCTCAGCCGTGATACCTACCCGGTGGCGCGGCGCTATGGTGACTACGTGGGCGTGTCCCACGTGCTGGCTGGCATTCAACCCGGTGACAAGCCACAGGCGGTGCGCTCAGTGCGCTCGCATGGTGTCAACATTGCGATGGTGGGCGATACCTCGGTCAACGCCTGCTTCCGCGTGGCTAACCTGGGCATTCTCATCGGCGCCATGGATACGATCGATAACCCTAGCGCGCTGGATCATCCGCAGTCGGACATTGTCTTGTTGGAGGGCAACGTCGCCCCGATCCCGTGGTTGTTTAAGTTCGGGCGCAAGCTGACCCGCCTGATCCGCTACAACATGGCCTTCGCCTGGGCCTATAACGTCGTGGCGATCATCGCGGCCTGCGCCGGGGTGCTGCATCCGATGATCGCCACCGTGGCGATGCTCGGCTCCTCGCTGGTGATCGAATTCCGCTCGAAGATCGCAAGCAACTACTAAGCAGCCCCATCGCTAGAAGCGGCGCCGGAAGCCGGGCGGAAGCACTAGCATTTTCAGGCATAGGGCAATCGCGCGCGGCTAGCGCGAAACCCTTCTTGAGACCTGCTCAACCGAACGGTTGAGCGGCATGGGGTAAGAAAGTGGGAAAAATTAGGCACGGCTTGCTTTCCTTTGCCCTTGAAAGGGGGCAAGATGGAACCCATGACTGTCAAGCGCCGAAGCCTTAGCAATGCCCCTCTCATCGACGCTGCGCAAGGGCGTACTCCCAGCCGCCGACCGGTGTGGTTCATGCGCCAAGCAGGGCGTTCGCTGCCCGAATATCGGGAAGTACGCGCGGGGATCGGCATGCTCGACTCCTGCTTCATGCCCGAGCTGCTCGCGGAAATCACCCTCCAGCCGGTGCGCCGCCACGATGTGGATGCCGCCATCTTGTTCTCCGACATTGTGGTTCCGCTCAAGGCTGCGGGGGTAGGGGTAGAGATCGTCGCCGGGCGCGGCCCGGTCATGGATCACGCCATTACCTCCCGTGCGGATGTCGACGCACTGCCCATCCTCGAAGACGAGGTCACGGAAGTTTCCGACGGCATTGGCACCATCCTCGAGGAGCTCAGCGATACGCAGGCACTCATTGGCTTCGCCGGGGCACCGTTTACCCTAGCCAGCTACCTGGTGGAGGGTGGTCCCTCCAAGAATCATGAAAAGACCAAGGCCATGATGCATGCTGACCCAGACACCTGGCATGCGCTCATGCGCAGGCTTACCCCGACCGTGATCCGGTTCCTGCGCACACAGATCGACGCAGGAATCGACGCCTTGCAGCTATTCGACTCGTGGGCTGGCTTCCTCACCGAGCGCGACTACCGCGAGCACGTGTTGCCGTACTCCACCGAGATCCTGCAGGCGATCGGCGACGCGGGTATCCCTCGCATTCACTTCGGCGTGGGCACCGGGGAGCTACTCGGTGCCATGAGCGAGGCGGGAAGTGAGGTCATGGGCGTGGACTGGCGCGTGCCACTGGATAAGGCCGCCTCCCGCATCGCGGCAGCAAGTGGACCGAAGGTGCTTCAGGGCAACCTGGATCCGGCCATGCTCTTTGCCGGTGACGACGTTGTGGCCAAGGAGGTCGCGCGCATCTGCGGCGAGGCCGATGCCGCCATCGGCGCAGGCAATGCCCGCGGCCACATCTTCAACCTCGGGCACGGCGTGCTCCCGCACACCCAGCCGGAAGCTATCACCCGCGCGGCGGAGATTATTCACCAGCACTAGGGTCATCGCTTCGCGGAAAGCCTCGTTCGGCGGACTTATTCTTATATATCGAAACGGCGGACACCCCGCCCGCCCATGCCAAGAAAGAAGGGACGCGCATCGTGCGTATCGCAATCATCGGAGCCGGGTTGGCGGGTCTGACCGCAGCCTATGAGATTCACCAGGCTGATCCCAGCGTTGAAGTCGAGGTCTTCGAGGCATCCGACCGCATCGGTGGCAAGCTATTTACCGTCCCCTTCGAGTCCGGCCCCATCGACATGGGTGCGGAGGCCTACCTCGCTTTCCGTAAGGATGCTACCGAATTCTTCGAATCGCTCGGCCTCAAGGACTCCCTGCGCGCCCCGAGTGGATTGCCGTCTTTGTTGTACGCCGGTGGCACGCTTAACCCCATGCCCGCCCACACGGCGATGGGCATCCCCGCTTCCGGTGCCGGACTCGAAGGGCTCATCAGCAAAGAGTCCATCGAGGCCATCGACAAGGAGTCTGAGCGTGAGGCCATCGAATGGGGCGAAGGCGACGTTTCGCTCGGTGCGCTCGTGCGCGAGCGCTATGGCGACGACGTAGTCGACCGCGTCGTCTCCGCCCTCCAGGGTGGGGTGTATTCCGCGTCCTCGGATGACCTAGGAGTGCGTGCGACGCTGCCGGAGCTCGCCCGCACCTTCGACGCGATGGCTGCGGAAGGAGAAAAGGTCACGCTCTCGGGCGCTGTCAACCGCATCCTGGACCAGCGCGCCGTCCGCAACGCGGCACACGCGGAGAAGATCCCCGGCTACAAGCCACAGGTGTTCGCCTCCTTCGCCGGTGGCTACGCGGAAATGTACGAGGCGTTGGCGGAACAATCCGGCGCCACCATCCACATCGACGCCTTCATCTCACAGGTCACCAAGACTAAGGGCGGCTACCAGCTCAAAGGCGCTGAGGGAACCTTCGACAAGGTGCTGTTTGCCACCCCGGCACCGACCACGGCGATGCTTATTAAGTCCGTGGTGCCGGATGCCGTAGCCCCGTTGAAGGAGATCAAGCTAGCAAGCTCCGTGGTGGTGGGCATGAAGTTTGACGATGCCGCCGGACTGCCGGACAACTCCGGCATCCTCGTCGCCATGGATGAGACCTCCGTGCGCGCGAAGGCTTTTACGTTTAGCTCCAAGAAGTGGCCGCACCTGGGCGAGCGGGGCGGGGCCATCGTGCGCGCCTCCTTCGGGCGCTTTGGCGATGATGCCATCACCCGCGCCGAGGAAGACGACCTGGTGGACTACGCCCTCGATGACCTACAGACCATCACCGGCTTCGATGGCCGGGCTGCGGGGCTTTCCGAGATCTACGTGCAGCGTTGGTTCGGCGGCCTGCCCGTGTATGGCCCCGGCCACCTCGAGACCGTAGCCACAATCCGCGCGGCCATCGATGCCAACCCCGACATCGATGTGGCTGGCGCCTGGGTCGCTGGGGTGGGGGTGCCCGCCATCATCGCGGACGCCCGCGCCACAGCCCACCGTGTCCTCGGCGCGTAGCTGGCACACCGTACTGGCACAGCAACGCTTACACCCCGCGGCGCTGCATACGTCGTGAAGCACCTGCCTGGGACACCGCAAAGTAAAAATGCCGCCGCGCCCCCACCACGCAGGGCGTGCGGGGTGCACCGCCAGGGTGCAGCGACAGCCTGGCGAAAAGCGCGCTGACCGACCGCTGAGCGACCGGTGAATGCGCTCCGTTGCGCTGTGGCGACGGCGCTCTTGTACACAGTTTCTACACCCGGATGCGACATTTCGGAGGTGCCCAACTTTAGTTTGAGGGGATGTCCCCTACAATAGTCGGCATGACTTCTACGCCCACTTCCTCCAATGTCGCAAACTCGCACGCGCTTTTTGAGCGCGCTCAAAAGCTCATTCCTGGCGGTGTGAACTCCCCGGTGCGCGCCTTCGGCTCCGTGGGCGGGCAGGCCCGCTTCATCGCCTCGGCGAAGGGCTCCAAGCTCTACGACGTCGACGGCAACGAGTACGTCGACCTCGTGTGCTCCTGGGGTCCGATGCTTCTAGGCAACGCCCGCTCGGAGATCGTGGAGGCCGTGGCCAAGGCCGCGGAGAAGGGGCTTAGCTACGGCGCGCCCACCGAGGCCGAACTGGAGCTGGCCGAGATGATCATCGACCGAACCAGTGTGGAAGAAGTCCGCATGGTCAACTCCGGCACCGAGGCCACCATGTCCGCAGTGCGCCTAGCCCGCGGCTTTACCGGACGCCCGAAGATTATCAAGTTCGCCGGCTGCTACCACGGGCACGTCGACGCGCTGCTGGCTTCGGCCGGATCCGGCGTGGCCACCTTCGCCCTGCCGGACTCCCCGGGTGTGACCGGTGCCTCGGCCGCCGACACCATCGTCGTGCCGTATAACGACATCGAGGCCGTGCGCGCGGCCTTTGCCGAGAACCCGGGGCAGATCGCCTGCATCATCGCCGAGGCAGCGGCGGGCAACATGGGCACGGTAGCCCCCATCAACGACTTCAACGCGCAGCTCAAGCAGGTCGCGCACGACAACGGCGCGCTGCTGATCCTCGACGAGGTCATGACCGGCTTTCGCACCTCCTACAACGGCTGGTACGGCGTGGACCAGGTCGCGGGCGATCTCACCACCTTCGGCAAGGTCATCTCCGGCGGCCTGCCCGCCGCGGCCTTCGGCGGCCGCCGCGACATCATGAACCACCTGGCACCCGTGGGCCCGGTCTACCAGGCGGGCACCCTGTCCGGAAACCCGGTTGCGATGGCGGCGGGAAAGAAATCCCTCGAGCTTGCGACCCCGGAGGTCTACGACATCGTCCGCGCCAACGCCGACCGCGTCGCCGGCCTCATCAGCGCCGCACTCGAGCGCGAGGGCGTGGCCCACCACATCCAGCGTGCCGCCACGTTCTTCTCCGTGCGCTTCGCCGAGGGAGAAGGGCACAACTTCGAGGACATGTTGGGTGCCGATACCTTCCGTTACCCGCCGTTCTTCCACGCCCTGCTCGACAACGGCATCTACACCGCGCCGAGCGTATTCGAGACTTGGTTCGTCTCCTCCGCGCTGACCGATGATGACTTCGAACGCATCGAAAAGGCGCTGGTCCCGGCCGCAAAGGCAGCAGCGGCAGCTCGTTCACAGGTTGGCAGTGTTTAATAAGCCTTTAATAATTGCGGTTGGTTTATTCACGCTTGCCGACGCCTACGGATTCAAGCAGAAAGGGAACGTGTGAGCACCACGATCGTGCACCTCGTGCGCCACGGTGAGGTCTTTAACCCAGAGCGCATCCTCTACGGGCGCCTGCCCGACTACCACCTGTCCGACCGCGGACAGGAGATGGCCCAGGCCACGGCAGCCTCATTTCAGGGGCACGACGTGGCAATCGTGCGTAGCTCCCCGCTCGAACGCGCCCAGGAAACCGCAGCGCCCATCGCGAAGGTCACGGGGCACGAGGTAGGCATCGACGTCGACCTGCTGGAGGCAGGCAACCGCTACGAGGGCCTGCACGTCAAAGGCCTACGCTCCCAACTGTGGAATCCGGTGCGCTGGCCGTTGATGTATAACCCCACCCTGCCCAGCTGGGGCGAGCACTACACCGACATCGTCGAACGCATGATGGCCGCGGTGGAGTCTGCGCGCCGGGCGGCAGAAGGCCACGAGGCTATCCTGGTCAGCCACCAGCTACCCATCGTCTGCGTCCAGCGCCATGTCCAAGGAAAGCCGTTGGCGCACAATCCCGCAGCCCGCCAATGCAACCTAGCGAGCGTGAGCTCACTGGTGTTTCGTGGGCGCGACATCATCGACTACGTCTATACCGAACCGGCTCAGGAGAGCTAGAGGACAGATGGTTTCCCGTACTATTTCCACCACCAAACGCATGCTGGCGGTATCCCTGATCGCCACCGCCTCCTTGACGCTTGCGGCCTGTAGCTCCGATCAAACCGCAGGCCAGGACGCTGTCGCCATTGGCGGCACCTTCGAGTTCTACTCGCCCGACGGCAAGCAGGAGATCTTCTACGACGAGGCTGATCGTCGACCGATCAGCAACATCTCCGGCGAATCCCTCATGGAGGAGGGAAAAACGATAGCCCTGGATGACTTCAAGGATCAGGTCGTGGTTCTCAATGCGTGGGGTCAATGGTGCGCGCCGTGCCGCTCCGAGTCCGACGATCTCCAGGAAGTCCACGAATATCTCTCGCAGCACGGCGGCACGCTGCTGGGTATTAACGTCCGTGACTATAGCGCGGAGATCTCCCGCGACTTCGTCAAAGACAATGGTATTACCTACCCCAGCATCTACGACCCGCCTTTCAAGACGGCAGCCTCGCTAGGCGGTGTCCCGGCATCGGTGGTTCCCACCACCATCGTCTTGGACAAGCAGCACCGCCCGGCGGCGGTGTTCCTGCGTGAGATCACCGCCCAAGACCTGCTTGATGTCGTCGAGCCCTTGGTGGCCTCATGACGATCCTGGCAAGCGGAGTAGGAGGGCAGGTCGCCGACGTGGCGGCCAACGGTCCGCTGTTGTTGGGAATCCTCGCCGCGGCATTGGCGGGGCTGGTTTCCTTTGCCAGCCCCTGCGTTGTCCCACTCGTGCCCGGCTATATCTCTTATCTGGCCGGAGTGGTCGGCGCGGAGGTTGAGTATGGCGAGAAGGGTCCGCAAGTGGCCCGCTCCCAGCGCTGGCGGGTGGGCGGGGCCGCCCTGCTTTTCATCCTCGGGTTTACCGTGGTGTTCCTTCTGGCCACCGTATCCGTATTCGGCCTTATCAGCGCGCTGACGTTGAATGCGGAAACACTCATGCGGGTCGGTGGGGTGGTCACCATCCTCATGGGATTGGTGTTCATGGGGGCGGTGCCGTTCCTGCAAAACACCAAGCGCTTTTCCCCGAAGCGATGGTCGACCTGGCTGGGCGCGCCGCTGCTCGGCGGGGTGTTCGCCCTGGGGTGGACGCCGTGTCTGGGCCCCACCCTCGCCGCGATCATCTCCATCTCCGCCGGTACCCAGGGCATGACCGCAGCCCGCGGAGTGTTCCTGATCGTCGGCTACTGCTTGGGGCTCGGTCTGCCTTTCCTCATCGTTGCGCTGGGTTCCGCGCGCGCCATGGCTGGCGTGGGCGCCCTCGGGCGCCATTCCCGCATGATCCAAATCATCGGCGGTGTGGCGCTCATCTTGGTGGGGCTTGCCCTCGTGACCGGATTGTGGGCCGAATTTATCAACTGGGTTCGCCAATGGACAGTGGAGTACGGCTCCACCTTGATCTAATTGCTTGTCTCGCTGCAGGGTTTCCTGAAAGCGAGCCGGGCAAAAGCACATACTTCTTGATTTAAGAACAGATGAAAGCGTCATTGTGAAAGTCATTCGAATGGTCGTCCGCGCGTTGAATAAGGCGTGGCACTGGCTTACCTCCATGCGCACCGCGCTGGTGTTGCTTTTCCTGCTCGCCTTAGGAGCCATCCCTGGTGCGCTCTTGCCACAGCGTTCGCTGAATGAGACCAAGGTGGACGAGTACATTGCCAACAATGGCAAGCTCGCAGAGATCTACGACACGCTGCAGCTTTTCGACGTTTTCAGCTCCACGTGGTTCAACGCCATCTTCGTGTTGCTGTTTGTCTCGCTTGTGGGATGTATCATCCCGCGTTCCTGGGATCACTACAAGGCGATGAGGACCCCGCCGGTACGCGCGCCGAAGAACCTGGCGCGTCTGCCACTGAACGGCGAGGGAAGCGTGGACAAGCCCCTAGCCGAGGTGGAGGCGGACGTTCGCACGGCGCTGAAGAAGTGGCATGTGGCCGAGTACACCCCGGAGGAGGACCGCGCCGGGGCGCGCTCCTTTGCCGCCGAGCGCGGCTACCTGCGCGAGTTCTTCAACCTCACCTTCCACCTGGGGCTGACGGGCATGCTGGTGGCGATCGCCATCGGCCGGGTTTTCTCCTACGAGGGCCAGGTCATCGTGGTGGCCTCCGACAAGGAGGGAATGAATACCGAGTTCTGCAATACCGCGACCGCCAACTATGACTCCTTCCGGGCCGGCGTGAACTTCGACGGTACGGGGCTGCACCCCTTCTGCTTCGAGGTGCACAGCTTCGAGGCCGATTACCTTCCCAACGGCCAGGCGGAGATGTTCCGTTCGGAGATTTCCTACGCCGAGGGCGAGGACATCAACTCCGACCCGAGTACCTGGCAGGACTACACCCTTGAGGTCAACCACCCGCTGCGCATCGCGGGCGATCGCGTGTACCTCCAGGGCCACGGCTTCGCGCCGACCTTCACCGTGACCTGGCCTAACGGCGAGTCCCGCACGCAGACCGTCCAATGGCGCCCCGATGACCCGACCTTCTTCCTGTCCTCCGGTGCCATGCGCTTCGATCCGCCGGCCGGCATGTACCCTGATCTGTATGAGCGCCGCCAGCACCAGCTTGCAATCCAGGGCCTGTTCGCCCCGACCGCACAGTGGGATGGCGAAAACGGTGAGCTGCTTTCCTCCAGCTACCCCGCGATGACCGACCCCGCGGTGGCCATCGATATCTACCGTGGTGACAACGGCCTCGACACTGGCGTGGGTCAGGGCCTGTTTAGCCTGGACACGTCCTTGCTGCACTCCGGCGCGCTGCAAAAACTCGAACGCACGAACCTCTCCGTGGGCGAGTCCATCACCTTGGACGACGGCACGGTGATCACCTTCGACGGCGCCGAGGAATTCGCCAACTATCAGATCAGTCACGACCCCTCGCAGGTGTGGGTCTTGGCTATGACGCTTATCGCCCTGGGCTCGCTGGTCGGATCCCTGGTGATCAAGCGCCGCCGCGTGTGGGTGCGCCTGCGCCCGGTATCTGACACCGTCACCTATGTGGAGACCGGCGCGCTTGCTCGCACCGACCGCGCGGGCTGGGGCGAGGAATACGAGCGGATCCATCGTCGCATTCTGGGGCTGCCGGACCCAGATGACGACGAGGACTGATCGGGGGCGGGTAAGTCTGCTTCTTATGTCCGGTTGACTTCTTTTAAGGGGGTAGCGTCCGCGCGCAGCCGCAGTCCCCGATTTTCCGACAGTGTGTCGGAAAATATCGCTAAGATGGAAAAAGGCGCGGGCGGTGAACGGTTTCAGCCACCGTGGTCGTGGCGGTGCTCGTCGGAAAGCTCCGCTATCGCCTTTTCCCCCTTGGAGCTGCCAAAAGTCAGGTGTATGGTGTAAGCCAACTGTGTTCCCTTTCAAACAGGGGGGCGCTTTCTTATTTCTTGTTTGTCCTTGTACGTTGTCTGTCCTTGTTTGGCCGGCATGAAGAACCTCACGAAACTAGGTCCTAGGTCATTATGAATGTCAACAACACTCTCGCCTCGCTGTCGGATGTTGCCTTCGGCTCGGCGTTCGTCATCTATTTCATCGGCCTTGTGTTGGCCATCGTCTATTACAGCCGCTCCCGTGCCATCATCGACCTCAACCGTGAGCTCGAGGCCATAAAGTCGGGCGAGCTCGTCGCCGTCGGCGCCGGCACCTCCGATGCCGACAGCGTGCCGACGTCTACAGTGGCGGCTCCCGCCGCCAGCGAGCAGGAGCTGCGGGACACGCTAGCCTCCAAGGAGGCGAGTGCCGAGAAGTTCGCGAACATGACCCAGATGATCGTGTGGCTCGGCGTAATCGTCCACGCCGTCTCCGCGGTCTCCCGTGGTTTGTCCGTCAGTCGCTTCCCATTCGGCAACCTGTACGAGTACGTGCTGGTCATCTCGCTGTTCTGCATGGCCGTGGCCGCAGTTTTCTTGCAGCGCAAGGATCTGCGCATCATGTGGACCTGGGTGCTGGTGCCGATTCTTGCCCTGATGTTCTTTGGTGGCACCAAGCTGTATTCCGACTCCGCCCCGGTGGTTCCGGCGCTGAAGTCGATGTGGCTACCCATCCACGTGAGTACCGTGGCCACCGGCGCCTCCATCGGACTGATCTCCGGCGTTGCCTCGCTGCTGTACATCCTGCGCATGTTCCAGCCTGAGGGCAAGGAGAAGGGGATCCTCGGCGCCATCGCCAAGCCGTTGCCGTCCGCGAAGGCCTTGGATACCGTGGCCTACCGCACCGCTATCGTCACCGTGCCTGTGCTTGGCTTGGGCATCGTTCTCGGTGCGATCTGGGCCGAGTCCGCGTGGGGTCGCTTCTGGGGCTGGGACCCGAAGGAGACCGTGTCCTTTATTACCTGGATTCTCTACGCCGCCTACCTGCACGCCCGCGCGACCGCCGGCTGGCGCGACTCGCGTGCTGCCTGGATTAACATCGCCGCGTTGGCCATGATGGTCTTCAACCTGTTCTTCATCAACATGGTGGTCTCCGGCCTGCACTCCTACGCCGGTCTGAACTAAGGGTTGTATGCCTCGAGCGTGACTTCCATCCCTATGACCTCTAACCGAAGCTAGTGTCTGGGGCAACGCGAGAGGGACAAGCCAAGGAACGATAACCGTCGCAAGGCAAAAAGCGCACGAAGCCTCCCACCGAAGCCATTTCTATGGCCTCGGTGGGAGGCTTTTCGTTCCTAGATTATTGACGCACGGGCAGCCCCGGACAGTCATTCTCAGCGCCTAAGCCTGGGCAGTACATGGTAATTACAGCGCGTTGATGAGCCGGTCAACGCGGTTGAACTCGGAGTCATTGACCTCGTAGAAGGCCCATTTACCCTCCTTGTTGCGGCGGACCAAGCCAACAGACTCGAGCTTTTTCATGTGATGGGTCACCGTCGGCGCGGAAATCTTCAAAGCGTTGGAAAGGTCAGCGCAGCACAACCGTCCCTCGGGCGACTCGGCGACCAAATACAGCAGGCCGAGGCGAGTGGGATCGCTCATCACCTTAAATAGTTGCGCAGCCTTGTTCTTGAGCTCACTCGACAAGGGTGCGGAAGCATGAGGGGTGGTGGGTTGCTGAGCTGCAGACATACCCCCAACTATATAGGCAAGGGTAAGCTAACTAAAGAGGTGGGTGGAGTGACGGGGTAGAAACGGCGTCGACCTTGGTGAATGCATCCGGAAAGCGCGCCCCGGCCAAAAGAAATCAGGTGTGGCAGGCCACGCACGGGGCGAATAAGTGGGCGCAGGCCTGATGGACAAGCCGCATTTTCGTTCTTACTGCTTCTTCCCCTCCTCGTTGTCCTCGCCATCGGCCGGGTCTGAGGGCGCGGCAGGATCACCGGCCGGGGTCTGCGGCGAAATAGCGCGTGGGTGCGAATCGGGGGAGTCGGCTTGGCCGGGGGAGGGTCCTACTTTTGTGCCGGGTTCCGACTGGTGGAACCGTTGCCGCGCTCGCTCGATGGCTTCTTCCTGGCGGGCTAGTTCCTCGGCCTTTTGCTTCTCCCGCTTCTCCTTGAACTGCTTCTTTTCCAGCTCCCAGAGGAATTGCTCATCGTCGTCGGGGCCTTTGATCGGCGCCGGTGCGGCGACCTGATTGTTGCGCTTCCAGGTGGCGGGGCCGAAGGCCTTCCACACTACAATGGCGGCGGCGATGAGGAGGATAAGCAGCAGAAGCCTTCCCACGTGATGGTTCCTTCCAACAGTTACTCGTATGGCGGCCGTGCGCTACAGATGCGCGTGCGGTGGCCGGTTCCTGAGTTCGCACAATACCCGAAATATGATCTCCTCGGCACACACCAGGGATACCTCGGCCATAGCCGGTGCCGTAGAAAACTACGCAGACTTCGGGCCCCACGCGGGGTGGCCCACTGGCCCGCTTCTGGGTTTGAACTAGCGCCAAGCAATGCGCCAGTGAGGTGCAGCGGGTTGTTCTTCCGCCTTCAGCTGCCCGTGGTGTGGTGAGGGGATACGCGCGCCGGTGAACGACCGAGTAGGGTAGGTGAGGTGACTGAAAACTCATCCGCACCGGAGCCGGTGCGCGATCCCGCCGTTCGCGCAGCCGCCCGCAAGAATGTGACGTTGTATGGCCTCGCCCGCTTGGGGCTTTTCATTGTGCTCACCGTGGTCATTCAGCTCATCGCCGTGGCCATTGATGCGCCCGTGCCGCTTCTGATCTCAGCGACGTTGGCGCTTCTCGTCGCCATGCCGTTGTCGATGTTCGTGTTCAAGGGGATGCGCATCCGCGCCACCGAGGCCGTGGCCTTGTGGGATTCCCAGCGCAAGGCACACAAGGAATGGGTCCGCCAAGAGCTGGCCAACCGCTAGGGGCAGCTTTCCATAACGCAAGCGCGCCACCGGCACTTACCACCGCCCCTTTTGTCAAGGGAGGATGGAATCAGTGCTGGTGGCGTGCTTGTTATTGCTTGCCGACGCCCATCGGTTGCCTATCCGAACCCAGTCTGCGGCCGGCATCCGGGGCGATCACCTAGCCCCCAAATCCCAAGGCTAGGGCGGTGATCACCGACCAGATGGCCATGGAGCGACCGGTGGCACCCAGGACCGGGATGAGAGCCTTCCCGCCGGCGTCGGTCATCACCGGGCGCGAGGCCTGCCACAGCAGCGGGGCCACGACGATGGCGGCGATTGCCCACAGCGTTTGGGTGGCAAGCAGCGCGGTGACCACAAACGGAATGCACACCAGGATGGCATAAAGGGTGCGGGTGCGTGCATCGCCCAAACGCACGGCGAGGGTGATCTTGCCGGATTCGGCGTCGGTGGGGATGTCACGCAGGTTGTTGACCAGATTGACCGCCGAGGACATCGAACCCACCGCGATGGCGACCACGAGGCCAACCCAGGTGACGGTGCCCGCCTGGGTGAATTGGGTGCCGATCACGGCCACGAGGCCAAAGAAGACGAACACGGCGACCTCGCCCAGGCCGCGGTAGCCGTAGGGATTCTTGCCGCCGGTGTAGAACCAAGCGCCCAGGATGCAGGCCGCGCCCACGAGGATGAGCCACCACGCGCTAGCGATGGAGAGTGCGATGCCCGCCACCGCCGCCACTCCGAAGGATAAGAAGGCCGCGTACTTCACCTTCTTCGGCTCCACGAGGCGCGAACCGGTAAGCCGTAGCGGTCCGGTACGGTCTTCGTCGGTGCCGCGAATTCCATCGGAATAGTCGTTGGCGTAGTTGACGCCGATGATCAGCGCCCACGCCACCACGGCCGCCAGAAGCGCGCGCCACCAGCTTGCAGCACCCGCGAAGGCGGCGGCGCCGGTGCCGGCGATGACCGGGGCGAAGGCATTGGCCCACGTGTGCGGGCGTGCGCCTTCGAGCCACTGGGCTGGGGTGGCGCCCGGGTAGCTAGCCTGTGGACCATTCGATTCGTTCAAAGACATGTCCTCTATTGTCCCCCGGGTGCCCATCGAAGCCCAAAAACACCTAGGCGAAAAGGTAATGCTCGTGGCTAGCGCAGCACCCACATGGGCAGCGATGAGCGCGGGCCACGCGGGCACAACTCGGTGCGAAGTTCGTACGAACCACAGCGGGCGTGTCCGTGGCGAGGCGTGTGTCTGCCTGCCCTCAAAGGTGTACTCGTAGGCGTGCAAGCAAGCGGCCAAAAAAAGCCTTTCGACAGCAGCTATTCCGTAATCTGAACCCATCGCTATGTCGATAACAGTTACATAACGACATGTAAAGGGTCGTGAAAATGCATGTCGCTTTATTTAGCCATGGAAGGGAGAACGTGTTTACCCAATGATTGGAGTAAATGATGATCGGCAATCGAACTCGAAAAAGATCTTTAGCTACAACATTCGCGTGTTTGGGTGCAGCTTTTGCACTAGCCATGCCAGCTCAATCTGTTGAACCTACTCGCTTCGAGTGAAGCCACGACCTAGAAGATAGAAAACAACCAAACGATCACGTATTCCGATGGCACACTGTGACGGCGGTAGTGAAAAAAGATGGACAGAGTGTGGAGCTGTATCTGAACGGAGAGTACGTGAAGACGACTTCGGTATTGCTGGTGTTGTCGCATCAGGAATTATTGGTATAGCAGGAGCAGAATGCTAAGACAACGATGCAGAAACGTGATCCACTAAGTACATCACAACTTATTTCCGAGAGTTCGATCCTGCTGGCGATGGGCGTGACGTGGACTGCGGTGGTCATTTACCGGTTCAACGTGAAGTCGATCGAGGGGGAGTGGGGGAATCTTCTCTTGGCTTCCTGCGGGTCCGGGTTTGGATCGCTGCCCTGTATGCGGGGCTTCGTCACAAGAACAAGCTAGTGTCCTTCGCGGTACTGGGATTACTAGCTAGTGCCTTCCTGCTCATCACGCTGGCTTATTATTCTGAAGCGCTATAAACACCGGTGGGTCGTGGCGTGGGGTCTCGCAGTGTCGGTGTGCACTGCGCCTAGCCGGAGGCGCCACTATACTGAGCCGAAACCGACGTTTTCAACAAGTGCAACCTGAGTCATAAAGGTCGTGTCCTTATTTTCGCAGCCAGCGCTTGTAGATAAGGAGGAGCCGATGTTTTTCAAGTCCACTTCCGACGATGCCTACGCACGCCGCCTCGAAGGACGCGTCGAGGCCCTTGAGCGACAGGTGCTGCAGCTTAACCAGCAGGTGCGGGCCTTGTCTGCAGATCTCGGCGTTGAGATGGTGGCACACACCGGGTCCAGTGGGATGCCGGAGGTAGCCTCGGCCCGCACCAACGAGGTCTCGGCGGCGATCCATTCCCTGCTAAGCGAGGGCAAGACCGTGGCGGCGATCAAGGCGTACCGTGAGGAGACTGGAAGTGGGTTGCTTGAAGCCAAAGAAAAGATCGAAGCGGTTGTCCGCCAGTACGGATACAAGTCGAGCTAGGCTTGCCCAAACATGGCGATGACCGCGCGCCGATCCACCTTGCCGGGGCCGGTCAGGGGCAGCGCGTCTACGCGTAGCACCTGCTTGGGGAGCTGCCAGCGGGGCAGGTCATCGAGCGCCTCGATGATGTCCGTGGGGGCGGCAGTGCCCACATAGGCCGCGCAGATAGCCTGGCCGAGCCGGGGATCCGGCACGCCGACCACGCAGGCGGCCGTGACGGATGCCAGGTCGGTCATGCGGCGCTCGAGGACCTCCGGGTGAATCTTGAGTCCGCCGGAATCGATGATGGTGTCGATGCGCCCGGTGACGGTGAGCACGCCGTTGTCCAGGTAGCCGGTGTCAGAGGTGATGAACCAGCCATCAGAAAAGGCATCGCTGTCCACGTTGCGATAGCCGCGGGAGATCATCGGTCCACCCAGGTGGATCCTTTCGCCCACAACCCGAACCTGGGCGCCCGGGATCGGGCGGCCGTTGTAGACGCAGCCGCCGGAGGTCTCCGAGGAACCATAGGTGCTGACCACGGTGATGCCGAGTTCGCGCGCTGCGCGGGCATCGTCGGCACGCAAGGGAGCACCGCCCACCAAGATCGCGTCGAAAAGGCGCAAGGCCTCGATGCCGACGAGGGTGTCCATTGCTTTGAGAAGCTGCATCGGCGTCAGCGCCGTGTAGCAGCGAGAACTCTCGCCGGCCAGGCGGCTTGCGGCCTGGGCGAAGGTGGGGACGTGGAAGCCGCCGCGGACGTCGACCACGAGCGGGTCGATGCCAGCGACCAAGGAGCGCACCAATACTTGGATGCCTGCGATGTGGTGCGGGGGCATCGCTAAGAGCCATGCGCCTTCTCCGCCCAGGAACTGGTGGGTGGCGTCGGCGGAAGACACCAGGTTGGCGGGGGTGAGCATCGCGCCTTTGGGGGTGCCGGTGGACCCGGAGGTGGCGACCACGACGGCGATGCCTTCGTCGATAGGCTCGCCGGTGCGCATGCTGCGGCGCAGTAGCTGTGCGCGCGCCGGGTCGTCGGAAGGCAAGGGGACGAAGCTGCGCTGGCCGGCGATGGACTCCTCAAGCAGGCTGAGGGTCGCATCGATGGCGGCGGGGTCGACGATAAAAGGCTCGAGTATGGGCACCCACACATAATAACCCCACCTGACTGGCATAAAATCTTGGCCAGGAGTCTTCTTTCGATGACAAGGAATTGCCATGCACTCGCCCCTAGAACTTGCAGCAGCTTCCGTTCGCTCCACCGTTACAGCCACCGTCGCAGCGAGCGTTGCGGCGACCATCGCGTCGGTTTCATGCTTGCCGACGCCCACCGCCGCAGCTGCTACAACTGATGCGACTGCTGCAGCCGCCACAACGGCCTCTGTCGCTGAGGTCTGCCCGGCGGTGGAGGTGATGACCGCCGGGGGATCCGGCTCGGCTAACCCCAACGATGATCCCAACTACCCCTTGGGACTTGTTGTGGGCAATAATTATGCGGCGACGCTGCAAAAGAACTATGACAATGTGCGCACCTGGCAGCTTCCTTATGATGGCACCGCCGGGGTGATCCCCTCCAATAACAACAACGGCCTCGATGGCTTTCCTTCCTACAAGGACTCGCAGACCATGGGCCGGCGTACCCTCCAACAACATGTGGATGAGGTGCGAGCGCAGTGCCCAGACTCGGCGTTGTATTTTGTCGGCTACTCCCAAGGAGCGGACATCGTAGGCGATGTGTTTGAGGGGATGGACGATAATACGGTTGGAAAGACCCTTGGTGCCATCTTGCTCTCCGATCCCAAGCGAGGACCACAGGATGGGGCGCGGCTGGTGGGAACGAACTACGGGGATCCTTCCCCAGGATTTGGGGGCATTGCGGGGCATCGCGTTGACGGAGCTTTCGACCGCTTCGAGGGCAAGGTAATAAGCATTTGTTCAAAGGAGGACACGGTCTGTGATGCTGATCCGGAAGGGACTGCGGCAGCACTGGGAAGGAGATATCAGCAAGACTCCATGCCAGCCCCGGTGCGCCCCCAAGTGGGTTTCGATCGCATGCTGATGGATGGCAGCTTTGTTGCCGCCACCGCCCCACAGGCTGGCACCATCGCCTATGCCGTGGCACGGCGCGATTCTAGTCTTATTGGTTCTGCCCTGCATCAAGCGGCCGAAACTGCGTGGCTGAGCGTGCCGCAAAGCAACACACTGCACCAGCTTGCCGACGAAGCCAGGGTGGTCTTCGACGTGTTATTTGAGCGCGGCACCTTTGAGCCCAAGGGCGGGGTCGCAACCGGAAACCCGGATCTCGATACCGCGATCGCCATCGCGCAGATAGCCTCAAATCCGCTGGCGAATCCGGATGTGGCGGAGGCACTGCACGTGTTCGACCGGCACTTTCGGTATCTTGGCGAGTCGGAAGAATTCACCACCATAGACGGTGTGCGGGTAGATGATTGGATCGCCAACGAGGTGCTCAACTCCGTGGCAGGCTACCTAGGACATCCCCCGCAACAGCCAGTTCTAGCCGAGGCGCGCCGCACGCCGGTCAAGGACGTCGTTCGGAAATTGTGGGGAGTCCTTAACCAAGTGGGGGGAGGCCGCAACCCAGCGGCGCAGTGGCTGTGGCGCACCTTTGACCTTTAGTAATAGTAAGGAAACGGCGACCAGTCCGGATCACGCTTTTCGAGGAAGGAGTTCTTGCCCTCCACGGCCTCATCGGTCATATAAGCCAGGCGGGTCGCCTCACCGGCGAAGACCTGCTGGCCCATGAGGCCGTCGTCGGTGAGGTTGAAGGCAAACTTCAGCATGCGCTGGGCGGTGGGGGACTTTCCGTTGATTTCCCGGGCCATCTGGATGGCGGCGTCTTCGAGGTCGGCGTGGTCGACAACCTCGTTGACGGCACCCATTTCATACATGCGCTGGGCATCGTAGGTACGACCTAAGAAGAAGATCTCGCGGGCATACTTTTGCCCCACCATCTTTGCCAGGTAGGCGGAGCCATATCCAGCATCGAAAGATCCGACGTCGGCGTCGGTCTGCTTGAAACGAGCCTCCTGCCGGGAGGCGACGGTCATATCGCAGACCACATGAAGTGAATGCCCGCCACCGGCGGCCCAGCCGTTGACCACGGCGATGACGACCTTCGGCATGGTGCGGATGAGCCGCTGAACCTCCAGGATGTGCAGGCGCCCACCCTCGACCTTGGTGCGTGCTTCGTCGACGGTGGAGGCATCCGCGGTGGCGTCGTCGTGGGCGTGCTCGTTGGCGTAGCGGTAGCCGGAGCGGCCACGGATGCGCTGATCGCCGCCGGAGCAAAAGGCCCAGCCGCCATCCTTCACGCTCGGACCGTTGCCGGTGATGAGCACCGTTCCCACGTCCGGGGTCCTTCGTGCGTGGTCGAGGGCGCGGTAGAGCTCGTCGACGGTGTGGGGGCGGAAGGCGTTGCGCACCTCCGGGCGGTCGAAGGCGATGCGTACCACGCCGTCGGCGCGGGTATTGCCGCGCAGGCGGTGATAGGTGATATCGGTAAGATCCTCGAAGCCGGGCACGGGCTTCCACAGCTCCGGCTTAAACGGATTGTCTGTGCTGTACTTGCTTTTGGGACTAGTGGTCATTTCTTCATTCTATAGGTGCGACCCTCACGGGGTCTGCCTACGCATAGACGCCGCTGCCAACCCGAGGAACACCACCAGAAAGCCTACCAGAGCTGCCATTTCCAGCCCGGTGGCTGTGTCACCGGCGCTGACTTTGGTGATGACATCCACGGCATAACTTAAGGGCAACACCTTGGAGAGTTTCTCCAATGCTGTTTGGCAGGTCGTCGCGGGGTACCAGCAATCCGCAGAGCAGGAACTGGGGAAAGATGAGGGCCGGCGTGAATTGGCCGGCCTGAAACTGCGTGCGAGCGAACGAGGATGCAAGCAACCCGGGCGCGGTGCCGGCGAGGGCGTCGGCAAGCGTGACGGCGAAAAATTGCCACATCGGAACGTGAACGTCCACGCCGAGTAGTCCAATGACCACCGCGCAGGACCAGGAGGTGGTCGCAGTGCTCGGCCTCGTCGAGCACGTGGCTGGAGATAATGAGCGTGGTGCCTTGATCCTGCATGTGTCTAAACATTGTCTACAATTGGCTTCCACAATTGTCTTCTCAGAATGGGGTCAAGTCCGACCGTCGGTTCAAAAGAGAATGGGGACCTCGGGCCCGCCGATGAGCGCCATGCCCAGGCTGACGCGGGAGTGTTGCCCACCGCTTAGATTGTGCACAATGGTGTGGATTTGTCCTGTAAACCAAGGCTTTCGATGACTTCCTCCACGCGGGAGCGCGGCTTTTTGAGCAAGCCGGCGCAATAGGCGAGGTTCTCGGCGACGGTTAGGTCGGCATAGACGCTGGCTTGTTGCATGGCATGACCCACGCGCCGCAGAGGTGCTGGTGATCCCGCGGAAAGTCCGAGTACGGGCAGCCTCCCGCGGATGGTGGCCTGGGTGCCAACGACCATGCGCAGTAGGGTGTACTTTCCGGCGCCGGATGGGCCGATGACTCCAGTGATACTGGCGCGTGGGATCTGAAAGTCCACGGGTGTCAGATGTCGCGCCTGGGCGGCGGTGGCCGAAACTGCGTAGGTGTCGGGGCTTGTGAGATTAACGTAAGGGGGCTGGTGAAATATAGTCAAAGGTATGACCGAAGAAACACATTCCGACTCATCCTGGCCCAATATCGATGAGGTCCTCGCCCGCGCGCACGTGGTTGCGCTTCCCATGCGCGTGCCTTTTCGTGGGGTAACCACCCGCGAGGCCCTGCTCATCGAGGGAACCGCCGGGTGGGGTGAGTTTTCCCCCTTCGTGGAATACGGTCCGGAGGAATCCGCAGCCTGGTTGCGGTGTGGGATGGAGATGGCTTTCGACGGCCCACCGGCGTTCCTGCGCGACGTGGTGGAGGTTAACGCCACGATCCCCGCGGTACCCGCGGGGCAGGTGGCTGAGGTTCTCGCCCGCTACCCGGGAGTGCGAACGGTCAAGGTGAAGGTGGCCGAGAAGGGGCAGACGCTTGCCGACGATGTCGCCCGCGTGGCGGCCGTGCGAGACATCTTGCCGAATGCGGTGATCCGCGTTGACGCCAATCGGGGCTGGAGCGTGGAGGAAGCGTTAGCGGCGGCGAGGCAGCTCGCCCCAGTCGACTACCTGGAGCAGCCGTGTGCGAGCGTTGACGAACTCGCGCAACTGCGTCAGTTCCTGGTGCGCAACGGACTGTTCGTGCGCGTGGCCGCGGATGAGTCCATTCGGCGTGCGCAGGACCCCTATGAGGTGGCCAGGCGTCACGCGGCCGATGTTGCCGTGGTCAAGGCGGCCCCACTCGGCGGGCCGCGGGCTGTGCTGACGATCGCCGAGTTTATGCGGGCGCGCGGGTTGGACATCACCGTTGCCAGCGCGCTGGATACGGGCGTGGGCATGAACGCCGGGCTGGCCGCGGTCGCCGCCTTGCCGAAGCATGCCGACGATGATGATTTTGACGTGCCCCCGGCGGCGGCCGGATTGGCCACGCAAAGCCTGTTTGTCGAAGACGTGACGGCAACGCGCGAGCTTGTCGACGGGCAAGTGAAAGTCGAGATGTTGGCTCCCGAACCTGAGCGCCTCGAGGGCCTCACGGCACCCGGGCCTCGGCGTGACTGGTGGCTGAACCGGGTACGGGAATGCTGGCCGTTCCTGGAAGGCCGGGCTTAAGCGCGGGGCCTAGGAACCTGGTTGAAGGAGTGGGCTAGAGGACTGGTTTTGAGGACCTGGTCAAACATGGCTTCGTGCACGCGCTCTGCTTGCGCGTTCGTTATTAACACGCGCGGCCTGTTGGAACGAGGTATACGAGGCGAGCACCTTCCCTGAGCAGCTAAGAAATTCCTGAAAGGAGCGGAAAAAAACCTTTATTTCCACTTAGGGTTCGGGGATGGTGCATGGCAGAATTATTGGCATGACACATATCGCCGATGGGCATGACATCATCCGTGTGCGCGGCGCGCGGGTAAATAACCTCAAGAACCTGGATGTGGACATCCCCAAGCGCAGGATCACCGTCTTCACCGGCGTTTCCGGCTCGGGCAAGTCCTCGCTGGTGTTTGGCACGATCGCCTCCGAGTCGCGCAGGCTTATCGACGAAACCTACTCCGCTTTCGTACAAGGTTTCATGCCGTCGCTTCCACGCCCCGACGTGGACGTTCTCGAAAACCTCTCCCCGGCCATCATCATCGACCAGGAGCGCATGGGCGCCTCCAGCCGATCCACCGTGGGTACCGCCACCGACGCCAACTCCATGCTGCGCCTGGTGTTCTCACGCCTGTCGGAGCCACATGTGGGAACCTCCGGGCACTTCTCCTTCAACCTCCCCGAGGGCATGTGCCCGACCTGCGAGGGCTCCGGCGAGGCGGCTACCTTGGACTACTCCGCGTTTCTCGATGAGTCCAAGTCGCTGAACGAGGGCGCGATCACCGCGCCGGGTTTTGAGGTGGACCAGTGGTATTGGCAAACCTACGGCAACGACCCCAGCCTCGATAATGACAAGAAGATCAAGGACTACACGGAGGCAGAACGCGAGTGGTTCCTGCACGCCCCGCAGCAAAAGGTGAAGGTCGACGGCAAAAACGTCACCTATGAGGGCTTGGTGACCCGCATCCGCAGGCTGTGGATCGACCGCCCGGAACCGCCCAAGGCCAAGCAGATCGTGGAGTTCGTCGCGCGGATTTCCACTCGCTCCACCTGCCCGGATTGTCAGGGCACCCGGCTCAATGAGGCCTCGCGCACCGCAAAGGTCGCAGGCAAGACCATTTCCGAGTGCCAGGCGATGCAGGTCGACGAGTTGGCCCAGTTCATCGCGGGATTGGAGGACAAGCGGGTCAAGCCGGCGCTCGATTCGTTGGGATCCATCCTGCAAGCCATGGTGGAGGTGGGGCTTGGCTACCTCTCGCTCGATCGCCCGGCGGGAACGTTATCCGGCGGCGAAGCCCAGCGCGTGAAGATGGTGCGGCACCTCGGGTCCCCGCTGACCGATGTCACCTACGTCTTCGACGAGCCGACTGCGGGGCTGCATCCACACGACATCACCAAGATGAATGACCTCCTGAAAAAGATTCGAGACAAGGGCAATACCGTTCTTGTGGTCGAGCACAAGCCCGAGGTCATCGCCATCGCCGATCACATCGTGGACATCGGCCCAGGCTCCGGCGACGAGGGTGGCCAGCTCGTCTACGCGGGAACCCCGGAGGGGTTGAAGGAGACGAACTCGATTACCGCTGACTACCTCGAGCGCGGGATCCACATCAACGAAAGCCCACGTTCGGCGTCGGAAAGCATAAAAATCGGTCCCGTCAGCCGCAATAATCTCCATGGTGTGGAGGCACAGATCCCCTTGGGCGTGCTCACGGTGGTCACGGGTGTCGCCGGTTCCGGTAAATCCACCCTCATGGACGGGCTCACTGGGGAGCGGGTGCTGGTGGTGGACCAGTCGGCCATTCGTGGTTCGCGCCGCTCGAATCCGGCGACCTACACGGGCCTGCTAGACAAGATCCGCGCCAAGTTTGCCAAGGACAATGGGGTCAAGGCCGCGCTGTTTTCGGCCAACTCCGAAGGCGCATGCCCGAATTGCAACGGCCTGGGTGTGACCTACATGGATCTTGCCATCATGGCAGGTGTGGCCAGCACCTGCGAACAGTGTGGCGGAAAGCGCTTCAAAGAAGAAGTCCTGGCCTACACCATCAGCGACAAAAAGAAGCAGGATTACTCCATCGCCGACGTGCTCGCCATGTCGGTCGACCGCGCGCGAGGCGTGTTTAGCTCCGGTGAGGCCAAGAAGATTCTCGACCGGCTCTCCAGCGTCGGGCTCGGCTACCTGCGCATAGGCCAGCCCCTGTCCACCCTCTCCGGCGGCGAGCGGCAGCGCCTGAAGCTGGCCGCGCAGATGAATGACGGCGCCGACATCATCGTCCTCGACGAGCCCACCACGGGCCTTCATCTTAAGGACACCCAGACCATCATCACGATGATGAATGGCCTGGTCGAGCAGGGCAAGACGGTGGTGGCGGTGGAGCACAACGTTGCCTGCATGGCGGCAGCCGACTGGATCATCGACATGGGGCCCGGCGCCGGCGCCGGCGGCGGCACGATCGTATTCGAAGGCACTCCGCAGCAACTGGCCAAGGCAAACACCCTCACCGGACAGCACCTCGCAGCCGAAGCCCACTAGGAAGGCAAGTAGTGGCAAAAATGCCCCGCCTGACCATGGATTTTCACCCTGGTCAGGCGGGGTTCCCCTGGCTTTGCGCCGGGAGGGCTTAGACGATGTCGCGCCTGTGGTAGCCCGCGAAACCGATCGCGAGGAAAGCGGCAGCTATCAATCCCAGCCACACCAGCGGGGTGGCGCTGTCCTGCCCGATGACGGTAGGTACGTGATACAGGGGGCTTATCGACATAGCCCAGTCTGGGAATTTGAACGTCGGCCCAAGCAGGGTGATGGCGAAGGTGGCCACGATCACCGCCCAGGAGGCCAGCCGCGCCGCAGGGCGCGCGCCGACCGCAGCCACCGCGATGCTCCCCAGCAGCCACACGGCGGGGATGATTGCCGCTGCCTGGCGCAGGACGTCGGTAAAGGCAATGGCCTCGCTATTCGAAGACGCCACCACCCCCATGGCAGTTCCCGCGATCAATAGCCCGCAGGCAGAAAGTCCAAAGGCGACTGCAACGTGGCTGGCTAGCATGCGGGACCTGCGCAGGGATCCTGCAAGGAGGGGTTCGATCCGGTAGTCGATTTCCTCGGAGTAGACGCGAAGGATGATCTGGGCTCCGGCTATAGCGGCGATGATGCCCACCAAGGACAAGATAGTTCGGATGAAGCCGAAGATCAGCTCCTCCTCGGTTGTTGCTCCCGCCGCCATGCTGGCCGCGATGGCGGGGTTGGCGGCAAAAGTCTCCCCGACAGTGGTCGCGAGGTTGCCGAAGATCGTGCCCAGCAGTGCGAAGGCGAGCAACCAGGTGCTCACCGCGCCGCGGTGGGTGCGCCACGCAAGCATAAACACTCCCATGTTCGGTGCAGACGGCTGCGCTGGGCGCTGGGGAAGCAGGCCCTGCCCGAAGTCACGGCGGGACTGCAGCGCCAGCGCGATGAGCACGAGCACGACATCTGCCACTACAAAGACCAGCAGCGGCCACCAATTATTTTCCACCGCGACTCCGGTCTTGCCCGCCCAGCCAAAAGGC
Organism: Corynebacterium sp. SCR221107; assembly: GCF_027886475.1. Classification (NCBI taxonomy): domain Bacteria; kingdom Bacillati; phylum Actinomycetota; class Actinomycetes; order Mycobacteriales; family Corynebacteriaceae; genus Corynebacterium; species Corynebacterium sp. SCR221107. The sequence goes on from NZ_CP115670.1 coordinate 403,021, forward strand.
GTGAGCCATAGGGCCCAGCTTGGCAGGTCCGCGGAGTCAACATAACCGCGGAAGACGTACATGACTCCCATGAGCCCCATCGCCAGGCTTGACGCCGTGCGGGAATCGGCGCCAAGCTGGGCGGCGATCGCGGCAACGCCACCCCACACCAGGACCGAACCGGCGAACGTGGCCGCGATCAGGGCGCTGGGATTGAGCTGGCCCCCGCTGGCCCACGTTCCCAGAAAGGTCACCACACCCACCACGAGGGCGGCTATGACCGAAAGCTGCACGGGAACCAGCAGGCGCGCCGGACGCGAAATTACTCCGGAAGCGATGAACTCCGCGTTGCCGGAGTCTTCATCCGCGCGAGTATTGCGCACAATAAGCATGATGCCCAGCAGGGCTGCGAAAAGGCATCCAAGCTGTCCTGCGCGCCAGGCATTGAATCCGTCGTTGGTGAGCATGTCTCGGGCTGGGCCGAAGACGATCTCGAGCGCGGGGTTGGAGCCCATCGCGGCCGCAAGGCCCTGACGGTCCGCTAGGTCGGGAAATACCCAGCGGTAGGCCAAGATGGAGGAGGCCGACAGCACCATGATGATCATGGCCCACGGTGCGATGAAGGTACGGTTCTGTTTCAAGGTTGCCCGAAGCAAGGGGCGTGCGCCAGTGAGCATACCTAGGCCTCCTTCCGCATGGCAGGGTTGTCTGCGCGGTGTGCGTCGTCATGGTCGCCATAGAGATCCAAAAACAGCTCCTCCAGCGAGGCCGGAGTGACACTGAGATTACTGACTCCCAGTGGGAGAAGCTGCGCGAGTACCGAGTCGATCTCGGCCGGATCCACGGTCGCCTGCAGGCGATGGCCGTCCACCTTGGCGTCGGCAAGACCTGCAATCGCAAGCGGTGGAACCTGGTCGAGCGTGACTGCGATATGGGAGCGCGCCTGGCCGCGCAGCTGTTCGAGCGTGCCGGTTTGTACGATATGACCGGCTCGGATGATAGATACGCGATCACCAAGCGCCTCTACCTCGGAAAGGATGTGGGAGCTAAGCAAGACGGTTGTCCCGCGCGCCTTGTGCTTGGCGACCTCGTCCTGGAAGATGGCCTCCATCAGCGGGTCGAGGCCGGAGGTGGGTTCGTCGAGGATGAGTAGTTCGACGTCAGACGCCAATGCGGCAATGATCGCGACCTTTTGTCGGTTGCCTTTGGAGTATTGGCGGCCACGTTTGGTGGGGTCGAGTTCGAAGCGCTCGATGAGTTCGGCGCGCCGCTGCCGATTGAGCCCGCCGCGCATGTTGCCCAGGAGGTCGATGGCCTCTCCGCCGGAAAGCCCCGGCCATAAGGTGACGTCACCGGGGACGTACGCGAGCTTCTTGTGAAGCTCCAGGACGTCCTTCCAGGGGTCGCCGCCGAGGAGTTCGACGCGGCCGGCGTTGGCTTTGAGTAATCCAAGTAAAACCCTGATGGTGGTGGACTTGCCTGCGCCATTGGGTCCCAGGAATCCGTGTACCTCGCCCTTGTCGACGGTGAGGTTGAGGTCGTTCAAGGCGGTGAAGGAGCCAAATTTCTTCACCAGGCCCTCGGTCTTGATTGCGTGCATGACGGTGGTTCTTTCTAGGAGCGGTTTAGGGATGAAGGTTGGATTGAGCGTGCAGGTGAGAGTCCTCCGCGGGTTCCGGGGTAGCTTGCGGCCGCTGGAGCGCCGGGATAATGGCGTTATCAAGGATGGTTTCGAACTCCCGATAAGACATGGCGTTGAAGAAAGCCCCGTCGCGAACAATAAGGACGATCAGCTTGGAAATGCCTTCGGGGATCGGCTCGGTGATCTCACCGCGGGCAACCGCTCGAGCAAGCAAGGAGGACTCAACCACAGCTTGCATATCGCGCGCAACCTTTTCGAATTGTTCCATTTCTGCAGGTCCGGCATCTGCCAGGGTCCCACGAAGCACACTCATGGCCTTGGGGTTAGGGGCGGCGTTGCGAATCCGCCACCATGCCAAAAGGTCGCTGCGGAGACTTCCGGTATCGGGGGTGTCACCGTATGTGGCATGAAGCAAGCTCGACGTTGCGGCGATGGCTAAAGCTGCGCGGTTAGGGTAGCGCCGGTAGATCACGTGCTTGGAAACCTCGGCGTACTCGGCTACCCGCTCAAAGGTGAGCTGGGGGTAGCCGCCTTCGAAGATGCAGCGTTTGGTCGCGCCGAGAATGGCTTCCTCGATTTGCTGGTGGGTGCGTCGCGGACGCCGGCGAGGTGTGGGGTGGTCGTCCATGAAAGGGAACCTTTCTTGGGTGGTGTGGTGGTTTAAGTACGCAACGTTCCTAACTCTACCTTTTCACATTTAAGTACGCAACGTTCTTAAAAGGAATAGCTCAATTCGCTCGCTCGAAAGGCGGCCGGCTGGATTTCATCGCTCCTGTACGTCGGCGGCAAGCGGAGCGAAAGAGGAACGGGCACACGAGCAGTAGGTAGGCGGCGCCGTATGTGGCCCACTAGAAGCGGAAGCCTCGCGCGGTGACCCTAGAATGGGAACCATGATTTCTTCGCCCGAGCTAGCCCAATTGGTCGCCGCCGAACTCGCACGTCACCTGACAGATGTGGTCATCTGCCCGGGCTCGCGGAACTCACCGCTGTCCTTGGCGTTGCTCGCACGCAGCGACATCCGCGTGCACACCCGCATCGACGAGCGCTCCGCGTCCTTTCTGGCATTGGGAATGGCCCGTGCCACCAGGCGCCATGTCGGCGTGGTCACCACCTCCGGTACCGCCGTAGCCAACTGTCTGCCTGCCATGGTGGAGGCCTCCCATTCCCACGTTCCATTGGCGATGATATCTGCTGATCGGCCTGAAAGGCTGCTGGGGACAGGCGCAAACCAAACCATCACCCAGCGTGGCATCTTCGGCGACGTCGCCGACACCGTCCAGATCACGCAGGAACGCGTGCAGGGCGAAGAATTGCACCAGCTTCGGTCGGTCTTCGATGAGGCCTTCCAGCGCGGCCAAGTTCATATCAACGTGGCCTTGGATACCCCGCTCGTGGACGGCCTGCCCGCTGTGGTGGGGGACGCCGAGAATAAGCTGCTCAAGGCGGGCCCTGCGCGCCTTGAGCGCGTCGACCACGGTGAGATCGAGGTGGACCTTAGCAAGAACACCATTGTCATCGCAGGCGATGAGGCCTGGGAGACCGAGGAGCTCGCCGAGGTTCCCACCATCGCTGAGCCAACCGCGCCTGCGCCATTTCGCCCCATCCACCCGTTGGCGGCGGGAGTATTTTCCAAGCAGCAGGTCTCAGCAGAGGGATATGTCGTAGACACCAAACCCGCTCAGGTGGTGGTGGTCGGGCACCCTACTTTGCATCGTGGGGTCCTGGCCTTGATCGAAGACCCGGAGGTGGAGCTCCTCGTGCTCACTCGGAATGAGGTGGTCACGGATCCCGCGCGCCGGGCTGCGGCGGTAGGCTCGCGCGTGAAGGTATCCGGTGCGCCCAGCGCGCAATGGGTAAAGCTCTGCGAGGCTGCAAGCGAGCTGGCAGCGGAGTCCGTGCGAGAGGTGCTCGACAATGAGGAGTTTGGATTTACAGGGCTCCACGCCATGGCAGCGGTCGGAGACACCCTCGCCACGGGAGATACCCTTTTCCTTGGCTCTTCGAATCCGGTCCGCGATGCGAGCCTGGTGGGGCTCCCCTTTGATGGTGTCGATACCTTCGCCGCCCGAGGAACGGCGGGGATCGACGGCACGACCTCTCAGGCGATCGGCGTGGCGCTGGCCGTCCAGGCGGCGCATCCAGACGAGATTCGAGCTCCACGCAGCGTGGCCGTGGTAGGCGATGTAACCTTCCTGCATGACGTAGGCGGATTGCTGATCGGCCCGGATTCAGCCCGCCCGGAAAACCTCACTATCGTGGTTGCTAACGACGATGGTGGGGGAATCTTCGAGACTTTGGAGATTGGTGGGGAGGATTATCGCCCCAGCTTCGAGCGAGCTTTCGGGACCCCGCACGGGGTGGACATCGAGTCGCTGTGTGCAGCCTATGAGGTCGACTACCTGGGGGTTGATTCACTGCAGGGGTTGATAGAGGCGCTCATTGATACCACCGACATCGGTGGCTTCCATGTGATCGAGGCGCGCACCACCCGGACAACTCGCCGAGCCATGCATGAGGCTCTCGCTGCGAAGGTGGCCATGCAATGAACGCTCACCATGCTCAGATTCCTAACTATCGCCCGGAGGGGATTCGACGCCGTGCGCATCAGCTGGCATTGTTCCTGTACGCGTGTGCGCTGGTGGGGTGCGTGGGCATGGTGATTGGTGCCGGCCTCAACGACCGTACGATCGAGTCTGATCCCGGGCGGGCGCTGGCGAAGGTGACTGACGTGTCGCGGTGGCGCACCACCGTGGAGTATCAAGACGAGGAGGGGATCTATCATTCCCCGGCCACCGGGCTGTTGTACCCGACGGGCTTGGGTGAGGGGCAACGGGTCTGGGTGACCTATGCCAAGTCTGACCCGGACCTGGTCAAGGTGGAGGGGCGGAAGTGGACGCTGTCTTTCCTACCCGCGACCTCCACTGCGGCTGTGGTGACCATTGTTTTCGGCCTGATCTGGTGGATTATCAATCTGGTAACCCGGCGCTTCATTGCGCGCAAGGAAAAGCTCCGTCACGTGGATATGCACCCGGAGATCCGTATCAAGCTGCAATAGGGGAAGTCTCAAGCACAAGACCGCGCCGGTCGGACCTAGTCCTCAACCGGCGCGGTGTGCGTGCCCACGTCCTAGGCGTTCGTATCGCTGAACTTCCCAGCGTTGACCAATCCCGCCACCCCGGCAAGGGCGGCGGCGGACAGCCCACCGACGCTGCCGGTGATGTCCCCCAGAATCGTCCTACGGGAGGGGTGTGCCAGCTGTGAGGTGGGGTCGTTCGCGGTAGGGGTGATGGCTGGCGCTGGGACAACGGCCCCCTTGGTAATGGCTCCGAGCCCCTCGCGAGAGACGCTGTTGTTGGTGGAGGAAGGCGCGGTGGTGCGATCGGTGATCATTATCGTATTCCTTAAATACTGGTTGTTTTCTGCGTAGTTTGTAGTTTGTAGTTCGTAGTTTGTAATTTGTAGTTTCTTCCCGCGCGCTCCCTCTCGTGAGGGGGAAGGGGCAAAGTCCCTAGAAAGAACGTAGGCTCCGGGGTTTCTCTGCGGAGTGAAAACCCGAAGCCTCAGCGAGCAAGAATGTGCTATGGGGCACACCGTAGTCGGTGAATATTTCCCCGTCAATGGTTTTTGGTTGAAAATACGGTAAACGTTGCCTGTTCGATTCATCGGAAGTTTGGCGAAGGGACAGCAACTCTTATCATCGAAGTCGATGGGTGTTGACCGAGGAAGGGGAGTATCTGGCGTATGCGTGTAGCAATCGTCGCGGAAGCCTTTCTTCCTAACGTCAATGGCGTGACAAACTCCGTGCTCAGGGTGCTCGAACACCTTGAGCGCAGGGGGCACGAGGCTATCGTGATAGCCCCAGGTGCCCGTGACCATGAAGAAGAGATCACCCACTACGCGGGTGCCCGAATCGTGCGCGTGGCCACGGTGATGGTGCCCCTGGTGAACTCGCTTCCGGTCGGGGTTCCCTCGGCGACCGTGTTGCACACCTTGGCGGAATTTAAGCCGGACGTGGTGCATCTTGCCTCGCCTTTCGTACTCGGGGCCGCAGGCGCGTTCGCGGCGCGCCACCTGCGTATCCCGGCGGTCGCTGTGTATCAAACCGACGTCGCTGGATTCTCGCAGCGCTATCACCTGGCGGCACTGGCTGCCGCGAGCTGGGATTGGACCCGTACGATCCACAATATGGCGCAGCGCACGCTCGCGCCGAGCTCGCCTACGATCGATGCCCTCAAGATCCACGGCATCAACAACATCTACCGCTGGGGCAGGGGCGTGGACTCCGTGCGCTTCCACCCGGCGAAACGCTCCCAGCAGCTGCGGGGCAAGTGGGGCCAGGGTAAGAAAATCGTGGGCTTTGTTGGCCGTCTGGCCAGCGAAAAGGGGGTGCAGCGCCTAGCCGGCTTGGATGTCCGAAGCGATATCCAGCTCGTCATCATCGGCGACGGGCCCGAGCGAGAAAACCTTGAGCGGCTCATGCCGAATGCCTTGTTCCTAGGCTCCCTCAGCGGCGAGCATTTGGCGAAAGCCTATGCCAGCCTCGACGTGTTGGTTCACACCGGCGAGTTTGAGACCTTCTGCCAGGTCATCCAGGAGGCGCAGGCCTCTGGTGTGCCTACGATTGCCCCGCGGGCGGGTGGTCCCATCGATCTCATTACTCCAGGTGTCAATGGTGAGCTGCTCGAGGTGGCCACCTTTGAGCGGGACCTGCCCGGTGCGGTGGACCGGGTCCTCGCCCGTGGGGGTCAGGCCAGGGAGGCCGCGCGACGCGGGGTGCGCACCCGCACGTGGGAGGCGCTATGTGATCAGCTCCTCGACCACTACTCGGCGGTCATTAGCTCGACCCAGGAGGTTCCGCTGACGATAATCGGGCAGCGCCCGGCGCTGCCCAGGTGGGCGCAAAAAGCGCTGGGTGCGCGAATATAAGCGCGGTAGCCCGAACGTTCTACCTACCACTGCGTGCAGGGCTTGTGTCAAAGCATGATCGCGCCATATAGAATCGGCTAGGTGGCTAAGGCATCACTAGATAAGAAACCCTTCGAAGTTGCTCGCATGTTTGACGCGGTGGGTGCGAAGTATGACATCACCAACACCGTGCTCACAGGCGGCCTCGACCGCCTGTGGCGCAAGCACACCCGCGAGGTCTTAGGCATCGGCCCCGGCGACCGCGTCCTCGACCTTGCCGCGGGAACCGCCGTCTCCACCGTCGAACTAGGAAAATCCGGCGCGTGGTGCGTGGCCTGTGATTTCTCTCAGGGCATGCTCGCCGCGGGTAAGGATCGGGATGTGCCCAAGGTCGTGGGCGATGGCATGCACCTGCCCTTTGCCGACAATAGCTTCGACGCGGTCACCATTTCCTATGGTCTGCGCAATATCCATGATTACCGCGCGGGGCTGAAAGAACTAGCGAGGGTGACCAAACCTGGCGGGCGCCTCGTGGTGGCTGAGTTCTCCACGCCAACCGTGCCGGTTGTCAAGACCATCTACAAGGAAGGCGTGCTGCGCGCCCTCCCGGCGATCGCCCGTACCGTGGCCAGTGATCCGGAGTCCTACGAGTACCTCGCCGATTCCATCAGGGCTTGGCCCAAGCAGGAAGACCTGGCCAAGGCAATCAATGAGTCCGGCTGGCAAGGCTGCGGCTGGGTCAATCTGACCTTCGGCGTGGTTGCCCTCCATGTGGCAACTAAGCCCGCCAACTAACCCCATCGAACAAGCGTGCCATAACCCAATCAGGTCACCTCGCCCTGCTAGCTCCACAACGGGGCGTCGGGATTAAACCGATGCAGCACCCTGCCGCCGGCGCGGAAGGCGCGGGCGACGAGATCACGATCCTGTTCGGTGATGAGGTTGCCCATGAGCCGCACGGCCGCCGGCATGAGCACCGTGCTGAAAGGCTTGCGCAGGCCGATGGGGCCTACCGCCGGCAGGAACGCTGGGTAGGTCAGCAGGCGCGCGGCCGTGCGGGCCAACAGGAAAGCGTCGCCGTAGTGGCTGCGCAAAAGGTGTGGCCACAGCAAAGTCAGGTCCCGGTGCGGATCGACGGTTTCGGCGGCCAGCTTCGCGGTTTCGAGCCCATAGTCGATGCCCTCGCCGTTGAGCGGGTTCACGCAGGCGGCGGCGTCGCCGATGAGCATCCAGTTGGGGCCTGCCACGGTGCTGACCGCACCGCCCATCGGAAGCAGTGCGGAGGCAACCTTGCGCGGTTGCCCGAAGTTCCACTCGCCGCGATTGGCCGCGGCATAGTGGTGCAACAGCTTCTTTGTATTGATCTTTGCCGGGCGGGCATCGGTGCTCAGCGCGCCGCATCCGACGTTTGCTTGGCCGTCGCCCAAGGGGAAGATCCACCCATAACCGGGCTGGATGACGCCCTGCTCGTCGCGCAGTTCCAGGTGGGAGTGGATCCACGGCTCATCGCCGCGATCGGTGGTGCAATAGGAGCGAGCCGCGATGCCGTAGACCTCGCCCTTGTGCCAGGTGCGCCCCAGCAGCTTGCCGAAGGGGGAGCGGACGCCGTCGGCGACGATGACCGTACCCGCTTTGATGCTGCGACCGTCGGAAAGCGTTACGGCGGAGATAGACCCGTTGGCGGCGAAGTGGGGTTTAGCTGCGCCCACCCCGGGGTAAAAGGTGACCTCCTCGCGGGCTGCGGCGGTCCTGATGAGCAGATCATCGAACTCCATCCGCGGCATCGCTGAGCTGGTGGTGCCGTACGCGGAGGCCGGCCAGGCAACTTCTACGCTGCCGCCGTAGCCATGCAGCTTGAGCCCGAGCGAGCGATAGTGGGCGGTGATCTCATCGGCGAGGCCAAGCTCGACTAGTTGATGTACCGCGCGCGGGGTGAGCCCATCGCCGCAAGTCTTGTCGCGCGGGAAGGGCTGCGGGTCCACCACGATCGTTTCTAGCCCGCGGCGGGCGCAGTGCCAGGCGGCAGCGGAGCCGGCAGGGCCTGCGCCCACGACGAGGACATCACAGAATTCGCTTGCGTCAACAGTCACCGAACTATTGTCACACTCTGCTACGTAAGGACACAACGTGCGCCTGATAATCCTCATCGAACACCCCGGGTATGTCTTGTGGGGCTATTTCGACTACGGTTAAGGCGAAAGAGATAGGAAACAGAGGGTCAACTATGCCCAAACCGGGTGGTTTCACTTTGGCCTTCGATCGAGCAAAGAGGCTTTGAACGCATGAGCGACGGTGCACAGGTGCCCCAGGCAGGTCACGGGGATGCGGCTGTTGGGGCGCGGGTGGATCTAGGCGATGCTGCCCTCAACGCAGCTATCACCGATGGCCTTGTCAAGGTCGAATCACTGCTGCGCGCTGAGCTAAATAAGGGCGAAGACTTTGTCACCGACAAGGTCATGCACCTCGCCGCCGCCGGCGGTAAGCGTTTCCGTCCGATGTTTGCGCTGCTAGCCTCCAACTACGGTGACAAGCCGCTGTCCGACGACGTCATCAAGGCGGCCGTCGTGGTGGAGATGACCCACCTGGCTACCTTGTATCACGATGACGTCATGGACGAGGCTGAGCGGCGCCGCGGCGTGCCCAGCGCCAACGCGCGCTGGAACAACTCCGTGGCCATCCTGGCCGGCGATATCCTTCTGGCTCATGCGTCTCGCCTCATGGGTGAGCTCGGCGCCCCGACGGTTTTGCACTTCGCCGACACCTTCGGCGTGCTGGTCACCGGCCAGATGCGCGAGACCATCGGCGCCGGTGCGGCCGATCCGATTGAGCACTATATGAAGGTCATCGCCGAGAAGACCGGCATCTTGATTGCCTCGGCAGGCTATCTCGGTGGCATCCATTCGGGCGCGAAGCCAGAGCACATCAAGGCACTCGAGGCCTACGGTTCCGCCATCGGCATGGTTTTCCAGATCGTCGATGACTTCATCGACATCTTCTCCGACCCCAAGGAATCCGGTAAGACCCCGGGCACCGACCTGCGTGAGGGCGTGTTTACCCTGCCCGTACTCTATGCGCTGGCGGAGCAAACCCCGGTGGGGGATAAGCTGCGCGCGATGCTGACTGGTCCTGTCACCGACGAGGAGGAGGTCGCCGAGGTCCTTGCGCTCCTGCACCAGTCCACTGGGCGTGAGCGTGCCCTTGCCGACGTTTCCTTCCACCTTGCTGAGGCCGAGCGCGCCTTGGAGTCCTTGCCGGATAATTCCACCACCAACGCCTTGCGCACCTTGGCGCAGTTTGCCGCCAAACGTGTGGGATAGCGCCTCAAAAAGCCAGTACACACTGCCGATTTGCATTACCCGGTGCCCTTCGTAGTACAGTATGTAGCGCACCACGGTGCACGCCAGGTTGCCCGAGCGGCCAAAGGGAGCGGACTGTAAATCCGTCGGCATTGCCTACAGAAGTTCGAATCTTCTACCTGGCACAGTTAAACCCCAGTACTTCGGTACTGGGTTTTTCTGCGTCTTCCGGCGATTATTTCTTCGCCGTTGATAACCCGTCGGCACCGAGGGACCACGGCCGGCGGAAACGGATCGTGCTCCTTAGTCCTTCAAGCGAGCCTGGTAAGCCTTGATATCTTGTGCGTCGACTTGGGTAGCAAAATGTGGGTTATTGGACAAAATGTGTGTCTGCCATGCCCGTGAGAACGCGCCCGCTCCCGCGCAGGGGATCTGTTTGGCATTGCTCGTAACCCTCGTCGAAGAGTTCGCCTCTGTCGCCCTCGCCTACACATCGGCACCTGCTGGCTTCGCTGTATCTGTGGACACCTGCTCGTGAGGAAGTCAGTGTCCGGTGGGCGCATCCGCGTCGAGTTTGCTTTCCGACGTTCACAGGCTTCCTGCGGTGCTCGACGTTTTCCCGTGCCAGCTTTGCTTGGCTTTCCAAACGCTTGTACCGAGGCTCCGATGTGCTGCCGATGGAGGCCGCCGGGGTAGCTATTTAACCCGTGCCAATAAGTGCGCTACGCCCAGTTGCATGGTGACTGATCAACACATGTGTTTTAGAGCTAAAAAAAGTGCAGAAAAAGTGGCCATAGGCTGCAGATTTGTTAAAGTTATGTTGTTCGGGTTAATCTTTTGGAGGCTTCAGGGAGCAGGGCGGAACACAAACCGCACTACTTCGAAGAGGCTGTGCCCCCTTAGCTCAGTCGGCAGAGCGTTTCCATGGTAAGGAAAAGGTCGACAGTTCGATTCTGTCAGGGGGCTCTGTTGTTTTTCTAGCCTTGGTTAGAGTGCAACGAGTTTGGCGGTGTAGCTCAGCTGGTTAGAGCGCACGACTCATAATCGTGAGGTCGAGGGATCGAGTCCCTCCACCGCTACCATTTACCCCAACAGCCCAGGCTGCTGGGGCTTCTTGGTATTTACCGTCCTTGAGATGCCGGAAGGCCGGGCTATCGCGGGCTATACGGAAAAAAATCGTGTAAGTCTCCGAGACGCCCGTTATGGGGGTGAAATGAGAATGCATTGTGCATCGAGGGCTGGAAAGGCCTTCACGGCGCGTGCCTTATTGCCTTCGCTTATGCAATGGTATGACCGTCACCGAAGTGCTGATTCTAGGGTCATGCGGATGGCCTGAAGTATGGATTGCGATAGGCGAGCCTGGAGGATTCTAGAGGGATCTAGTCTGAAGTTTGAGAATTAGCCGAATAGATGTTGACGGCAGGAAGCTGCAGGCGGTTCCGAAAAGGCGTAGAGATCCTGAGCGTCCTGCTGGGCAAAGAACTTTGGCGGGCACTCCGTATTTGCCGAAGGCTCTATCGCTGCACGGAGGCCGTGTCGGTGTGTGTTCGTGCCATTTGAGTGGGGGAGGGCTGTGTCCGCTGTGGTGGGGATTCGCCGTGGGTAGGCGCTGGTTTGTTCTAGGTGGTGGGTGTCTGATAAAGTAGCCTTTCGTTGCACGGGGACGCATATGGCATTTCTTCGTGGAGCGGCTTTGGGGTTAGTCCTCGAAGGGGCGTAGTTCAATTGGTAGAGCAACGGTCTCCAAAACCGTAGGTTGCAGGTTCGAGTCCTGTCGCCCCTGCCAGAATCGAAGGCCAGAGTGGGAAAACCCATTCTGGCCTTTCGTCTTGGGTATGAAATTTAAGGCTAGATAAGAAAATGGGCCTAGGAGTTTGATATACTCGTCTACTTGAATAGCGACCGCTGCTGCCCACGGCCTTGAGGGCGGTGCTACACATACATCAATACCCAAAAGTTGACTTGAGGAGCGCTGTGACCGAAGAACAGCCAGAGAAGGTGGGCGCTGCACGCCCCACCGGCAAGCGTCAGTTGGCAGGCGTGTCCACCGCTACCACCGCCAGCATTGAGGCGAAGAATGCCGCCACCTCCGATGATGATGCCAAGGCGGAGGGCAACAAGGTTGCCAAGTTCCTGCCTGAGGTTGTCTCCGAGATGAAGAAGGTCATCTGGCCAACCACGCGTCAGATGGTCAACTACACCCTCATCACCTTTGGCTTCCTCATCTTCATGACCGCCTTGGTGGCGGGCGTGGACTTCCTCGCAGGCCTCGGAGTTGAGAAGATCCTCAATCCCTAGCTAGGATAAAAACACTTGAATCATCCCGCCGAGTTCTTGAGTAAAAGAAACGGCGGGATAATTTATGCACTAGGTGCCGTCCAACCTGCCAACGTCGGAAAGCAAAAGCACATGTTTTGCGGCGGGCAACGGGGACAAACGGCGGTAAGATGGGAAACCAATCCCGCGCAAGGCTCACGGGGCGCAGCAAAACCCGGGCAAGTGATCACACACGAAACAGGAGAGATACATGAGTGACGCATCCTTCGCCGATGCTTTCGATGAGGAAAACGAGGGCGGCTCTTTCGCAGCAGCCTTCGACGAGGCCGTAGAGGCAACGAATTCCGTGGACGAGGATGCCGAGGCCACCCAGCCTGCCGCTGAGCCTGCACCGGAAACTGACGCCCAGGCCGCAGCCGCCGCACTCGGGGATGCGGAAGCCGAGCCGGACGCAGAGTACAAGGCACGCCTGCGCGCCTACACCCGTGAGCTTAAGAAGCTACCTGGCCAGTGGTACATCATCCAGTGCTACTCCGGATATGAGAACAAGGTAAAGACCAACCTGGACATGCGCGCCCAGACCCTCGAGGTGGAGGACTCCATCTATGATGTCGTCGTGCCGATCGAACAGGTGCAGGAAATCCGTGACGGCAAGCGCAAGCTGGTCAAGCGCAAGCTTTTGCCGGGCTACGTTTTGGTGCGCATGGATATCAACGACCGCGCCTGGTCTGTGGTGCGCGATACCCCGGGTGTGACCAGCTTCGTGGGCAACGAGGGCAACGCCACCCCGGTCAAGCACCGCGACGTAGCCAAGTTCCTCATGCCGCAGGAAGTCGTCACCGGCGATGCCGAGGCCGCTGCTACCAACGCCGAGGGCGAGAAGGTCGTTGCCATGCCCACCGATTCCGCCAAGCCCACCGTGGCCGTGGACTACGAAGTTGGCGAGGCCGTCACCATCTTGTCCGGTGCACTGGCAGGCGTTTCCGCCACCATCAACGAGATCGACGCCGAGAACTCCAAGATTCAGGCGCTGGTGTCGATCTTCGGCCGCGAGACCCCGGTCGAGCTCACCTTCGACCAGATCGAGAAGATCTCCTAAGCCCGAAGGCTTGATAAGCTGCACAAGTGAGCCCGCTGGTGCCCCGAAAGACATTTGGGGTTCCGGCGGATTTTGCTGTAGGCTATTAAATCGCGTGTTTTTTGCGCGTTCAATCGTATTTTTCCCGGTGGCCTAGCTACGCGAAGACGGTAGAACCACTGCCAAGTGGGGCTTCCTAGTTGGGCTAGGCATCCGGACGGTTGCCTGGGCTGTTAACCATCTCCTCGGCCCGGGAAATCCGTTAACAAGGAAGCAGGTAAAAAAGATGGCTCCAAAGAAGAAGGTTGCAGGCCTGATCAAGCTGCAGATCGAGGCAGGCGCTGCTAACCCGGCTCCGCCAGTCGGTCCGGCCCTGGGTGCCCACGGCGTCAACATCATGGAATTCTGCAAGGCTTATAACGCCGCTACGGAATCCCAGCGTGGCAACGTGGTTCCGGTTGAGATCACCGTCTACGAAGACCGCTCCTTCGACTTCAAGCTGAAGACCCCACCGGCAGCCAAGCTGCTGCTGAAGGCCGCTGGCCTGCAGAAGGGCTCCGGCGTGCCGCACACCCAGAAGGTCGGCAAGGTCACCATGGCCCAGGTCAAGGAGATCGCCCAGACCAAGATGGAAGACCTCAACGCCAACGACATCGACAACGCTGCCCGCATCATCGCCGGCACCGCCCGTTCGATGGGCATCGTGGTCGAGGACTAATCCTCCATCACCCAAGGCGAGGCCAAAATCTCCTGGCCTCGCCCGTGGAAGGGCCCGCTCCGGCCCGCACCACACATCCTTTTCAATACACTTTCAACTCTGAAGGATTCACAATGAGCAAGCGTTCCAAGGCATATCTCGCCGCCGCTGAGCTGGTCGACAAGGGTCGCCTCTACACCCCGCTGAAGGCCGCCGAGGTCGTCAAGGAGACCTCCTCCAAGAACTACGACGCCACCGTCGACGTCGCCATCCGCCTGGGCGTTGACCCGCGCAAGGCTGACCAGCTGGTCCGCGGCACCGTCTCCCTGCCTCACGGCACCGGTAAGACCGTCCGTGTTGCCGTCTTCGCCGAGGGCGAGAAGGCTACCGAGGCTGAGGCTGCAGGCGCTGACATCGTCGGCACCACCGAGCTGATCGAGCAGATCACCGCTGGCACCATCAACTTCGACGTTGCTATCGCAACCCCGGATCAGATGGCTAAGGTTGGCCGCGTCGCCCGCGTCCTGGGCCCGCGTGGTCTCATGCCTAACCCGAAGACCGGCACTGTGACCACCGACGTTGCTAAGGCAATCTCTGAGGTCAAGGGCGGCAAGATCTCTTTCCGCGTGGACAAGGCCTCCAACCTGCACGCCATGATCGGCAAGGCTTCCTTCGACGCCAAGCAGCTGGCTGAGAACTACGGCGCTCTCCTCGACGAGATCATCCGTATCAAGCCGTCCTCCTCCAAGGGCATCTACGTCAAGAAGGTCACCATGGCCTCCACCTTCGGCCCTGGCGTTCCGGTTGACCCCTCTGTCACCCGCAACTACGGCGAGGCTTAAGCCATAAATACAGCCATGCGGGGCAACCACAAAAAGCACCGCGGGTGCTCATAAAAGGACAGCGTTTCTTTCCGGCATCACCTTCATCGGTGGTGCCGTTTTTTTTGCTTTCCGACGCCCATAGGCCGCAGATCTGGGGGCACGGCACAACGAGCGGTTACTTTTTGATGAAGATTCTCGAAAGGCATCGCCTCGAGGCGCTCGCTTGGCCTAGGATCGCAGGAACAACGCGCGTTCGTGTCGTGGTGGTGCGGGACAGCATCGCAAACGTGTAGCCCGCGACGTCGGTGCGACGACACGGCTTAAGGTGAAATGGCGCAGCAGTGGCGGGGCGCGCGGGCTCGCGGTGAGCAAGGCTCGGGCGTTGCTGCCTGAGCAAGCTCTAACGTTGTCCAAGGAAGCAAAACCACATGGGTGTCTTAGGCAATGACGGCGACCCAATGCCCACTGATCCGGAGGGTAGAGTGCCGCCTCCTTCTGCGCCGCCGCCCGGAGCTGGTGGGACCGCTCAGCCCTTAAGTGCCCGCGGTCCTGGGGAGGCCATGCCGCACACCTACCTGGCGTGGGCAATCCTTTCCATGCTCTTTTGTTGTGCGCCTCTTGTGGGGAGCTAGGGATCTATTTTTCAACCAGAGTGGAACACTATTGGTGTCAAGGCAGGCCCGCCGAGGCTGTGGAAATGTCTCGCAAGGCTAAGTGGTGTGCCCTTGGGGCTACCTTGGTCGGGATCGCAGTCATGCTCCTGTTTGTGGTGCCCGCTCTCGTCGAGGCGGTCTCACAGGGACGGGTTCAGTTTGAAGGGGAGCAGCCGGCCGGCAATAGGGGGTAGGGGAGAGTTCGTCTCGGATTATTGACGTACTCCAGCCTTTGTCTTTGTTGTGACTGGTGGCGGTGAGCAGACGAGATAGCCTTGCCGGAGTCACGTTTGCGGGATGGCTTAAAGATAACGGTTTCATCATGACCGTGCATTATTTCCTGCACGAGTGCAGCTTCTGCTTTAGCATGGTGGGCAATGTCGCACAGGCAGTGAGAATAAAAGCTCACGGCGGTGTGGCATGGGGCAGGATAAGTCTACGCACATCCAGAGTAACGAGAGCACAGTAGAGCAAAAGCAGCCGACATCTTCTGGCCAGTCGCGTCCTAGGCCTTCATGCTGCGTGAGCAAGCATCAAGGTTGATCACAAGGACCTTAAGACCTCAGGGGGCTGGGAGCCCAGCAATCACGCGGGCGAGAAGACGAAGGTCGACTAAGAAAGCGAATGACACATGACTTACCCACATACCCCATACCCCGGCGACAACGACGAGAACAACCTCGGCGCGGGCAACAATGGACCGGCTGGCGCTAGCGGGGGAGCCAACCCTTACGGTGCAGGTGGTGCCAACGGCTTCGGGGGCGCTAACGCCTTCGGTGCCGGCTCCGGTATGCCTAACCCCGGTCAGAAGCCGAATAACTACCTGGTGTGGACCATCTTGTGCTGTGTGCCGATCGGCGCGGTGAGCATCTACTTCTCCACCCGTGTGGATAACTACTGGAATCAGGGTCAGTATGACCAGGCCCTCGATGCCTCCAATAAGGCCAAGTTGTGGGCCATCATCGCAGCTGTCGTGGGGATCATCTTTAGTATTGGCTACGTTATCTTTTCGGTTTCTTATGTCGGGACGCAGTATTAGGTAACAACAGGAGGCTGGCGGCATGCGTATCGCGGAGCTTGAAGGGCGATTAGCCCATACGGCGCTAGGTCCGGTGGCGGCGGCAGCCGTCACCGCCTGCGGATGCGCGATCATTTATGCCGCCGACCCCACCACCCCAGGCGGTATCTTGCCGGTATGTCCCACGAAGGCGTTATTTGGCATCAATTGCCCCGGCTGCGGATCCTTAAGAGCCATCTACTCGCTGATGCACTTCGACTTCGCCTCGGCCGTTGACTACAATGCCCTGGCTTTGGTGGGGATCGTGCTGGTGGCCTGGAGCTTCCTCGCCTGGATCGCAGGGATGGCGGGAAAGAGCATTCCCCGATGGGAGCGGGTGCGCGGGGCACCTTACATGGTGGGAATAGCCCTTCTGGGCTGGTTTATCATCAGGCTTCTACCGTTCGAACCATTCGTGAATTTGCAAGTTTGAATTCAATTTACTAAGCTTGCCCGAGAAGTTTGAAAGGCCGTTTGGCCTAACTCAAGTTTCACCAAAGACCGTCGGTCGATGCATTGCATCCGAAGGTTTCCATGCTTAATGGAACGGCCCACGCAGGAGACACTTAGAGTTCACCCTCCTTTTGGAGTATGTGCGCCCTGTGCTCTTGCACGGGGCTTTTGTTTTGCGCAAGAGTCTCGGCGGATCAACACATAGACATGAATGAGGAAGGAGGCGAAGTAATGGCAAACCCAAAGAACGCTGCTTCTCTGGCAGAACTTAAGGTTCGTTTCGCAGAGGCTAACGCTCTCGTGCTGACCGAGTACCGCGGCCTGACCGTGGCTCAGACCACCGAGCTGCGTCGTGCTCTTGGTACTGATGTCCAGTACTCCGTCGCCAAGAACACCCTTCTCAAGCTGGCTGCTAAGGAAGCTGGCGTCGAGGGCCTTGACGATCTCCTTACCGGCCCGACCGCTGTCGCTTTCATCAAGGGCGAGGCTGTTGACGCTGCTAAGGCACTGAAGAAGTTCGCTTCTGACAATAAGGTTCTCGTAGTCAAGGGTGGCTACATGGATGGCAACGCTCTGAGCGCATCTCAGGTTGACGCCATCGCCGAGCTGGACAACCGCGAGACCACTCTCGCAAAGCTGGCTGGCGCCATGAAGGGCAACTTGGCAAAGGCCGCTGGCCTGTTCAACGCTCCTGCTTCCCAGGTCGCTCGCCTTGCTGCAGCGCTCCAGGAGAAGAAGGAAGGTTAAGAGTTCTTGCCCTTGCGGCATAAGCTCTTAAACAACCACAAACACATACTTTGAACTCTCGGGTCACCTACTTTCATCCCGATTGTTCGCAACCGAAAGGAATACCATTATGGCTAAGCTCACCAAGGACGAGCTCATTGAGGCTTTCAAGGAGATGACCCTGATCGAGCTCTCCGAGTTCGTCAAGGAATTCGAAGAGGTCTTCGAGGTTACCGCTGCTGCTCCGGTCGCTGTTGCTGCCGCTGGCGCTGCTGCTCCTGGCGCTGCTGCTGAGGAAGAGAAGGACGAGTTCGACGTCGTCATCGAGGACGCTGGCGCTAAGAAGATCGGCGTCATCAAGGTTGTCCGCGAGATCGTCTCCGGCCTGGGCCTGAAGGAAGCTAAGGAGCTCGTCGAGTCCGCTCCTAAGGCTATCCTCGAGGGTGTCTCCAAGGACGACGCTGAGGCTGCAAAGGCTAAGCTCGAGGAGGCTGGCGCAAAGGTTACCCTCAAGTAATCTCGCTTCACTCTTTGCAAAACCCGCTCACCTTTGGTGGGCGGGTTTTCTTATGAGGTGACTTTGTTCAGTCGCGCGCTAAGAGGACAAACTGCTTCCACTAGGGGACTCTGCTTCCGGCAGGATGGTGAAGGCGTTGCCAACGTTTAATACCTTGATACCTGCAATGGCAGTTGCTGATTTCAGGAGTGCTTGTTCCAGTGCTTCAGTTGGAGTGTTCGGGTAGTGGCTTTTCAGAAGTGCCAGTGCGCCGGCTACGTGCGGTGCCGCAATGGAGGTGCCACCTCGGTAGCGGTAAGAAAACTGTTCGGGCCCTCGTTGCCCTTCTGTCGTTGCGACTGCCACATCGTCTGCGTAGTCGCCACCTGGGCCATAAATGGCTACAGCTTCGCCACCATTCGAGGTCTTGGCTTGACCCAGTTCGAGATTGGTGGCGCCTACGTTGATGACTCCTTGGCAGTTGCCGGGGCTGTAGAGTGCTGCGTCTTCGCTGTAGTTTCCAGCTGACGTGACAATGCTTACCCCTTTCTGTCTCGCAGCATCGATTGCCTCTTGTAGTCCGGGAGAACATTCCTTGCGGAGCGCATAAGAGATGTTAATGACATCAACTGGCGTGTCCCGAGTAGTGACACCTTCGACCTCGTAACCTGCTGACCATAAGATCCCAGAGATCATGTCGCTGACCGCGGCTCCGCAAGGGCCAGCTATGCGCACCGGCACGATCCTAGCCTCCGGTGCTGTGCCAATGACACCGAACGGATTGCTGCCGCTGTCGGCGACGGCACCAGCTACCATCGTGCCGTGAAAAGTCGAGGGGATGAAGTCGTCATTGCCGCATTGACCCACTTCTGTCCAGTTTCCAGGGTCTGTGGGATCGTTGTCCCGTCCGTCGCCGTCGCGAGAGTTGGCTGGCTTTGCGATCACATCCACTCCCGGTGCTGCAGCAGTTTCAAGTGCTGGGTGTGCGGTGATTCCCGAATCAAGTACAGCTACTGATGCTCCAGCTCCCTTGGAATGCTTCCATGCCTCGCGAAACCCGAAGCTCTCAATGTTCCAATGCAAGTCTGGTGTCTGCGCTGCGGCGCTCTGTTGCTGGGCAAGGTGAAGGGCGCGGGTCACATGCTGCTTTTCGACGACCATTGCCTTCTCGTCCTTTTCATACCACTGCACGTTGGAATCATTGCTAAGTTGCAAGGCAAGTTCGGCGTCGGATATGCCGGGCTTCAGCTCACAGTCCAGTAGTGACATGCTGAGGCCAAGGTCAAAGGTAGAAACGTCCGAGCATGTCATCTTGATGAGACCAGCAACAGTCCCATCGAGGTCAGATGTGCGGACGATCATTTGTGTTGATTCAGCTTGCTCCTGCGCGTGGGACGGAGAAACAAAAGTTGAGTACACGACGGCAGCGGCAAGAATTGCTCTCCGTTTCATGAGGCTATCTCGTTTCGGAATGTGCGGACGAAACCCACTCGGGCCAAAGGCTTTTCGGACCTAGTACTTTTGGCTTCTTGTGTTTCCACGTGCCGACTGTGTAGGAATTTTCTGGCTCGGAGTACCGAGCTATCTCGGACGAAGGCCATCTCGGCAGAGATCATGACGACGGCAAAACTGACCAACCCCATGACGATGCCAATCGAAGCATGGAATAGGAAGAACATGATGAGAGTTGGAATCCGGCTCCATTTGTTGAGCACGAGGAATGGGAAGTAGATCTGCATAAACACCGTGAGGAATGATGCAGGGATCAAAACCCATTCGAAACCGAGCATGAAATTGCTTAGCCACGGGAAGTTCTGAAATTGAATTGAGGTGAGACTACGACTAACACCCTCTCCAGCAAGCCACGTATTACCAGCTACTTTGGCCAAGCCGGCGATGGTATAGACGACGCACACTTGAAAGACGAAAAGCATCCAGGCACAGTTCGCGATCGGCAGGTACCAGGATTGTGTTGATAGCGAGAATGGGTGACGGCGGCGAAATCGAGCGTCGAAACTCCACACGTCTGATGCATTGGTCAAGATCAGAAAGATCAAGGCAATATGAAGGAGGTTGTCGCCGCCATCTGTCAAAAGCGGGTTGTTATCGCACAGAGAGCGGTAAGTGATGAGCGTGCCGAGGGTACTCAGGCGGGTGAGAAATCCCAGCGACATGGTAAGTGCGGTCAACGCACAGACACCGACCAACAGGAGCGAGTGCCAGTCGTGGCTCACCGCAGCCGTGTTTGCTGATGTCGGAAGGAAACTTCGTTCTGCACCCCAGACGGAATTCCACGCCGGGATGTCGGGAACGATTGATAAGAGGATGGCAATACCGAAACCGATTCGGACCATTGCCATTCCATGACTCGGGTAAAGCTTTGTGCGCTCGAGAGTCGTTATCAGGTTACTTAACTGCATCGAAATCAACCCCACAAGTTAGCGGCTTTAAAGTGCGAATCCCCGGTTCTTCGCGCTGGTCATCAAGGCCAGGAATGGAAACTGCGACCAGGCGGATGGTGATGGTTCCGCCATCTTCGTGACAGCGCTTCTTTAGTTCGTTTCCTCCAAGTCGTTCCAAAGCGGCGAGGGCGAGACGTTCGTTGTCCTTGGTAAGAGATTCCACGAGAAGAGGATGGCTTTCCTCGATTTCTTCGGCCGCCTGTGTGACTTGTTCATTGGTGGCGAGGAAAGCGAATGGCGGCACGGTTGCATCGGAGGTCTTGCCGAGTACGGCTTCTTCGCTGGAAATGTACGACTGCGCCAGCGAACCCATTTCTCGGGTGGACTTCCGTGGGATGATCCCCTCGCGGCTTTGCGCGATCTCAGGACTTGTAAGGTTGACGTACTCCTTCTGCTCGTCATCCGACTCGTATTTTGCGAGGATGCCGACGTCGCTGACCGGGGCATCTGGTGCAAACAGTGTCCATCGCTGCGTGAATACCGGATCCATGATGTTGTCGACGGCGGTGAATTGGTTGCGCATATGGCTCTCTGGCAGGTTGTAGGTCACGGTTAACAACGCAAAGGTGACGGTGGAGGCTAATCCCAGCACTGTCACCCCGCGCCGAAGTTTGGAGTAAGTGGGTGTCGACATCTTCTTACCTAAGTGGTTTCAAGTTGGTAGATGGAGGGAACAAAGTGCCGGCTAGAAGACTCTAGGCCGGCACTTTGTTAGAAGGAGGCTGATTGGGCCCGTCTTACCAAATTCCGATCAGCTTCTTGCCTGCTTCAGTCAGTGCGCCCTTCGCCAGCTGCTTGCCGGCCCAGGTTGCGCCTCGGACCACCACTGCTGGCCACTGGCCGGTGGCCATGTCGTCAGCAGTGTCCTCTGCGGTGGCAGCATCGGCCATTGCAGCGTCAAAGGCAGTTGCATGGTCCTGGACGGCAACGGCTGGTACTTCTGCTCGCGCTGGTGCGGAGTCGAAGGCCATTGCGGTGGTAGAGCCGGAAGCGATGGCGGTAACCGTCGCGAGAGCGATGACGGTGTTGCGAAGACGATTCTTCATGATGTTCTCCTGAGATGAGAGAATGGGATACATTGTGGGTCTCTTCGTGACCCAGGTACGAATATTAGAGGGGGGTGATGTTTTCGCAACCGAACCGATGAAAGAGACTCGATGATGAAATGTATTACCAGTACAATGTTCCAAAAAGTTGGGTCGATACAAAAGGGGGTTGAACCTGCCAATTGGGGAACTTTGGTGCGAAGCGTTCTGATTTATTGGAAGGCCAAGGTTCTTCAATAAATTTGATAACGGGGGTTAGGCGTGGGGGTGGATGGTGAAGCGCTTGCGGGGTGATGCAGTCGTGAACTGTCCACTTATTACGGTATTGTGAAATTATGGAAAATCAACTAGGTGATTTCACTGATCTTGCTTTCAGGCTTGCTCGCTTGGAAGAAAGAGTGGCAATCCTTGAACGAGGTGAGCGAGCACAGCCCGGGCTCCGCAATGAGGACGTGGAAGCCGAACGGTCGGCAACTAATGGGTTGTCCGGCTCTATCAGTTTCTCTGGCAACATCGCACTGAACGGTTCTCCGCTGAACTATCAATGGCATCGCTCCGTGCATTTTCTTTGTGAGGAAGCATGGGATCGTAGCTTGGAGCGCTTAGCAACGCTGGCCCATCCTGTGCGCCGCACGATTCTGGCTGAGCTGCTGGGGCAGCCGCGTACGGTGCTCGAATTAGTGGGACAGGGCATTGTATCTTCAACCGGTAAGGCCTATCACCATTTAGGTGAAATGCAGTCCGGTGGGTGGGTAGCTAAGGACAACGAAGGACGATACTCCATTCCGGCTGCCCGAATCTTGCCATTGTTGGTTTTGGTCGCTGCCGCTGAGGAGCATTGATATGAGTCCTCTTGATGCCAAAAAGGCCGTCTCTACTGTGGCAATCGTCCTATTGATCGCGCTGTCCTTTTTCGGCACCCCTCCGTTGCCGAAAGCTATGCAGAGCTCACAAGGAGATGAGGAGCTGGCGGAAAAGGTCCGGCAACTACTGGAGAGTAAACACTCAGCAGTCTCAGTGGTGTATCTGGATAACGGGGCGGTACGTTTTGCGGGTTTCGGGACCACCCCCGATACTGAGTTTGAAATCGCGTCTCTCACAAAGACTTTCACTGCCGAGCTGTTTCGAATTGAGCTCGCCAGCGGCAGGATAACGGAGCGAACAACCGTGTCCGAGATCTCTCCGCATCGGTTTGCCGATACCGAGATAGGTGATGTGACAATGGCCGAGTTGGCAAACCACACTAGTGGTCTGCCCCGAGTGGGCAGTATCGGCGTGTGGCCGACAGTCAAGGCCCTGATCGGGAGGAACCCATACCAGGGGATTTCAGTGGAACGGGTGTATGAGATCGCTGGCGAATCAGCGTTGAAAGGTCGAGGGGAGTATCACTACTCCAACGTAGGTTATGCGCTATTGGGCAACCTCTTGGCGGAAAACAGAGGTGAGTCTTTTGCGGAAGTGCTGCACGCAGAGATTCTGGGTCCGTTGAATATGGATAGAACATTTCTCATGGAAGAGGGGAGTGTTTCCGCCTCTGCCCCGCGCGGATACAACGGCGCGGGATATGAGGCGCAGCCTTGGGAAATGTCGGGATTCCTGCCTGCAGCCGGGCTCCGTTCAACTCCTCAAGATTTAGCCAAATATGCCGAGTATCTCTGCAACGTGGGAATCTCTCCTAGCAGCTGGCTGGAGAAAGAAAACGGAGAGGTGTTTGTACATGACGGCGAATCCTTCGGCTTTGCCTCCGCACTTGTGGTAGCACCTGGGCGTAAGCAAGCGCTGTTTATCTTGTCGAACCGCTCGGAATCTGTACTGGACAGTGCGGTCACCTTGTTCAAAGATCTGGAGGATATGTAGTCCATGGTTCCTTCGTTGATCTGGAAACGGGGTATCGCAACGACTATCGACTACTTCTTGCTTGCAGGGGTATTCGCTGTCGGTGCCTTGTTTGGGGGGCCGTCATTTCACGGCCGAGACCTTGTAGTGGTCACCGCGGCTATCTATGCCGCCATTGCGATAATGCAGGCGCTTTGGGGGAAAACTCCAGGCAAGCTTCTCTGCGGTCTTTCGGTCGTAAGTCGGAATGGCGGAGTGCCGAGCTGGTGGGCCAGTTTCACGCGAAATGCGTGGATATTGTTTGGAGCAGTGCCGGTGATTGGCGAGGTAGTTGAAGTACTTGTTGTGTCTGTTCTTCTGGTGACAATGCATCGTGATTCCTCGCACCGAGGGCTTCATGATGTCTTTACGGAAACTGCGACTGTGAAAGGGTAGGCAATGGTCAGAGTGGCCGTAGTAGGGGCAGGCCCAAACGGATTGACTGCTGCTGCTGTGCTAGCTAAGGCAGGCGTGGACGTCGAGGTTTATGAGGCAAATAGTGAGCCCGGCGGGGCGGCACGTTCGTCGAGCGAGATTTTTGGCAGCGGCACCATTGTTGACCTCGGGGCAGCTGGTCATCCGTTTGGAATAGCAAGCCCAGCGTTCTCTAGCCTGGAGCTCGAGCGACATGGCCTGCGTTGGCTTCATGCTCCCCACCCTATGGCGCATCCATTGGATGACGGCCCTGCTGCGGTGTTGTATTCCAGTCTGGATGCCACGGCGACTCAGTTTGCTGAGGCTTCGCAGGACGGAGCTCGCTGGCGTCGTCTACATTCACAACTGTGCCTGCATATCGACGACTATCTGGAGGACTTCCTCAGCCCAATGCTGCGCGTCCCCAGGCACCCGATCAAAATGGCACGATTTGGCCCAGTCGGCTTGTTGCCAGCTCGAACACTCGCCTCGCAGGTATTCGCCGGTGAACAAGCGAAGGCATTGCTCGCGGGGTCGGCGGCCCACGCGATTTGCCCACCGTCTCATCCTTTTACCAGTGCTTTTGGTCTCTTATTCAGTGCGCTCGGTATGACTCGAGGTTGGCCGGTGGCTGCTGGTGGCAGCCAGTCAGTCATTCGAGCGCTTTTATCTGTCGTGGAGGAATATGGCGGAAGACTTCACACTGGCGCGCGTATCAGCGATCTCCGTGAGCTTGGGCGGCGCGATGCGATTGTCCTCAATGTAACCGCGCCACAAGTGCTTGGAATTACCGGCTTTGATATGAGGCCGCGCGTGTTTCGGGCTCTGAAGAAGTGGATGCCCGGAACTGGCGTGTACAAGGTGGACTTCTTGGTTGATCGTCCGGTCCCCTGGTTGGACCCCAAGGTTAAGGACGCGGGAACCGTTCATGTCTGCGGCACGATGGAAGACATTCAAGAGGCAGAGACGCTTGTGCACAAGGGAGTGATGCCTAAGCGTCCGTTTGTCATGGTATGTCAGCAGCAGGTTGCCGATCCATCTCGAGGAAGCCATGATCGGCAGGTGTTGTGGACGTATGCGCACGTCCCCCATGGGTATCGGGAGTCCTATGTCGGGGAGGTCATGGATAAGATCATTCTCCAAATCGAAAGATTTGCGCCGGGCTTTCGGCACTCGATAGTCGACTTTCATTTGTGCAGCCCTCAGGATTTGGAGCGAGGAAACGGAAACCTTGTTGGCGGAGATGTTGCGGGCGGTGCAATGAGTGGAACGCAAGTGTTGTTTCGGCCCAGGGCTACTCGTGATCCATATGTCATTGGTTCTTCGAACGATGCGCCGGTTGTTATGGCCGGTAGCTCGACTCCGCCAGGGGCGGGAGTGCATGGCATGGCCGGTTACCACGCGGCGCGTCGTGTGCTCCAGCTGGTTGCTAAGGCGGAGAAGCCTTTCGTACCAGGTATTGTGTAGACCATGCTTCCTAAGTCCCGCATCTTCTCTGCTCTGACCGTTGGCCTCGGCGTCATGCTGCTGGCTTGGGGATTGCTCGCTCCTTACTTCCTGCACTTTGATGGCCGCATGCCATTGGATCTTCGCAACACCACGCTTACGCTGACCGATGACCAGGCGAAGGCCCGCATTCCGCAGCAGGACAAGGTGATTACGGTGCCGGTGACGAGGCAGTACCACGCGCAGTTCATGGATCCTGTGGACACTAATTCTGTGACGGCGCGTATTGGCGTCACCACGATGCGGGAGAGCAACCAGGATGAGCTGGATCGCCTGATTGATGCGACCGTGTGGAGCTACCGCCTCGATCGCTTCACGGGCCAGGCACTGACGGATGCGACGATGGCTGATCAGCCGGCGAGCGCCGCGAAGCAGGTGCCGATCGATTCGTTGTGGGTGAAGTTCCCCTCCAACGCAGAGCAAACCACCTACCAGGTCTTCGACCCCGTCCTGCGCGATTCGGCGCCGGCGGTATTCGAGGAGGAGACCCAGATGGGCGGTCGCACCATCTACCGCTACCACCAGGAGATCAAGCCTACGGATGTGGCCGCCCGGTATTCCTCGGTGTTCAACACCATCGAGGTCTCCAGCGACGCCGACGAGGAGGCGGCCACCACCGCGAACCTCTACCACTCCGGCACCCGCGACTACTACGTGGACCAGGTCAGCGGGCTCATCGTCGACATCAAGGAGCAGATCGACGACTACTACGGCGACTCCAGCGGCAAGAAGATCGAGCAGGCGCTGCTTTTCGACGGCCAAGGCTCGCAGGAGCAGACCGACGCGCTCGTCGCGCAGGCGGCGACGGTCCCCGACGGGCACGTGGGGCGTATCGTCAGCTATGTCATCCTTTCATTGGGAATTCTGCTCACGGTTTTGGGTCTGGCGGGGTCTTTCGGTATCTTCAAGCGCAAGAGAACTTCATAGGGAGCTGCAATAACCATCCGCAGGTTGTGTGTTGGGTGGGCAACCGGCCGGAACGGGGGTGGCCGGTTTGACAAAAGGGCAAGGCCTTTACATCGGTGATGATTTGGTATAGGCTGATTCGTTGCGCTGGAATACCTTTTCCGCTAGTGCTCCGACCTTGATCGCCGGTTCGAAAAACCCGGATTTGACAAGGTCATCCTGTGCTATCTGGACCAGATATTCCGAAGCAGACCGAAATGCTCAAATACCAGCGGTTTTGGTGGTCAATATTGCGGGGCCGCCATCCGCGTGAGGTGCTGGAAGGACCCATCTTGGCAGTCTCCCGCCAGACCAAGGCCGACATCCCTGGGGCTCCAAAACGTAAGTCGTTTGCAAAGATTACGGAACCAATCGAGGTCCCGGGACTTCTTGATATTCAGCTTGACTCCTTTGCTTGGCTGATTGGCACGCCTGAATGGCGCGCACGCAAGCAGGAGGAGTTGGGTGAGGGCGTCCGCGTCACAAGCGGACTCGAGGACATCCTCGAGGAGCTCTCTCCAATCCAGGATTACTCTGGAAACATGTCTCTGTCTCTGTCAGAGCCGCGCTTCGAAGATATGAAAAACACCATCGACGAAGCCAAGGAGAAGGACATCAACTACTCGGCGCCACTGTATGTGACCGCTGAGTTCATCAACAATGACACCCAGGAGATCAAGTCCCAGACTGTCTTCATCGGCGATTTCCCGATGATGACGGACAAGGGAACGTTCATCGTCAACGGCACCGAGCGTGTCGTGGTCTCCCAGCTCGTGCGTTCGCCGGGTGTCTACTTCGATCAGACGATCGATAAGTCCACCGAGCGTCCGCTGCACTCCGTGAAGGTGATCCCTTCCCGTGGTGCATGGCTCGAGTTCGACGTGGACAAGCGTGATACCGTCGGCGTGCGCATTGACCGCAAGCGTCGCCAGCCGGTTACTGTCTTGCTGAAGGCTCTCGGATGGACCACCGAGCAGATTACGGAGCGCTTCGGCTTCTCCGAGATCATGATGTCCACCCTCGAGGCCGATGGCGTTGCCAACACCGACGAGGCACTGCTGGAGATCTACCGCAAGCAGCGTCCGGGCGAGCAGCCGACCCGCGACCTTGCGCAGTCCCTGCTGGACAACTCCTTCTTCCGCGCGAAGCGCTATGACCTGGCCAAGGTCGGCCGCTACAAGGTCAACCGCAAGCTGGGCCTGGGCGGCGACAACGACGGCCTCATGACCCTTACCGAGGAAGACATCGCCACCACCTTGGAGTACCTCGTGCGTTTGCACGCAGGTGAGACCTCCATGACCTCGCCGACCGGCGTGGTCATCCCGGTGGAGACCGACGACATCGACCACTTCGGCAACCGTCGTCTGCGCACCGTCGGCGAGCTCATCCAAAACCAGGTCCGCGTGGGCCTGTCCCGCATGGAGCGCGTCGTCCGCGAGCGCATGACCACCCAGGATGCGGAGTCGATCACTCCCACCTCCCTGATCAACGTGCGCCCGGTGTCTGCCGCCATCCGCGAGTTCTTCGGAACCTCCCAGATGTCGCAGTTCATGGACCAGAACAACTCCCTGTCCGGCCTGACCAACAAGCGCCGTCTGTCCGCTCTTGGCCCGGGCGGTCTGTCCCGCGAGCGCGCCGGCATCGAGGTCCGCGACGTTCACGCTTCTCACTACGGCCGCATGTGCCCGATTGAGACCCCAGAAGGCCCGAACATCGGTCTGATCGGTGCCTTGGCTTCCTATGCCCGCGTGAACCCCTTCGGCTTCATCGAGACCCCGTACCGCAAGGTGGAAAACGGCAAGCTCACCGATCAGATTGATTACCTGACCGCCGATGAGGAAGACCGCTACCGCGTGGCCCAGGCCAAGACCGCCGTCGACGCCGAGGGCAACATCATCGACGAACGCGTGACCGTTCGTATGAAAAACGGCGACATCGCCGTGGTCTCCGGCGATGAGATCGACTACATGGACGTCTCCCCACGCCAGATGGTCTCCGTTGCTACCGCAATGATTCCGTTCCTCGAGCACGACGACGCTAACCGTGCCCTCATGGGTGCGAACATGCAGCGCCAGGCCGTGCCGCTGGTTCGCTCCGAGGCTCCGCTGGTGGGTACCGGCATGGAGCTGCGCGCCGCCTACGACGCTGGCGACCTCATCATCAACAAGAAGGCTGGCGTTGTCGAAAACGTCTGCGCCGACTTCATCACGGTCATGGATGACAACGGCATCCGCGACACCTACCAGCTGCGCAAGTTCGAGCGCACCAACCAGGGCACCTGCTACAACCAGAAGCCGCTGGTCAACATCGGCGACCGCGTCGAAGAAGGCCAGGTGCTGGCCGACGGCCCAGGCACCAAGGACGGCGAAATGTCGCTCGGCCGCAACCTGCTGGTTGCGTTCATGCCGTGGGAAGGCCACAACTACGAGGACGCCATCATCCTCAACCAGCGCGTGGTGGAGGAGGACATCCTGACCTCTATCCACATCGAAGAGCACGAGATCGATGCCCGCGACACCAAGCTTGGTGCCGAGGAAATCACCCGTGAGATCCCGAACGTGTCTGAGGATGTGCTCAAGGACCTCGACGAGCGCGGCATCGTCCGCATCGGCGCCGATGTGCGCGACGGCGACATCCTGGTCGGTAAGGTCACCCCGAAGGGCGAGACCGAGCTGACCCCGGAGGAGCGCCTGCTGCGCGCCATCTTCGGCGAGAAGGCCCGCGAGGTGCGCGACACCTCCATGAAGGTGCCTCACGGCGAGACCGGTAAGGTCATCGGCGTTCGTCGCTTCTCCCGCGAGGACGACGACGATCTGGCACCGGGTGTCAACGAGATGATTCGCGTCTACGTGGCCCAGAAGCGCAAGATCCAGGACGGCGACAAGCTCGCCGGCCGCCACGGTAACAAGGGTGTCGTGGGCAAGATCCTGCCGCAGGAGGACATGCCATTCCTGCCGGACGGCACCCCGGTCGACATCATCTTGAACACCCACGGTGTGCCGCGTCGTATGAACATCGGCCAGGTGCTCGAGGTTCACTTGGGCTGGCTGGCTGCTGCTGGTTGGAAGATCGACACCGAGGATCCGGCTAACGCCGAGCTGATGAACATGCTGCCGGAGGATCTCTACGACGTCCCGGCTGGCACGCTCACTGCAACCCCGGTGTTCGACGGTGCCTCCAATGAGGAGCTGGCAGGCCTGCTTGCCAACTCCCGCCCGAACCGCGACGGCGATGTCATGGTCGACGCTAACGGCAAGGCCACCTTGTTCGACGGTCGTTCCGGCGAGCCTTTCCCGTACCCGGTGTCTGTTGGCTACATGTACATGCTCAAGCTGCACCACCTGGTCGACGAGAAGATCCACGCTCGTTCCACCGGCCCGTACTCCATGATTACCCAGCAGCCGCTGGGTGGTAAGGCCCAGTTCGGTGGCCAGCGCTTCGGCGAAATGGAGGTGTGGGCCATGCAGGCATACGGCGCTGCCTACACCCTGCAGGAGCTGCTGACGATCAAGTCCGACGACGTGGTCGGCCGCGTCAAGGTCTACGAGGCCATTGTGAAGGGCGAAAACATCCCGGATCCGGGCATCCCGGAGTCCTTCAAGGTGTTGCTCAAGGAGCTTCAGTCCCTGTGCCTGAACGTGGAGGTCCTCTCCGCGGACGGCACCCCGATGGAACTGTCCGGCTCCGACGACGATGAGTTCGACCAGGCAGGTGCCTCGCTCGGCATCAACCTGTCGCGCGACGAGCGTTCCGACGCCGACATCGCCTAACACGCCAGGTCTGCCTCCCGACGCCACCTCGAAGAAGCCGCAACGAGAAAGAAACACTTCGTTGCTGCAGGCAGGTGGGCGTCGGAAAGCAGGCGGAAACCGATAAATCGAAACAAAGATCCACTACGACTCCTTGGGGAAAGCCCCGAGGTGAAAGGGAGTTACGTGCTCGACGTCAACTTCTTCGATGAGCTCCGCATCGGCCTGGCCACCGCCGACGACATCCGCCGTTGGTCCAAGGGCGAGGTAAAGAAGCCGGAGACGATCAACTACCGTACGCTCAAGCCGGAAAAGGATGGCCTGTTCTGCGAGCGTATCTTCGGACCTACCCGCGACTGGGAGTGTCAGTGCGGTAAGTACAAGCGTGTTCGTTACAAGGGCATCATCTGTGAGCGCTGCGGCGTTGAGGTGACCAAGTCCAAGGTGCGCCGCGAGCGCATGGGCCACATTGAGCTGGCCGCGCCTGTCACCCACATCTGGTACTTCAAGGGCGTTCCTTCCCGCCTGGGCTACCTGCTCGACCTGGCACCGAAGGACTTGGAGCGCATCATCTACTTCGCAGCCAACATCATCACCAGCGTCGATGAGGAGGCTCGCCACAACGATCAATCCACTCTGGAAGCAGAAATGCTGCTGGAGAAGAAGGACGTTGAGGCCGACGCCGAGGCTGAGATCGCAGAGCGCGCTCAGAAGCTGGAGGAGGACCTGGCAGAGCTCGAGGCAGCCGGCGCCAAGGCCGACGCCCGTCGCAAGGTCCAGACCGCAGCCGACAAGGAGATGCAGCACATCCGCGAGCGCGCCGAGCGCGAGGTTGCACGCCTGGATGAGATCTGGCAGACCTTCATCAAGCTGGCCCCGAAGCAGATGATCATCGACGAGACCATCTACGAGGAGCTCGTCGACCGCTACGAGGATTACTTCACCGGCGGCATGGGTGCTGAGGCTATTCAGACCCTGATTCGCAACTTCGACCTCGACGCCGAGGCCGAGGAGCTGCGCCAGATCATCAACGAGGGCAAGGGCCAGAAGAAGATGCGTGCCCTCAAGCGCCTGAAGGTCGTCGCGGCCTTCCAGCGCTCGGGTAACGATCCGGCCGGCATGGTGCTCGACTGCATCCCGGTGATCCCGCCGGAGCTGCGCCCGATGGTTCAGCTCGACGGTGGCCGCTTCGCCACCTCCGACCTGAACGATCTCTACCGTCGCGTGATCAACCGCAACAACCGCCTCAAGCGCATGATCGATCTCGGCGCGCCCGAGATCATCGTCAACAACGAGAAGCGCATGCTGCAGGAGTCCGTCGACGCGCTGTTCGACAACGGCCGTCGCGGCCGCCCGGTCACCGGTCCTGGCAACCGTCCGCTGAAGTCCCTGAGCGACCTGCTCAAGGGTAAGCAGGGTCGTTTCCGCCAGAACCTGCTGGGTAAGCGCGTGGACTACTCCGGCCGTTCGGTTATTATCGTCGGCCCCCAGCTCAAGCTGCACGAGTGCGGTCTGCCGAAGCTCATGGCGCTCGAGCTGTTCAAGCCGTTCGTCATGAAGCGCCTGGTCGAGCACGACTACGCGCAGAACATCAAGTCCGCCAAGCGCATGGTCGAGCGTCAGCGCCCCGAGGTGTGGGACGTGCTCGAAGAGGCCATCGCCGAGCACCCGGTGATGCTCAACCGTGCACCTACCCTGCACCGCCTGGGTATTCAGGCCTTCGAGCCGAAGCTCATCGAGGGCAAGGCAATTCAGCTGCACCCGCTGGCGTGTGAGGCCTTCAACGCCGACTTCGACGGTGACCAGATGGCAGTCCACCTGCCGCTGTCCGCCGAGGCGCAGGCCGAGGCTCGCATCCTCATGCTGGCGTCGAACAACATTCTTTCGCCTGCATCCGGCAAGCCGCTGGCCATGCCGCGTCTGGACATGGTCACCGGCCTGTACTACCTGACCATGGACAAGCGCGCCGACGAGTTCGGTGGCCAGGGTGCCTACACCCCGGCCGACGAGAACGGCCCGGCACGGGGCGTCTACTCCTCCTACGCCGAGGCCATCATGGCCTACGACCGCGGAGTCTTGGGCCTGCAGGCACAGATCAAGGTGCGCATCTCGCACCTGCGTCCGCCGGCAGACATCGAGGCCGAGCAGTTCCCGGATGGCTGGAAGCAGGGCGAGTCTTGGCTTGCCACCACCTCGCTGGGTCGCGTGATGTTCAACGAGCTGCTGCCGTGGAACTACCCGTACCTTGAGGGCGTCATGGTCCGTAAGGGCGGCGGCTCCGACAAGATCATGCTCGGCGATGTCATTAACGACCTCGCCGCGAAGTACCCGATGATCACCGTCGCTCAGACCATGGACAAGATGAAGGACGCCGGCTTCTACTGGGCAACCCGCTCCGGTGTGACCATCACCATGTCCGACGTGCTCGTGCTCCCGAACAAGGACGAGATCCTGGAGGATTACGAGCGCGAGGCACGCAAGATCGAGCGCAAGTACTGGGAGCAGGGTGCTCTTACCGAGCGCGAGCGCTACGACCGCCTGGTTGAGCTGTGGAAGGACGCCACCGACACCGTGGGTAAGGCCGTCGAGGCCCTCTACCCGGACGACAACCCGATTCCTATGATCGTGAAGTCCGGTGCCGCCGGTAACATGCGTCAGATCTGGACCCTGGCCGGCATGAAGGGCATGGTCGTGAACTCGAAGGGTGACTACATCACCCGCCCGATCAAGACCTCCTTCCGCGAGGGCCTGTCGGTGCTCGAGTACTTCAACAACTCGCACGGTTCCCGTAAGGGCCTGGCCGATACCGCTCTGCGTACCGCTGACTCCGGCTACCTGACCCGTCGTCTGGTCGACGTGGCCCAGGACGTCATCGTCCGCGAGGATGACTGCGGCACCCGCCTGGGCGTCCGCGTGCCGGTCGCCGTCCCGGTCAAGGACGCCGATGGCAACGTCACCGGCTACCGCGCTCACGAGCTGATCGAGACCACCGTGTCCGGCCGCGTGGCCGCCACGGACGTCAACGTGGGCGAGCAGACCCTGGTTGCTGCTGGCGAGAACCTGACCGACGCGCTCATCGAAAAGCTCGTTGAGGCCGGCGTTGAGCAGGTCAAGGTCCGCTCCGTGCTGACCTGCCAGACCCCGACCGGTGTCTGCGCGAAATGCTACGGCAAGTCCATGGCCTCCGGCAAGCTCGTCGACATCGGCGAGGCTGTCGGCATCGTGGCTGCCCAGTCCATTGGTGAGCCGGGTACCCAGCTGACCATGCGTACGTTCCACCAAGGTGGTGTCGGTGGCGACATCACCGGCGGTCTGCCGCGTGTCCAGGAGCTGTTCGAGGCTCGCGTTCCTAAGAACCGTGCCCCGATCGCCTCTGTCGCCGGTACCGTTCACCTCGACGATGAGGGCAACTTCTACACCCTGACCATCACCCCGGACGACGGTTCGGACAACGTGGTTTACGAGAAGCTGTCCAAGCGTCAGGGCCTGGCCACCGTGCGCGTGCCGATGGAGACCAACCCGGGTGCGTTCATCGAGCGCACCCTGCGCGAGGGCGATCACGTGGGTGTAGGCGACCGCCTCCTGCGCGGACCTGCCGACCCGCACGACGTGCTCGAGGTGCTCGGCCGCCGTGGCGTGGAGCAGCACCTGGTCGACGAGGTGCAGGCCGTCTATCGTGCCCAGGGTGTGGCCATCCACGACAAGCACATCGAGATCATCATCCGTCAGATGCTGCGTCGCGGTACCGTCATCGAGTCCGGCTCCACTGAGTTCCTTCCCGGTACCCTGGTTGACCTGTCCGAGGCCAAGGCAGCCAACGCCGAGGCTATCGCCGCCGGCGGCGCTCCCGCCGAGCTTCGCAGCGAGATCATGGGTATCACCAAGGCCTCGCTGGCTACCGAGTCCTGGCTGTCGGCGGCCTCCTTCCAGGAGACCACCCGCGTGCTCACCGACGCCGCGATCAACAAGCGCTCCGACAAGCTGATCGGCCTGAAGGAGAACGTGATCATCGGTAAGCTGATCCCGGCCGGTACCGGCATTGCCCGTTACCGCAACATCGCTGTCAAGCCGACCGAGGCAGCCCGCAACGCGGCCTACTCGATCCCGACTTACGGCGATTCCATCTACGGCGACGACGGCTACGGTGAGTTCACCGGCGCCTCCGTCCCGCTGGATGAGGCCTACGACCTCTAAAGGCCTAGCAACGGGTTGAGACCCTAGGGTTTCCGGTTCCACCACAAGGTGGGGCCTGGGGCCCTAGGGTCTTTTGCTGCCGCACCCGTGCGCAGTGCTTGCCGACGCACCACGGCCGCTTTCCCGCGCCGCCTGCGACCAAGGGGGAGGCGCGCGGAGTCCAAACACCATGAGTTCCATGTAATCCTTACAGTTTGTTCGGGGGCGCCGAGTGCCGCAATAGCTATCAGCTAGGGGGAGCCTTCGCGGTTCACCGGTAAGTGACAAGCGGGCGGCAACGCGCTGACTAGAGGCCACGCCGGCGGGTGGTGGTGCTCGATTCCCGCCGCGCGTGGGGCTTCACATTTGCGGTCGAAAGGAAATAGTCGAACGGAGTGCCAAAAATACCCAGGGGGGTATAAAAACCGGCTCTATTCGACCGATTCCTTTCGACCGCAAACTTGAAGCCCCGGCCGAGGAGGCCCTTCACGCACAGCCTCGTGCGTGAAGCCTACTTCTTGCCCTAGGGCTCGATCGGGTTGCCCTGTCTGCGGGCACCGGCGGGCACCTGGTCGCCGCGCATGAGCAGCGAACCCGGGCCCACGATGGCGCCGTCGCCGATGAACGCGGCAGGCGAGGAGACCGAGAGGGGCGCTAAAGCTAGGCAGTGCAGACGTGAACCGCAAGCATGAGGGCAGGCAACGGCTGTGCACGCCCAGCGCCCCAGGCAGTAGTGTTGGATTCAACCTCCGTGACTGCCATAAGAAAGTCCTTGACTATCAAGTCCCGTTGTATGCGACGGGAAAGGTGCGCCTTCGACCACCCGGGGCGGGACTAGGACTCGAGAAAGAAAGACCATCATGCAAAAAATCGTCCCCAATATCTGGTGCAACGGTAACGCCCTTGAGGTCGGAGAGTTCTACGCCGATACGTTCCCCAAAGCCAAGGTCACCACCATCGTCCGCTATCCCACTGAGGGGTTGCCCGACTTTCAGAAGTCGATGGCCGGCAAACCGCTGACAGTCGATGTTGACATCGACGGCTACCGCATGACCTTGGTCAATGGCGACGACCACTTCGCGCCCAACCCCACTATCAGCTTCATGGTCACCAGCCCCAGCGAGGAGGCAACCTGCGCACTGTGGGATGCACTTGCCGCGGAGGGCGCGGTCATGATGGAGTTTGCCCAGTATCCTTTCAATCCGCTCTACGGCTGGGTGGAGGACCGCTACGGTGTCAGTTGGCAATTGCTTACCGACGAGGCCGCGACCGTTCCTTACATCTATCCCAACATCATGTTCTGCGGACAAAGCCAGAACCGGGCCAAGGAAGCCATCGAGACCTATACCAGCATTTTTGATGACTCGGAGATCACCCACCTGGTGACCTACGGGGAGATGGGGACCCCGGCCAACGGGGTGATAACTCAGGACTCCGTAGTCTTTTCTACATTCACGATCTGCGGGGAGACCGTGGGTGCGATGGACTCGGCGGTGGCGCAAAACTTCGACTTTGACTGTGGCGTGGCTCTACTTGTCAACGCCCACGGCCAGCAGCAGCTCGACCGCTATTGGGACAGCCTTTCCGCCGTGCCTGAGGCCGAACAGTGCGGCTGGTTGCGCGACAAGTTCGGTCTTTGGTGGGAGATTGTTCCCGATAACCTCGACGAGCTGATGGCCAAGCCCGGCGCCTATGCAAAGCTCATGGGCATGGGCAAGATCGTCATCGACGAACTCTAGGCGCGTAAACATGCCCGACGCTGTGGCCGGGTCCTAAGGAAGTGCAGAAGCTCCCGGCATGTGCCTTCAGCTTGTGTGCACACAAACTCCCCGCCACGGAAGCGAATGCGCGAACCACACTCGTGGCGGGGAGCCGTCGTGGAAGGGCCTAAGGACCGGGAGTGCTCTTCTTTCAGGTCCATGGACAAAGCCGCCCTGGTGAAGCAGTGAACTAAAGGAACTTCGCTTAAGCCGCTGTACACACATACAGGCTACTGCTGCCCGAATCGCTTGCCACCTGGCAGTTTTCCTGTACCCACGAAGTGATTTCGCTGTCCGCGGAGGTGCCGTCCGAGCCGGTAATCGAGGTGGCGCTGCGGCCGCCACCGCCGAGGTAGATGTAGTAGACCTCACCGTTGTTGATCAGTTCTTTGAGTTCATCGGGGGTGAGGTTGTTGATGCTTCCGGAATAGCCGCCGGCGAAGATGACCTTGCCGCCGTTGGTGATGAACTCGGAGGCCGCGGAGTACCCGGTCACCACGACATCGTAGGTGGAACCTGGGTTGTTGGCGCGGATGTAGTCCACAACGCTGCTGGCATCAAAGCTTGTGCCGCTACCCGAGCCACCCTGTGAGCCGAATCCGGGGGTGCTTGGGGTTCCATTGCCAGTCGGCGGAGTCATGGCTCCATTTCCACGGGTGCGACCGGAGCCATTCGCGCCGGCGGGACCGGCACCGCTAGCGGTGGCATCTGAGCTGTTGGCGGTGCCAGTGGCCGTATTGGCGGTGTCCCCGGTGCTCTCGCTGTTGAAGGAGACATTGCTGGTCGCAGAGCTTCCATCCGTGGGCGCCTGCTTCAACGATGGTGCCGTGCCATCGGAATTGTCGGAAGACGTGCTACCGCCACCGCTAGGTGCACTTGGCCTGCCACCACTGGAGGAGCCGCCACCCATCGAGCTCACCGGCCCGGCGGCCGGGCCGTGGGCGCTGCCGGCGTAGTCGGCGCTGATGGTGGATGCCGACTACATGGTTGGGGTGGCAAGTGCTGCGACGGTAAGCAGCGCTGCGGCGATGGGTGTTGCCAAGCGGAGGCGTCGGGAAGCAAACAGGGCGACGAGGCCGATGCCGGCTGCAACTACCACGACCACGGTGGTCTGGTAGAAGTTATCGAACTGCCCCATGAGGTAGCAGGCCCACCCAACGGTTGCGGCCACGATAGCTAACACCCAGAGTTTGTTGTGGCGCCAGGCCACCACCGCGCCGACGGCGGCCAGCATAACCACGGCCGGGGCGAAGGCGATGACATAGTAGGAATGCATGACCTTGCCCACGGAAAACCCCACGAAGAAGGTTCCGAACCAGGCCCCGGTCATCACGCTGGCAGCGCGCAGCAGATCCGTGCGCGGGGCCTTGCGGGTGTACCACAGGGCGACGATGAGCCCCACCGCGGCGGCAACGTAGAACCAACCCGCCTGAGTGGCAACGTTCGCGCCGAACAAGTAGGACCAGGAATTACCCCCGCTGCTGTCGGATTCCTCGTAGCGGCCCGACAGGTTGTAGTCGAAGACCATGGCCCATGCGGAATTGTTGGCCGAGCCATCGATCCACGGGCGCGCATCGGCCGGGGTGACGGTTGCAAGCACCAGCCACCGCAGGGAGAACACCGCCGTACTGATACCGGCGACGAGCACATGCCAGACGCGGCGGGCAACCCCGCCGGGGGCAAAGATCAGGTAGGCAAGCGCGAGCGCGGGCACAATGCCCCAGGCCTCAGCCATCTTGGCTTGGAAGGCCCACCCGACGAAGAAGCCGGTCAGCGCCAGCCACTGCCACGAGCCCTGCTCCATCGCACGGGTCCAGGCGTAGGCGGCCAGGCTCAAGGTGAGCATGAGAAAGGTGTCGGAAATCTCCGCGTGGGCCAAGGCCGCGACGATCGGGGTGGTGGCAAGGCCCGCGGCGGCGAGCAAACCAGCCACGTTGCCACATCCGGCACCGTAGCTGTGGCGCACCCAGCGGCGCACCGTGAAAAACACTACGACGACGGCCAGCAGCGACTCAACCAGCTGTGGGCCCAGCAGCGCGAGGTCATTAAATCCAAACAGTCGCACCGACAGCGCCTGAATCCACAAGGCGCCCGGGAGCTTGTCCACGGTGATCGAGCCGCCGTCGACTGAACCCCACAGGAAAAAAACTCCAGTCCTTCGACATGGAATACACGGCGGCGGAGTAGTAGTCGTGCACGAGGCCGAGTTTGATGCCGAGGGCATACATCGCCCCGGCGACCACCACGCTTATGGCGAGAGCGCCATAAGCGATGCCGTCGGCGCGGTGTGTTCCTTGTGCCAGCGTGGTCTGCTTTCCGACGTCCACAGTGCCTGCTGCATTCGTCACGGCTGTATCGCTGGCCAGGATTCCAGAACCGGAAGAGGAAAGAACAAAGGAAGCTTCATTGCCGCCTTGTGGGATGGCATCAGCGCCGGGGATGGGAGCATTGCCGGCCTTGGCTCTCGTCCTGCGCAGCGTGTTGAAAAAGTCGACCTGCATAGGCTGAAACTTTAGGAATAAAGTTTTCTAAAGTTCTGAGAGGAAGACTCTCCCAACCTACGAGATACGTGTGTGTTGGCTTGGAGGCACACAGGCTTTGTCCACACAAGCGTGCCGGTACTAGGTCACCGGCGTGGCTGGCGCTGCTTGGACGTAGCGGCCGTCGGCGCCCACGCCATGGGCGGTCTGTACGACCAGCTCATGGCCCAATTGTGCGACGGCAGCGTCAAGTTCACCGAGGTGATCGGCGACAACCGATTCTGGCCAGATTGTGGTGCGCACCTGCATCGCCACGCCAGCGTCGGAAAGCAAGCGCAGGCTTTCCCAATTGCCGATGGCCTGCGTCGGGGTGCCACCGGTGACGTGGGCGAAGTCGCGAGGCAGCGCCTTGATGTCGAATCCGACCCAGTCCGGGGTTGTTTCAGGACTGGCAAGCAGTCGCTCGATGCGCGCCGGGAGGTACCCGCACGTGTGCAGGCCGACGGGGAAGCCACGCTGATGAACGCCTGCGATGGCCTCAGCCAGACCGCGCTGTGCTGTGGGCTCGCCGCCGGAGATAACCAAGCCGTCTAGCAGACCCCGGCGCTGCTCGAGCAGGGAGAAGACCTCAGGAAGATCAACCTGGCCGGGCGAGAACGGCTGGAGCTGGGAATTGTGGCAGTAGCGGCAGGCTAGCGGGCACCCTTGCGTGAAGACCGTGGCGGTCAGCCTGCCCGGCCAATCCGTGGCGGAAAAGGGGATTAGCCCCGCGATCGCGAGGGGTGGTTGCCTCCCGTGCAGGGTCTCGGAGGCAGGGCTCGATGTGCTTTCCATGACCGCGGTTGTTCCCAAAGCGCGCTTAACGCAGTGCTGGGACGACGGCGTTTTCATCGAAGTAGACGCGCTCATGGAATTCCCCCTTCTTGCCGGTGTTGAAGCTGGCTACCGGGCGGAAATAGCCCATGACGCGGGTCCAGACCTCGGTTGGGGTCCCACACGCCGGGCATTCGGGATGCTCGCCGGAGAGGTAGCCGTGATCGGGGCAGATACTGAAAGTAGGCGTGACGGTGACATAGGGGAGCCGGAAGTTGCTCAGCGCGCGCCGGATGAGCTCAGCGCAGGCGTGACCATCGCTCATCGCGGCCCCCATATACAGGTGCAGCACGGTGCCGCCGGTGTACTTCGACTGCAGGTCCTCCTGCGCCATGAGTGCGGCAAAGGGGTCAGGGGTGTGATCCACGGGCAGCTGCGAGGAGTTGGTGTAATAGGGCTCGTCCTCGCTTCCGGCATGCAGGATGTCGGGGAAGCGCTTCAGATCCTCCTTGGCCAAACGGTAGGTAGCCCCTTCGGCTGGGGTGGCCTCCAGGTTGTAGAGATGGCCGGTGTCCTCCTGGGCCTTGACCAGGAGTTCATTAAGGTGGTCGAGCAGTCGTGCGACCTGGGCGTGTCCCTGGGGATCGGTGAGATCATAGGCGCCTCGGGTGAAGTTGCGGATCATCTCATTACAGCCGTTGACGCCGATGGTGGAGAAGTGATTGTCCAGGCTTGGAAGCCAGCGGGAAGTGTACGGAAACAGCCCTTGATCCATGAGCTGGGCGACGAAGCTGCGGCGACGCTCCAGGGTATCCACGCCGATAGCCACCAGCTCGTCGAGGCGGTCGTACAGGCCCTGCTCATCCCCGGCATAGAGGTAACCCAGGCGGGCGCAGTTAATGGTGACCACCCCGATGGAGCCAGTCAGCTCAGCCGAGCCGAAAAGTCCGTTGCCGCGCTTGAGCAGCTCGCGCAGATCCAACTGCAGTCGGCAGCACATGGAGCGGATCATGCCTGGGTCGAGGTCGGAGTTGATGAAGTTTTGAAAATACGGCAGGCCGTACTTCGCGGTCATGGCGAAAAGGGCTTGCGCGGTGGAGGAGTCCCAGTCGAAGTCTTTGGTGATGTTGTAGGTGGGGATTGGGAAGGTAAAGGGTCGTCCGTTGGCGTCGCCCTCGCTCATGACCTCGATAAAGGCGCGATTGATCATGTCCATCTCCGGCTGGAGATCGCCATAGCAAAACTCCGCCGGTTGCTCACCGATGAAAGGAACGCTGTCTGCTAGGTCGGCCGGGCAGGTCCAGTCGAAAGTGAGGTTGGTAAAAGGCGTTTGGGTACCCCAGCGGCTAGGAACGTTGAGGTTGAACACCATCTCCTGCAGATACTGCTTGACCTCGGGGTAGCTGAGTTTATCCAGGCGGACGAAGGGGGCCATGTAGGTATCAAAGGAGCTAAATGCCTGCGCGCCTGCCCATTCGTTTTGCAGGGTGCCTAAGAAATTGACGATTTGCCCGCACGCGGAGGAAAAGTGCTTCGGTGGGGCCGAGGAGATCGCGCCGGGTACGCCGCCGAAGCCCTCCTCGAGCAACTGGCGCAGCGACCAGCCGGCGCAATAGCCAGACAACATGTCGAGGTCATGGATGTGCATGTCGCCTGCGCGGTGGGCGCGGCCTGCCTGATCGCTAAAGACCTCGTCCAGCCAATAGTTGGCTACCACCTTGCCGGAAGTGTTGAGAATCATCCCTCCGAGGGAATAGTCCTGGTTGGCGTTGGCGTTGACGCGCCAATCGCTGCGGTGAACGTATTCGTCGATGGTGGTTGCTACATCGATGCGGCTCATGAAAGCTCTCTTCTCCTGTCATGGGTACGGGCGCATTGCTTGCCGACGCTGCGTTGGTGCGCTCCATTATCTTGGGCCAACCTTTGATGGAGGTTTTCTTCCACCGTTGGTCTGGCTGACAGGAGTTAGGCTAGACCGGCGGGGAGGGAAAGTCAGATTACATAGGTGTGATTTACTCCCATATCCAGCCCAAAAGATTGGTCACAGCCACTACATGTTGTGGTCGCGGGCTGGGTCAACGAATTTTTCAAGGCAAGATAGGGGATGGCTATGACTGTTTCAATAGCACCCTATTTAGGGGTGGTCAACGGTTGGCGTGTGGCGTGACTGGCAATCGGATTTTGCATGCAAGCAACGGACATTGCGGCCGTTGCAACTGTGAGATATGGCGCGTTTGGGAAAACCGTCATTGCATGTGCGTCGACATAATCCCAGTTGGCGGGGTGTAAATGGGTGCGGTATGAGAGCAATCACAAACACGCCCCCTTGTGTGAGCAGACCAACATTCGTGTAGAGTTAAGCCTTGACATTGTCCACTTCCACTACGGATCGTTCGGCACGTACCTGCCGATGGAGGAGTAAAAACCATGGCATCAGTGACCTATGAAAATGCCTCGCTGACCTACCCGGGTGCCAAGGCGCCCACCGTCAACGGAATCAACCTGGAAATCGCCGACGGTGAGTTCCTTGTGCTCGTCGGCCCGTCGGGCTGCGGCAAGTCCACCACGCTGCGCATGCTCGCAGGACTCGAGGAGGTCACTGGTGGCCGCATCCTCATCGGTGACAAGGACGTCACCAACGCCGCTCCCAAGGAGCGCGACATTGCCATGGTTTTCCAAAACTATGCGCTCTATCCGCACATGACCGTCCGAGAGAACATGGGCTTTGCCCTCAAGATCGCGGGAGAGAGCAAGGAGGTCATCAACCAGCGCGTGGAAGAGGCCGCTAAGACCCTGGATCTGACCCAGTACCTGGACCGCAAGCCGAAGGCCCTGTCGGGTGGCCAGCGCCAGCGCGTGGCTATGGGGCGTGCCATCGTCCGCAAGCCGCAGGTCTTCCTCATGGATGAGCCACTGTCCAACTTGGATGCCAAGCTTCGTGTGCAGACCCGTACCCAGATCGCTTCACTGCAGCGCAAGCTGGGGGTTACCACCTTGTACGTCACCCACGATCAGACCGAGGCCTTGACCATGGGTGATCGTATCGCCGTGCTCAAGGATGGCTACCTGCAGCAGGTCGGCAGCCCACGCGAGCTCTATGAGCGCCCGGAAAATGTCTTCGTGGCAGGCTTCATTGGCTCCCCGGCAATGAACCTGGGCACCTTCACCTTGGACGAGAATGGTATGGCCAAGCTCGGCGAGGCCCGCGTGCCAGTCTCTGCCGCGGCGCGCGCGGCGCTAACCCCGGAGGATAACAACAAGCTGGTGATCGGCTTCCGTCCCGAGGGGCTGGAGATCGTTCCCGCCGGTGAGGAGCACCAGGGTGCCATCCCGGTCAAGCTTGACTTCGTCGAAGAGCTCGGCTCGGACTCCTACCTCTACGGCCACCTGGTCGGTGGTGGCGACCTCAGCTCTGGCGATGAGGATAACCCCTCGGATCAGATCGTCATCCGTGCCCTGCCTAACGTTGCCCCCGAGCGTGGCTCGGTGCTTCATGTCCGCATCAAGGATGGCGCACAGCACAACTTCTCCTCGGCAACGGGTCTTCGCCTGCCGGAATAAGGGCGGAATCGACAAAGCCTGACTAAGAGCAAACAGGGGGAGCGCTGCGTGTGCGCCCCCTGTTCGTATGTGGGCACGTCATCTGGCCGTGCTTACATTCTGTAGCGTTTTTACTCCTGTCATCTTGGCTATTTTTGCGCACCCTGTCACGTGTGCGTTAACTGTTGGTTCCCCATGTAATACCCCTAGCCTTTTGAGCTTTCGCGACGTAGGTGGTGGTCGCGAGAAAGAAGGATTCGCCGTGCCGAATTCAATGAGCATCAGCACTTCGGCCTATGCGCCAGCATTGCTGGGCCTGCCGTGGACGAAGCCCCTGGATGAGTGGCCGCAAGACATCATCGTCGCCTTGCCGCGAGGCATTTCCCGGCACGTGGTGCGCTTCGTTTTACTCGGGGACCAGCGGCAAGTCTGCGCCGTCAAGGAGATCGGGCGCCGGGTTGCCCATCACGAGTATCGGATGCTGCGCGAGCTCCAGCGCGTCGGCGCCCCGTCCGTCGTGCCCGTTGCCGTGATTACCGGGCGCCGCGATACTGACGGCGACGTGCTGACCGCGGCTCTTGTTACCGAGCACTTGAAGTTCTCGCTTCCCTACCGTGAGATTTTCTCCCAGGAACTCCCCGAGGAGATGGCGCACAAGCTCATCAAGGCGCTGGCTATCCTCTTGGTGCGGCTGCACCTGCTCAACTTCTACTGGGGCGACGTCTCCTTATCGAACACCCTGTTCCGGAGGGACGCGGATACCTTTTCGGCCTATCTCGTGGATGCTGAGACCGGCGAATTCCAGGAGCAGCTCAGCACCTCCCGCAGGCTGTATGACGTCGACGTCGCTCGGGTCAACATCATCGGCGAACTCATGGATCTTCAAGCCGGCGGCTACCTATCCGAAGCCATCGACGTCATCGATCTCGGCTCGCGGGTGGAGACGCACTACCTCGAACTGTGGGAGGAGCTCACCGCCGAGGAGGAGGTGGGGATGGATGAATACTGGCGTGTGTCCAAGCGCATCAACCGCCTCGGCGAGCTTGGATTCGACGTGTCCGAGATGTCGGTGGTTGCCGAAGACGGCTCGCACGCGTTGGTTATCCGCCCGGTCGTCGTCGACGCTGGCCACCATCACAAGGAACTGCTGCGCCTGACCGGGCTTGAGGTGGAGGAGCAGCAGGCCAAGCGCCTGCTCAACGCCATCACCGCCTATCGCGCAACCCACTATGACCACGAGGTGGAGCTTGCCCAGGCCGCGCATTCGTGGATGGCCGAGGAATACGAGCCCACCATTGCGGCCATGCCGAAGGAGCTGGTGGGAAAGCGGGAGCC
Source organism: Corynebacterium sp. SCR221107 (assembly GCF_027886475.1). NCBI lineage: Bacteria > Bacillati > Actinomycetota > Actinomycetes > Mycobacteriales > Corynebacteriaceae > Corynebacterium > Corynebacterium sp. SCR221107. Next base: position 447,202 of record NZ_CP115670.1, read on the forward strand.
GGCCCAGATCTTCCATGAGATCCTCGATCATCGCTGGTACATGGCCCAAGAATGTCAGGGGTTCGTCCCCATTGAAAAGGCCGCGCAGTCCTACTATGAAAAGGTCCTCCCGGTCCACCGTGACGAGGCCGTGCTTATCTCCGAGCCGCAGCCCGGCACCGAGGGCACGCCAAGCATGGATGTGTACTAGTACAGCCGGGACCACAGCGGCGCGGTTGATCGTCGGCAAGCGCTTGAGGGCTTCAGTGTCAAGCAACCGTATGGAAGGTTACGGCCTGGTCAAGGATGCACACATCGACCTCCTGCTGTGTCTGTGGATGTCATTTGTGGCATCTGTGTCTTGCGTGCGCATGACTGCCGGCGCTGGGTCTAGATTGCTTGCCGACGTCGCCTGCATCGCAGGCGGGGACGTGATTGAGCAGCTGCTGGGAGGTCTCAATTGCTCGCAGGCAGGCCGGCTGAATGCGGCAGGTGGATGGAATTGCTGTGGGGGAAGGAATTTGTGTTCTCCACGCGCATGCGATAGGGTTGTCCCTAGTCCCATGTGCATATATGGGAGCCTGACATTATCCCGTTTCAAGCTACGGTTTGAATCTGTTGGTGATGATCTAGGAAAGTGCGGAAGCGGCCCCGGAAAGAGCCCCTTTTTTGGTTTGTCCGGGTACTTTTTAACACTTTTTCACTCCCTAGAAGGCGCATAACAAAACACTTCCTACCACCAGCCAAACGGCGGGTGTTAGTAAAATACCGATCAATTGAGAAAGACGGTTCATGCCAACTATTCAGCAGCTCGTCCGCAAGGGCCGCCACGATAAGACTGCAAAGGTGAAGACTGCAGCACTGAAGGGTTCCCCTCAGCGTCGTGGCGTGTGCACCCGTGTGTACACCACCACTCCTAAGAAGCCTAACTCCGCTCTGCGTAAGGTTGCCCGTGTGCGCCTGACCTCTGGCATCGAGGTTTCCGCTTACATCCCAGGTGAGGGCCACAACCTCCAGGAGCACTCCATGGTGCTCGTTCGTGGCGGTCGTGTAAAGGACCTCCCAGGTGTTCGTTACAAGATCATCCGTGGCGCACTGGACACCCAGGGCGTGAAGGACCGCAAGCAGGCTCGTTCCCGCTACGGCGCAAAGAAGGAGAAGTAATCAATGCGTAAGAATGCAGCTCCGAAGCGCCCAGTCGTCAAGGATCCAGTCTACGGTTCCCAGGTTGTCACCCAGCTCGTGAACAAGGTTCTGGTGGACGGCAAGAAGTCCACCGCTGAGCGCATCGTTTACGGTGCCCTGGACATCTGCAAGGAAAAGACCGGCACCGATCCGGTTCTGACCCTGGAGAAGGCCCTCGGCAACATCAAGCCTGACCTTGAGGTTCGTTCCCGCCGTGTCGGTGGCGCTACCTACCAGGTTCCGGTCGAGGTTCGCCCAGAGCGCGCCAACACCCTGGCTCTGCGTTGGCTGGTCACCTTCACCCGTCAGCGCCGTGAGAACACCATGATCGAGCGCCTCGCTAACGAGATCCTCGATGCAGCCAACGGCCTTGGTGCTTCCGTCAAGCGTCGCGAGGACACCCACAAGATGGCCGAGGCCAACCGCGCCTTCGCTCACTACCGCTGGTAATTCCCATGAAGAAAGAGACCCAACCCTTGAATCGAACTTCCCGGACCGCACGCGCCATGCGTACAGCCTCACCGTTCGACTTCTTGCATGGTTGGGTCCTTTTTTCTGTCCGATAAACAGCATTCTTCGCCATATTCACAGACGCGAGAGATGTTTTGCCTAGAATTAGTGCTGCTAAATCGGCGCGAATTTGGCAAGATTGAACAGACATAATTCGTAACCCTGAGGCCTACGGATAGACGAACATTTCGCACTACTTCGGCCGAAGCTACAACAAGTAAGGGAAAAACGTGGCACCTCAAGAAGTGCTTAAGGATCTCAACAAGGTCCGCAACATCGGCATCATGGCCCACATTGACGCCGGTAAGACCACGACCACCGAGCGCATCCTGTTCTACACGGGTATCAACCGCAAGGTCGGCGAGACCCACGACGGCGCATCCACCACCGACTGGATGGAGCAGGAGAAGGAGCGCGGTATCACCATTACCTCCGCTGCTGTTACCTGTTTCTGGTCTGGTAACCAGATCAACATCATTGACACCCCAGGCCACGTCGACTTCACCGTTGAGGTTGAGCGCTCCCTGCGCGTTCTCGACGGCGCTGTTGCTGTGTTCGACGGCAAGGAAGGCGTTGAGCCACAGTCCGAGCAGGTGTGGCGTCAGGCTGCTAAGTACGACGTTCCGCGTATCTGCTTCGTCAACAAGATGGACAAGCTGGGCGCTGACTTCTACTACACCGTTCAGACCATCATTGACCGCCTCGGCGCTAAGCCGTTGGTTCTGCAGCTGCCGATCGGCGCTGAGGATGACTTCGACGGTGTCGTCGACCTCATCAACATGAACGCCATCACCTGGCGCGGCAAGGTCGAGACCGGCGCTGAGCCAGTCATCGAGGAGATCCCAGCTGACCTTCAGGACAAGGCCGAGGAGTACCACGAGAAGCTGCTCGAGGCTGTCGCTGAGTCCGACGAAGCACTCATGGAGAAGTACTTCGGTGGCGAAGAGCTTACCATCGAGGAGATCAAGGGCGCCATCCGTAAGATGACCGTCAACTCCGAGATCTACCCGGTTCTGTGCGGTACTGCTTACCGCAACAAGGGTGTTCAGCCGCTGCTGGACGCTGTCATCGATTACCTGCCTTCCCCGCTGGACATCGGCGAGGTTCACGGCCACGCTGTTGGCGACGAGTCCAAGGAACTGGTTCGCAAGCCTTCCGTTGACGAGCCTTTCTCCGCACTGGCCTTCAAGATCGCTGCTCACCCGTTCTTCGGTAAGCTGACCTTCGTTCGCGTTTACTCCGGCATCGTCGAGCCAGGTGCGCAGGTTGCTAACTCCACCAAGCGAAAGAACGAGCGCATCGGCAAGCTGTTCCAGATGCACGCCAACAAGGAGAACCCGGTTGACGAGGCACGCGCTGGTAACATCTACGCCTTCATCGGACTGAAGGACACCACCACGGGTGACACTCTGTGCGACAAGAACAACCAGATCATCCTCGAGTCCATGGACTTCCCGGATCCGGTTATCAAGGTTTCCATCGAGCCAAAGACCAAGGCTGACCAGGAGAAGCTGGGTATCGCTATCCAGAAGCTGGCAGAAGAGGATCCTACCTTCACCGTCGAGCTTGACGATGAGACCGGCCAGACCGTTATCGGCGGCATGGGCGAGCTCCACTTGGACGTCCTGGTTGACCGCATGAAGCGCGAGTTCAAGGTCGAGGCAAACATCGGTAACCCGCAGGTTGCTTACCGCGAGACCATCCGCAAGGCTGTGGATCGCATCGAGTACACCCACAAGAAGCAGACCGGTGGTTCCGGTCAGTTCGCAAAGGTCATCGTTGCCTTCGAGCCTTACAACCCAGAGCCAGAGACCTTGGAAGAGGGCGAGTCCGCTACCTACAAGTTCGAAAACGCCGTCACCGGTGGCCGCGTCCCGAAGGAGTACATCCCTTCCGTCGACGCCGGTATCCAGGACGCAATGCAGTACGGCTACCTGGCTGGCTTCCCGCTGGTCAACATCAAGGCCACCCTGCTCGATGGTGCATACCACGAGGTTGACTCCTCTGAAATGGCCTTCAAGCTCGCCGGCTCCCAGGCACTGAAGGAAGGCGTTGCCAAGGCAAAGCCGGTCCTGCTCGAGCCGATCATGGCCGTCGAGGTTGTTACCCCAGAGGAGTACATGGGCACCGTCAACGGTGACATCAGCTCCCGTCGCGGCCAGGTCTACGCTATGGAAGACCGCTCCGGTGCAAAGGTCGTCAAGGCTAAGGTGCCGCTGTCTCAGATGTTCGGTTACATCGGTGACCTGCGCTCCTCCACGGCAGGCCGTGCAAACTTCTCCATGATCTTCGACTCCTACGCTGAGGTTCCGACCAACGTTGCTCAGGAGATCATCGCGGAGCGCAACGGCCACTAAGCCAAAAGGCTGAAGGCACGCCCTTCACCTCTCCTTTCACCTTCTGTGTGCCAGTGGTGAAAGGGGAGTAAAGGGGGTAGCGGCCTGCTGATTGCCCTGCGCTCGCGGGGTGATGAGTCGGCCGTTACCTCCCAAGATCCAAAAAGATCCACAAACGGTTTGAAAATTAGCGCGCGTGACTCTAGGATCATGTAACTGGCACATCTGTAAGTGCTGTTTACTTTTGTGGCCGCCGAATTAGCGGTGCAAGGCAAACAGTGAAGTAAATCTGTGGCTGCGAAACTCGTAGCCACCACGAAGTCCAGGAGGACACACAGTGGCAAAGGCTAAGTTCGAGCGTACTAAGCCGCACGTTAACATCGGCACCATCGGTCACGTCGACCACGGCAAGACCACCACCACCGCTGCTATCACCAAGGTGCTGGCCGATGCTTACCCAGACCTGAACCAGGCTTTCGCTTTCGACGCCATCGACAAGGCTCCGGAAGAGAAGGAGCGTGGCATCACGATCAACATCTCCCACGTGGAGTACCAGACCGAGAAGCGCCACTACGCACACGTCGACGCTCCTGGTCACGCTGACTACATCAAGAACATGATCACCGGTGCTGCTCAGATGGACGGCGCAATCCTCGTGGTTGCCGCTACCGACGGCCCGATGCCGCAGACCCGTGAGCACGTTCTGCTCGCTCGCCAGGTTGGCGTTCCTTACATCCTCGTCGCTCTGAACAAGTGCGACATGGTTGACGATGAGGAAATCATCGAGCTCGTCGAGATGGAGGTCCGCGAGCTGCTGGCTGAGCAGGACTACGATGAGGAAGCTCCGATCGTTCACATCTCCGCTCTGAAGGCTCTCGAGGGCGACCCGAAGTGGACCCAGTCTATTCTCGACCTCATGCAGGCTTGCGACGACTCCATCCCGGATCCAGTTCGCGAGACCGACAAGCCGTTCCTGATGCCTATCGAGGACATCTTCACCATCACCGGCCGCGGTACCGTTGTTACCGGCCGTGTTGAGCGTGGCTCCCTGAAGGTCAACGAGGACGTCGAGATCATCGGCATCAAGGAGAAGGCAACTCAGACCACCGTTACCGGTATCGAGATGTTCCGCAAGCTGCTGGACTACACCGAGGCTGGCGACAACTGTGGTCTGCTGCTCCGCGGTGTTAAGCGCGAGGACGTTGAGCGTGGCCAGGTTGTCATCAAGCCGGGCGCTTACACCCCTCACACCGAGTTCGAGGGCTCCGTCTACGTCCTGTCCAAGGACGAAGGTGGCCGCCACACCCCGTTCTTCGACAACTACCGTCCGCAGTTCTACTTCCGCACCACCGACGTTACCGGTGTTGTGAAGCTGCCTGAGGGCACCGAGATGGTTATGCCTGGCGACAACGTCGACATGTCCGTCACCCTGATCCAGCCGGTCGCTATGGACGAGGGCCTGCGCTTCGCTATCCGCGAGGGCTCCCGCACCGTCGGCGCTGGCCGCGTCACTAAGATCATCAAGTAAATTGATTTTCTAGGCTAAGAAAACCCACTCCGTTTCGGCGGGGTGGTTTTCTTTTATTCCCATGCTTGTTTTGGGTGCAAACATGGTTTAGACTGGGCGATCACAGCGAGACAAAGTTTGTGGGATTCGTTAGTTGCGCTGTGCCAGGCCACCTTCAGGAAATCCTGGAAGCCTTCGTGGCTTCTCGGTGGCTGGGGCTAATTCGGGACGAGGTTTCCTAATTGGCTTCACCCTTTATCGGTAGCGAACAGCCGTCGGTGGATAGACTCACGAGGTCACCTTCACCGGCGGCTTTTCTATTGCTTTGGATCGGGCTGCCTCAGCTGGTATTTGATTGTGGTGGGGGTTGGTTTGTGAGGAAAAATAGGAGGAAAGTGCCTTGTTGTCAGCTAGACAATGGCGGCAAATGAACTAAGGTTTTCCCTATGCGCTTTGGAATCGACTTTGGAACCACCCGCACCGTCGTCGCCGCCGTGGACCGTGGTAACTACCCTGTGGTGAACTTCGCGGATAAGTTTGGAGATCCGCATGAGTTCATCCCCTCGGTGGTTGCCTTGCAGGGAGAAGACATCGTTGCCGGTTGGGAAGCCCAGGCACTCGATAGCCCGACACTGGTGCGTTCCTTCAAGCGTTTCCTTACCTCCTCTAAGGTCACGGCTGCTACTCCGCTTCGGATGGGTGAGAACACCCGCACCGTTGGGCAGGTCATGCAGGCCTTCGCCAAGCACGTTGTGACCGAACTGGAGCAGTTTGCCAATGGAGAGCCGATTGAGGTGGTACTCGGTATTCCGGCCAACGCCCGTTCGGCTCAGCGCCTGTTGACCCTGGATGCTTTTAATCGCGCCGGTGCACAGGTGGTCGCGATGGTCAATGAGCCCAGTGCAGCGGCTTTTGAATACTCGCACCGCTATTCGCAGACCTTTAATAGTCAGCGATCGCGCGTGATCGTTTATGATCTGGGCGGCGGTACTTTTGACGTCACCCTCATGCATATCAACGGCCGCAGCCATGAGGTGGAAACCTCCTTTGGCATCTCACGCCTCGGCGGCGATGATTTTGATGATGCGCTAGTGAAGTTGGCCCTCGAGTCCACCGGCCGAGGCGATGACGCCTTCGGCCGCCGGGCGTGGCAGAAGCTTGTCGACGAAGCCCGCACCGCGAAAGAACAGCTCAAGCCGCAGTCGCGGCGGCTTATCCTCGAGGTGGGCGAGGATGATGTCATCGTTGCAGTCCCAGACTTCTATAAAGCGGTGACACCGTTAGTGGAGCAGACATTGGAGGCGATGCTTCCGCTGGTTGGTAGTTCCGGAAGCCTGACCGATACCGATATCGCAGGTATCTATCTCGTGGGCGGGGCCAGCGCGCTGCCGCTGGTGCCGCGTCTGCTGCGGGAGAAGTTTGGCCGGCGCATTCACCGCTCGCCGCTGCCCACGGCATCCACGGCGGTGGGCCTGGCCATCGCAGCAGATCCGGAGTCGTCCTATCTACTCAGCGATCGACTCTCCCGTGGCATCGGTGTTTTCCGCGAGACCGATGGGGGCGCCCAGGTCACCTTTGACAAGCTTGTTGGCCCAGAGGCAAAGGCCGAGGACGGCAACACAATTACCGTCGAGCGCCACTATCATGCGGCCCACAACGTGGGATGGTTCCGCTTCGTCGAGTATTCCGCACAGGCCGCCAATGATGTTGAGCCAGGAGATTTCACGCTTCTGGCCGAAGTCGCGGTGCCATTCGACCCCGCTTTGCGGAAGCTGGATCCGGAGGAGCTGGCGAAGGTGCCGGTGACCCGCGGGGAGTTTGGCATCGACGTCACCGAGACGGTTACCATCGACGCCAATGGCATCGCCGCCATTCACATCCGTTGCTCGGATGGCTTCGAGGTCGAGGTGGAAGGGAAAGTTCTGTAGCTGTTCACCCTAGGCTTCGTCGGTGACTACCACGCATGCTTATGTAGACCTACTTTTGCTATGGATGACTTCACTCGCATCCCCACGATTCTTACAGCGTTGGAAGATGTCTGGCTTGGGCAACCTGACCTCAATTTTGGAGCCCTCATCGGCATGCTCGGTAACTTCGGGGTTGATTGGACGACGACCGACGAGCGCGCCTTGACGCTGCTGCACGACATCGCCACGAGGTTTCCCGGCACGGTCAGTAGGCAGGACGGTCGGGCTACTGGATTATTCGAGGTCATCGCAGATTCGGGTGCGCGTCGCCTCTTTTTGGATCCGAATAGGGTGCTCGTACTACCAGGCAAACAACGCGCTAAGGAGTCGAAGGCCGTCCACGCCCGACCGCGAATGCTAGGATCGCCGCCAAGTATGTGGGCGTATTCACACATCAGGCAAGCACAAGTGGGGATGCCCCTCCTCGTCGTTGACCCGGAAGGATTTGTGCACCGGCTCGGGGTAGTGGAAAGGATCATCCCGCGGCATGTGCCCACCCCTTCGCGGGAGTCCACCTCAGGGCTGGTTGTTGATGCCTTCTATCATGTGCGCCGCGGCGACGACGATGACCTTAAGCTTCTCTGCCTCGACGGGCACGTGTGTGCGTGGGTCGTCGGCAGGCGCGAAACCCGTAGCTATAGCATCAGCCCCGGCGAGGTTGCCTTCAATGAAGAAGGCCTCATCGCCCGTGTCGCGCTTTCCGACGCCAAGGCGGGCCAGCACAAGAATCCCAAGCAGGACCACAGCCGTGCCGGTCGTATCTTCGACGTGGTAAAAGGTGGGGATAGCAACAGCAGTGCAGTCCGGCGCCAAGGAACCGGTGACCGCAGCGTGAGTGCGGGTGTGAACCCTGCCTCCGGTGGCAACGGCGAAGACGGCGCGTCCCAAAGGGTTGACCTCATGGTGTTAGGCAGTGAAGAAGAATGAATGAATTCACCCGCTTGATGTGGGAACAGCTTGCCATCGAACCCTGGCGCATCCCCGTGGTCATGATCTCAGCGATCGGCGCTTACCTAGGCTTTCTCCTCTTGGTGCGCGTCTTCGGTGTGCGTGTATTGGCCAAGATGAGTTCCTTCGACACGGTCGTCATTGTCATGTATGGTGCGGTCGCCGGCCGTGTCATTATCGGGAACCCGCCCACATTGGCCGCCGGCATCATCGGTTTGCTCACCCTGATGGGCATTGAGGCGGTCATGGGGGAAGGGCGTCGCATCGCCGGGCTGCGCCGCACCTTCGATACCCGACCGCAGGTGGTCATGGTGCACGGAAAGGTGGTCGAAGACAAGCTCAGGCGCAGCCACCTCGCTAAGTCGGACCTACGGCTTGCCATTCGTCGGGCCGGAATTCCCGCGCTGAATCAGGTGCAGCTCGTCATCCTAGAACCCACCGGAAACCTATCCATCTTCCGCGAGGGCGTGGACATTGACCCGAATCTGCTTCGGGGGGTGGCGGGCGTCGACTTGCTGTACCCATAGCAACCTGTGTCCGTCGGCAAGCGAATGCGGGAAAGAAGCAAACTCTCCGTGAACGCAATATAAAAAAATTTCTAAAAGGGCTTGAGTCTAGGAATTATTCGTGCTTTAATAGACGGGTTGCCTTAACACGGCGGTTGTGCCATGGCCACGTTCGGAGATTGAACATCAATAAACCGGCAGGTCATCGCATCTAGGAACAGTTGTGGTTTGGCAAACATGACACCTTCGAGGTGGTAGTAAAGCGGACACGCTTGCTACGCGTCTAAGGATCTTCAAGGAATAAGGCCCCAAGCCAGTTCCCTTGAAGGCCGGTTTCGAAGGGGCATGGCAAATAAACAGCGGCAGTATACGTAAGAGACCCACGCTTATCACGAGTATTGGTCCCTTCCGGCTTGACATCCGGGGTCTTGTACCCCCGAAGCAAGATTGCAAGGTGTTTGTTGTGCCTTACACCCTCTGAATCTGGCAAGTCGAATCAAAAGACAAGTCAAGTTAAGAACTGGCGTTGCGCCCAGACCCCAATGAAGTCCGGACAACGTTATAGAGAAATATGAAGCGATTCCCACCAATCCTGTTGGAAGTGGGACAAGCGAGGAAGAGGATAAGCGTGGCGGGACAAAAGATCCGCATTCGGCTGAAGGCCTACGATCACGAGGCGATCGACGCTTCTGCAAAGAAGATTGTTGAGACGGTCACCCGTACCGGTGCTCGTGTTGTTGGTCCGGTGCCGTTGCCCACCGAAAAGAACGTATACGCCGTTATTCGTTCTCCCCATAAGTACAAGGATTCTCGCGAGCACTTCGAGATGCGCACGCACAAGCGCCTGATCGACATCCTCGACCCGACGCCGAAGACGGTTGACGCTCTCATGCGCATCGACCTTCCGGCCAGCGTCGACGTGAACATTCAGTGATCGACGGAATAATTGGCAGCGGAGAATAAATAATGAGTGAAACTGAGATCAAGGGCATTCTGGGCACCAAGCTCGGCATGACCCAGATCTTCGACGAGGATAACCGCGTTGTTCCGGTTACCGTCGTTGAAGCTGGACCATGCGTTGTCACCCAGATTCGCACCGAAGAGACTGATGGCTACACCGCCATCCAGATCGCCTACGGCGAAATCGACCCACGCAAGGCTAACAAGCCTGCAACCGGCCACTTCAAGAAGGCTGGCGTTACCCCCCGTCGCCACGTCGCCGAGATTCGTATGGACGATGTCTCCGGCTACGAGGTTGGCCAGGAAGTTACCGCGTCCATCTTCGAGGGTGTCACCTTCGTGGATGTAACCGGTACCACCAAGGGTAAGGGCTACGCCGGCGGCATGAAGCGCCACGGCTTTGCCGGCCAGGGTGCATCCCACGGTAACCAGGCTGCTCACCGCCGCGTCGGTGGCATCGGCGCCTGCGCTACCCCGGGCCGCATCTTCAAGGGCAAGCGCATGGCTGGCCGCATGGGTCAAGACCGCGTCACCACCCAGAACCTCAAGGTTCAGAAGATTGACGCCGATGCTAACCTCATCCTGATCAAGGGTGCTATCCCAGGCATCCGCGGTGGCATCGTTACCGTTAAGACCGCAGTGAAGGGCGGTGCACACGCATGACCAATCTGAAGTTGGACGTCCACACCGCTGAGGGTGCAACCGCTGGCGCAGTTGAGCTGCCTGCAGAGATCTTCGACCGCGAAGTTTCTGTTGCTCTTATGCACCAGGTTGTTAACGCTCAGCTCGCTGCAAAGCGTCAGGGCACCCACTCCACCAAGACCCGCGGTGAGGTCGCTGGCGGCGGCAAGAAGCCGTTCCGTCAGAAGGGCACCGGTCGCGCTCGTCAGGGTTCGATCCGCGCTCCTCACTTCGCTGGTGGTGGCATCTCGCACGGCCCTAAGCCGCGCGATTACGCACAGCGTACCCCTAAGAAGATGATCAAGGCTGCTCTCTACGGCGCTCTGTCGGATCGTGCCCGCCACGACCGCATCCACGTCGTTTCCGAGCTGGTTCCTGGTCAGACTCCTTCCACCAAGTCCGCACGCGCTTTCATCGAGCGCCTGACCGACCGCCGCAACGTCTTGTTCGTTGTCGGTCGCGAGGACATCAACGCACAGAAGAGTGCTCGCAACCTGCCAGGCGTTCACATCCTGTTCGCCGACCAGCTGAACACCTACGACGTCTTGAAGTCTGACGACGTTGTGTTCTCCGTCGAGGCTCTGAATGCCTTCATCACCCGCGCTACCGGCGCGGCTAAGGAGGACAACTAATGGCTAAGATCGCAGACCCACGTGACATCATTCTCGCCCCGGTCGTGTCTGAGAAGTCTTATGGCCTGATGGAGCAGAACCAGTACACGTTCTTCGTTGCTCCTACCGCCAACAAGACCCAGATCAAGATCGCCATCGAGCAGATCTTCGGCGTTAAGGTCGCCTCCGTGAACACCGCTAACCGCGAGGGCAAGCGCAAGCGCTCCCGCTCCGGTTTCGGTACCCGTAAGGCAACCAAGCGCGCGTATGTGACGCTTCGTGAGGGCAGCGACGCTATCGACATCTTCGGCGCTAACGCCTAAGAGGGTCGAGGTAAGGACAAACTATGGCTATTCGTAAGTACAAGCCGACAACCCCGGGTCGCCGCCAGAGCTCCGTTTCTATGTTCGAGGAGATCACTCGCTCGACTCCAGAAAAGTCTCTGGTTCGCCCACTCCCTAAGAAGGGCGGCCGTAACGTTCACGGCCACATCACCGTTCGCCACAAGGGCGGCGGTCACAAGCGCCAGTACCGTCTCATCGACTTCCGTCGCAACGACAAGGACGGCATCCCGGCTAAGGTCGCTCACATCGAGTACGACCCGAACCGCACCGCCAACATCGCTTTGCTGCACTACGTCGATGGCGAGAAGCGCTACATCATCGCTCCTAAGGGCCTAAAGCAGGGCCAGATGGTTGAGTCCGGCGCCAACGCCGACATCAAGGTTGGCAACAACCTGCCACTGCGCAACATCCCTGCGGGTACCGTCATCCACAACGTCGAGCTCAAGCCAGGTGCTGGCGCAAAGCTCGCTCGTTCTGCCGGTGCTTCCATCCAGTTGCTCGGTAAGGCTGGCAAGTACGCAGTCCTGCGTATGCCGTCTTCCGAAATCCGCCGTGTGGACATCCGCTGCCGCGCAACCGTTGGTGAGGTCGGCAACGCTGACCAGATCAACATCCGTTGGGGCAAGGCTGGTCGCATGCGTTGGAAGGGCGTTCGCCCAACCGTCCGTGGTGTCGTTATGAACCCGGTCGACCACCCGCACGGTGGTGGTGAAGGTAAGACCTCCGGTGGTCGTCACCCAGTGTCCCCATGGGGCAAGAAGGAAGGTCGCACCCGCAACCCCAACCGTTACAGCAACAACATGATCGTGCAGCGTCGCCGCACGAACAAGAGCAAGAAGCGCTAAGAGGAGGTAAGGAAAGATGCCACGTAGCCTTAAGAAGGGCCCGTTCGTCGATGAGCACCTCCTCAACAAGGTCGATGCTCAGAACGAAAAGGGCACCAAGCAGGTCATCAAGACCTGGTCCCGCCGTTCCACCATTCTGCCTGACTTCATCGGTCACACCTTCGCCGTTCACGACGGCCGCAAGCACGTGCCGGTGTTCGTGGACGACTCTATGGTCGGCCACAAGCTGGGCGAGTTCGCTCCCACCAAGACCTTCAAGGGTCACATCCAGGACAAGAAGGGACGTCGATAAGCGATGAGCGAAGCTATCACTTCCGCACGCGCTACCGCGCGTTTCGTCCGCGTCACCCCGATGAAGGCTCGCCGCGTGATCGACCTGGTTCGCGGCAAGTCCGTCGAGGAGGCCCTGGCTATCCTGAAGTACGCCCCGCAGGCTGCTTCCGAGCCAGTCGCCAAGGTCGTTGCTTCCGCAGCCGCCAACGCTGAGAACAACTTCGGCCTGGATCGTCGCTCCCTGGTTATCTCCGAGGCTTTCGCCGACGAGGGACCAACCATGCGTCGTTTCCGTCCGCGCGCTCAGGGTCGTGCTTTCCAGATCCGCAAGCGCACCAGCCACATCACCGTGGTTGTCGAGAGCCAGGAAGGGGCCAAGTAGTGGGCCAGAAAATCCATCCTCACGGCCTCCGTCTGGGCATCACTTCCGATTGGAAGTCCCACTGGTTCGCCGAGAAGAACTACGCTGAGTACCTTGCTGAGGACATCCGCGTTCGCGAGTACCTCACCAAGACCCTCGACCGCGCAGGTGTCGCCGATGTTGTCATCGAGCGCACCCGTGACCGCGTCCGCGTCGACATTCACACCGCCCGTCCGGGCATCGTGATCGGCCGTCGTGGATCTGAGGCTGACCGTCTGCGCCGCGAGCTCGAGAAGCTCACCGGCAAGCAGGTTGCCCTCAACATCCTCGAGGTCAAGAACATCGACGCTAACGCTCAGCTGGTGGCTCAGTCCATCGCCGAGCAGCTTGCTAACCGTGTGGCTTTCCGTCGCGCAATGCGCAAGGCTATCCAGTCTGCCATGCGTCAGCCGCAGGTCAAGGGCATCAAGGTTTCCCTGTCCGGTCGTCTGGGCGGCGCCGAGATGTCTCGCACCGAGCGCTACCACGAGGGTCGCGTTCCGCTGCACACCCTCCGCGCCGAGATCGATTACGGCACCTACGAGGCTCACACCACCTTCGGCCGCATTGGCGTGAAGGTGTGGATCTACAAGGGTGACGTCGTCGGTGGTCGTCGCGAGAGCGAGATCAACGCACCAGAGCAGCGCCGTGGCCGCGGCGACCGCAACGCGCGTCCGCGCCGTGGCGGCCAGCGCCGTCAGCGTTCTGAGCAGAAGCAGGAGGGCTAAGAATGCTTATCCCTAAGCGCGTCAAGTACCGTCGTCAGCACCGCCCGGTTCGCCGTGGCGTGTCCAAGGGCGGTAACCGCATCAACTTCGGTGATTACGCCATTCAGGCTCTCGAGCCGGCTTACATCACCAACCGTCAGATCGAGTCTGCACGTATCGCCATCAACCGCCACGTCAAGCGTGGTGGTAAGGTCTGGATCAACATCTTCCCAGATCGCCCTCTGACCCAGAAGCCGCTCGGCGTTCGTATGGGTTCCGGTAAGGGTCCGGTGGAGAAGTGGGTCGCCAACGTCAAGCCTGGCCGTATCCTCTTCGAAATGTCCTACCCGAACGAGGAGATGGCTCTTGAGGCTCTGCGTCGTGCAGGCCAGAAGCTCCCTTGCAAGGTTCGTATCGTTAAGAAGGAGGACCAGTTCTAATGGCTACCGGTACCCCCGCACACGAGCTTCGCGAGCTTAACGCCGAGGAGCTGAAGACCCGCCTGACCGAGGCCAAGGAAGAGCTGTTCAACCTGCGCTTCCAGGCTGCAACCGGCCAGCTGACCAACAACCGTCGCCTGCGCACCGTCAAGCGCGACATCGCCCGCATCTACACCGTTATTCGCGAGCGTGAGCTGGGCCTGTCTGTTGTTCCGGGAGCTGAGGCTTAATCATGAGTGAGGCAACTGTGAACAAGAAGGAAAAGGGCGCACGTAAGGTCCGCACCGGCTACGTGGTTTCTGACAAGATGCAGAAGACCATCGTCGTCGAGCTCGAGGACCGCAAGCCGCACGCCCTCTACGGCAAGACCATTCGTACCAACTCCAAGGTCAAGGCTCACGATGAGGAAGGCATCGCCGGCGTCGGCGATCTCGTCCGCATTGAGGAGACCCGCCCGCTGTCCAAGGACAAGCACTTCCGTCTCGTGGAGATCATCGAGAAGGCTCGCTAAAGTCCCACCGTTAACCCGTCAAGGATTCCCCTTGGCGGGTTTTCGCTTTTCGACGCCCATGGTGACTACTCCCCACATTGACGAACTCGGGAAACTGCCCTACGGTGCATCTATGGCACTTTTTTCTGTGGAATACACCTATGATCCTGAAAACCCAGACCTTTTGGCCGAGGTTCGCCCCCGTCACCGGGAGTTTTTAGGTAACCTGCACGAGCAGGGCATCCTGCGCATGGCCGGTTCCTGGGCTGAACCCCGTCCCGGCGCCTACATTTGGGTCGAAGCCGACAGCGCGGAGCACGCTCTAGAAATCCTCGATGCAGATCCCTTCAAAAAGGAGGGCGTGATCATTGATCGCTACCCGCACCCGATCAATGTGGTTTTCGGCGAAGTGAAATAACAAAAATTGAGGGAGCCCCGTGGCTCCCTTTTTTGTGCCCCCAGCGTTAAAAGCATCGACTATAGTCGATGAAATTACATAATTCGGAAAGGATATGTGCCCGGCAATCCGGGAATCGCGAGTTCCTTGGAGCCTCATCAGCACGATGTTTCCCACCTATCGGCGCTTCTGATGTTCGAACATAAGAGCCGAAACTACTCCCTAGCGTCGGCGTGGATGGTTACGCTCAAGGGCATGGATCATGATTACATGCGTGCCCTAGGTTTCCCCTGTTATGTCCATGGGGTTTTTGGACACGGAGTCCAAAGACCTTTTGGACAGGGAGTCTAGTTACTTGTTGGACAGGGAGTCTAGCCACTTTTTGGACGGGGAGTCTAAGGGGTTTGTGGGCAAGTTTTAGGCGCTGGGCGGTCTACGGCTTTTTGCGTCGCGAGGGCCGCGGTCGCGACAGGATCGGTTTGATCTCCGGCGGGCGGCGGTGCCACATCCCTTCTACATGTCCGATGTTGATCTGTCCTCCGGCCGGTCGGTGCAACAAGGTAATGGGTAGGGGGAAGGAGAATAAAAGCTCGCCGTCATGCGCGGTAAAAAACTCCGCATGATGGGTGCCGACATGGCTGTAGATCATTCTATTTTTCCATCGAGTGCCGACATACAAACGGTGCTTGAGGATGGTCACGACACCACTTCGGTTGATCCAAAGTTCGTCGGGGATGCCCCAGTCGTTGCTTGACGCTGAGCCTGCGGCAGTTACGCTGGGGGTATCGATAGGGTGTGAATCCTGGTGGATTGGCTCATTATCGTGTTCACACGCCTTGGGTGAAGCTGCAACTTCTCCCAAGGTGTTTTTCCTTTCCTCGGGGACTCCATCGTGCATGCTGTGGTAGTACGAGGCGATTTTGGCCCACAACACATCTGGATCAAGAGGCTGTTTAGGTGGGGTGGCGTGGTCGAGAATCTCGCGGGCTTGTGCCGGAGTGATGTGCATTTTGCCGTGGTTGAGGCCTTGGTGACGTCGCTTGGTGTTGTAGTAGGTGCGATACTCCACGAGCAGCTGTTGGACTTGCCCGAGTGTTGTGGGGGTGCGCGCGTCAAGGTACCGGATGATCGTTTGGTGGGATCGTTCGTCTTTACCTTGGGTTTGTGGAGCGAATCCAGCAATAGACCACACACCCAGATGTGCCAGCCATCGTTCGGTGTCCGACAGTCGCCCTCGGTGGTAGGTAGCGAAGGCCTCACCGTTATCGGATAGCACCTCCTGAGGACAGCCATATGAATCCATTGCAGCCGCCAATGTGGCGCGTGCATCGACACCGTTCTCGGGTGCACTGAATGCTTGCGACCCTACATCAAAACGACTCGCATCGTCGATGAGCTGGTAGATCGTGATCTGGGTATGCGCTGTATCGAACAGGCGATAGACAAAGCCATCGATCTGCCACAGCTCATTGACCTTCGCACGCGCAAACCGCCTGTACGAGCTTCGGGGACGCTTCCGAGCATTCTCGTCAACAACACCAGCTTCGTGAAGCCACAAGGCGATCGTCGAGCGCTGCGGAGGATTTTCCATCCGAAGGTCATCGAGCAAGTAGTAGTAGATTGACCACGGCCCATAGTCACGGCCAGTTTCTTTCAGAACCTGGCGGGCCTGGACAACCAGTTGGCGTAGCTCGACACCGAATTTTCGGGTAGGATTCTTCGGTGCTGTTGAATCTGGGATAATTCCTGCTCGGCCGCGTTCGGCGATGCGATGTTTGATGTTGTTGTATGTCTGCCTGGACACGCCGATTTCCTTGCAGAACTTTGTGATGGTCTTGCCGTCACGGACGGGATCGAAATCCGCGATCTTCTTACGGATATGAGTTGGAATAGCCATCTGCATATTCCAACCCGAACCACGTCCAAAAAGCTTATAGACATCACGCCCACAAACCCCATGGACTCCCCGTCCAAAAACCAACTAGACTCCCTGTCCAAAAAGCCTATGGACTCCCCGTCCAAAAAGTCCCTAGACAGGACAGCCCTAGGTTTCCCCGAAGACCTAGATACCCGGCTGGCGCAGTTGGTAGTCCAACCTTTACTGGATGAGGACACTGATTTCTTCGAGTTCTATCGCTCCTACGTAGACCCCTCAGGGGCACGCTACGTGGTATGGAAACTCCCAGGTCAGGGCGGTGAGGAGTTCTTTGGCACCACCAACACCGACTATCTCGTGCCAGCTACCTTGTGGCAGGCGCATCCCGGTATGGCCGTTGCCGATATTTTCTATGAGGACGGTGAACTTTTTACCCGGGTAATCGTGGAGGTGGATTGCCCGGATGCCCTTCCGTGGTATTCCTTTGATGAGCTGGGCGAGCCAGTATCCTGCATGGTGGGCATGGGGGCAATTGCCGTGGAGGTGACCGTGTATGACAGTGTGGACGAGTGGGAAAAAGACCAAACTCCCATAGAGATTTCCACCCCGCTAGGGGAGAAAGGGTGTATCGGACCGGAGTTTATTGCCAGCCCGTGGTTATTTGCGCTCTTTAGTGGTCAGTGCACCCAGGAGCAGGTCAATAGTTCCGCAGTTTTTAAAGCGGTGTGCCATGAGGTGGAGTTGGTGACCAATGAGTTCACGGGCATTCCTTGGTACCGGGTGCTTGCCGATTGTGGCTTCCCTGTCGTCCTTGCGCTTCCCCATGACACCACCCCTGCACCCCACCCTGGGAGCGTGGTTGATGGTAGGGCGATCCTCAATGCCACCATCCTTGTTCCGGAGGAGTAAAGACTGCCCCTTCTTTACAGCGGAAAAACGACAAGAAAGAGATGATATCCGCAGGTAAAGAGGGGGTAATCGGTGTGGTCTTCTTCATTTATGGGGAAAATATCGGGTACCCTGGGGAAGTTAACTGGGGGACCCTATAGTGATGAGAAAGGCGTGCTGAATGAACAATCCGGGCGATTCTTCCCGCTACGAGTTGTCGTTTAGTACCGGAGGGCTCATGGTACATGAGGCGGGGGTGCTCGTTCCGCTTTTTAACCAGTGTCACGATTGGGAGCAGGTCCGACAGCAAGTTCTTAGGGAGAATCTCTTACAAGCGCGCACTCGTTCTTCCGCTGTTCGTATGCTGCGGGAGACGATTAAGCGTTTGGAGGCGTTGACCGACGAGGAGCTAGAGATCGTACCAAGTCTGACGGCTATGGAACTAGGGCATCTCATGTGGGCTGCGGCGTGTCGCAGGTACGCCTTCATCGGTGAGTTTGCGGAAGAAGTGCTGCGGGAGGGGTTTCTTACTTTGTCACTCACACTCACCGTGGAGGAGTATGACTCTTTCTTCCGATCGAAGGTGGTGTGGCATGAAGAGCTCACCGAGATCACCGAGAGCACGTATAAGGAGCTGCGCCAGGTCATTTTCCGCATGATGAAGCAGGCAGGATTGCTGACGAAAAATCAAGAAATTGAACCAGCGTTGCTTTCTGATCGAGTACTAGCACTACTAGATAAACGAATCCCAAGCGATAGTCGATTTTTCCCCTTAAGGACAAACTGATGCCAGTGACAAACGAGCTGAATATGGCAGAGCAGGAAAAGCACCTGCTACAGGTGATCAGCAGTGAGCGTTTTCGGAAAAAGGAGGGCCTGGGTAATGAGGTGGCGCACTTCATTTATGACTATGCCCCCTCGCAGGCACTGCATGTGGAGGGGATGAAGAAGCGGCTGAAGAATGTTTTGGCCACACAGCATGGTATGACGGTGGTGGAGATTAATCTCTATGAGTTGTGCATGGAACTGCTAGAGCGCCGCAATTTGAAAGATCGGGTTATTGCAGCAGAGCCGGAGATGGACAAGGAGGAGTTCCTCGGTTTGCTGCAAAACGTGTTGGACCCGCAGACTCACTTGGCGCCGGCGATTGCTCAGAAGTTGTCGGGGGAGGAGTTTGACCTGGTTTTCCTCACGGGGGTGGGGGAGGTTTTCCCCTTTATTCGTTCGCATACGGTGCTCAACAATTTGCAGACGGTTATTTCTCAGCGTCCGATGTTGATGTTTTTCCCCGGTCGGTATGAGGTCTCCGCAACGCAAGGTTCGGCCTTGGTGTTGTTTGGGCAGCTCAAGGATGATTCTTTTTATCGGGCCAAGCGAATTTTAGATCAGGAAGCATAGGAAACCATGAACCTCAACGAGATTTTCCGTAAAGATGTCACCCGCTCCATCGAGGGGGTTGTCAAGGCCGATGACGTGGGTAACCTCGGCGTCGAGGTCGAGGAGTACGTGTTTACTAATGACGCGGCCAAGGGTGTGGGACCCCTGTTGGAGGAGTACACCAATTACACCAACGCTAATGGCGTGTGGATTTCGGGCTTCTTCGGTTCCGGTAAGTCGCACCTGTTGAAGATGCTGGCGCATTTGCTTGGCGACGTCCAAGGCCAGGACTTCCCACGGGAGAAGGTCAGCGAGAGCTTCCTGTCGAAGACGGATGATGAGATGCTCAAGGCCTCGCTGCGTAAGGCCGCGTCGATTAAAGCAACGAGTTTGCTGTTTAACATCGATCAGAAGGCGACGTTGATCTCGAAGGATCAACGCGATGCGCTGCTGAAGGTATTCGTCAAGGTTTTCAACGAAAGCCGTGGTTACTTCGGCAACGATGGGGCAGTGGCCCAGTTCGAGGCCGATTTGGATGAGCGTGGCCAGTATGAGGCCTTCAAGCAGGCCTACCAGGAGATTGCCGGGATCGATTGGTCGATGGGCCGGGAGCAAACCGCTTTGGAAGGCTTTAACATCGATGAGGCTTTCAAAAAGGTCAATGGTTCTGCCAACCCGGGAATTATCGCGCAGTACAAGAAGTCTTATGCGGTTTCCATCGAGGATTTCGCCACCTCGGTCAAGCGGTGGCTTGACCAGCAGGAGCCCGGTTATCGCCTGAACTTCTTTGTGGATGAGGTCGGCCAGTTCATCGCCGATGATGTGCAACTCATGCTCAACCTGCAAACCATTGCGGAGTCGTTGAACACGAAGTGCCGCGGTCGGGCATGGGTGTTTGTCACCTCCCAGGAGGACATGGAAAAAGTCATCGGCGACCGTACCCGCGCCCAGGGCAGTGACTTTTCCAAGATTCAGGCCCGTTTTGCTACGAAGGTGAAGCTGACCAGCCAGGACGTTGAGGAAGTCATTAGTAAGCGTCTGCTGGAAAAGAATGAGGAATCCACCCGCGAGCTCTGCGAGCTGTACTCGCGTGAGCACGAAAACTTCCCCACGATCTTTAGCTTTGCGGATGGTTCGAAGACCTACCGTAACTACGACTCGGATACGCGTTTTATCAACACCTATCCCTTTGTCACCTATCAAATCCCCATGTTCCAGTCGGCGATCGAGGGATTGTCCGATCACAACATGTTCGAAGGCCGTAACAGCTCCGTGGGTGAGCGTTCGATGCTGGGTGTGGTCCAGGAAGTGGCCAAGCGAATTGGCGATGAGCCGATGGGCTACTTGGCCACCTTTGACCAGATGTACGCGGGCATTAGCGCGGCGCTGAAGTCGGCGGCGCAAAGCGCGATCATCCAGGCGGAAAAGCACCTTCCCGATCCGGATTCCCCCATCACCATTTTGGCTAATCGCCTGCTCAAGGCCCTTTTCTTGGTCAAGTACGTGGATACCTTCAAGGCCACCCCTCGTAACTTGGCGGTGCTGATGTACGATCGCTTCGGCCTTGACCTTAACGCTTTGGGCAGTGAGGTGCAGGAAGCACTTGCTCTTCTTGAGCGTCAGTCTTATGTGCAGCGTAACGGTACTCTCTATGAGTTCCTCACCAACGAGGAGCAGGAGATTGAAAAAGAGATCAAGGCTGTTGACATTGACTCTGCTGATTTCTCGGATGCCTTCTTGAAGATTCTTGGTTCCGAGGTGCTGAAAACCACCAAGATTCGCTATGAGAAGAACAAGCAGGATTTCCCGTTTAGCTACAAGCTAGACGGGATGAGCAAGGGCAAGCAGCACGAGCTAAGCGTCCACTTCATCACTCCGGATACGAAGGATTCGGATGATCAAATCCGCGCACGGACCATTGGCGTCAACGATGAGCTGTTTGTCTTCCTCGGCCGTGATAAGCGTTTGCTTGCGGATCTGCGCATGATTTTGAAGACGGATAAGTACATCAAGCAGCGCACCTCTTTGGGGGCTGCTCCTTCCACGCAGGCCATTTTGCAGGCCAAGCGCGCGCTCAACGATGAGCGCCGGAAGGAATTGAAGACCCGCATGGAAAAGACGGTGGCGGAAGCGCAGCTGCTCATCAACGGCACCGATGTCCGTTCCTCGGCTAAGGATGCGGTGGGGCGGATCAACGATGGGTTCCAGGAACTGGTTGACCGTGCGTACACCAACTTGAAGATGCTGCACGGACGGGTCTTTGACCCAAGTATCCTTCCGACGGTCATCGCCAACAACGAGAATGGCCTGCACGGTACGCTCTCGGAGTTTAGCGAGGCTGGCGAGGAAGTCGAAAGCTTCATTGCCCGTCACAGCGCCTACGGTGAGCAGGTGACGATCAAGAAGATCGTCGACGCCTTTGAGCTAAAACCCTATGGCTGGGATCTCGGCTCTATTGAGGTCATCGTGGGGTGGCTGCTTGGCACCGGCAAGATCACCCTTTCCCTGGATGGCAACTCCGTGTCCCGTTCGGAGGCGGCAGCACTCATCCGCAACACGCAAAAACACCAGTACGTGGTGGTTGCCCTGCAAAAGTCCTACGACCAGTTCAAGGTAACCAGGCTGCGTGAATTCTGTGCTGAGTTCTTCTCGGATGGTAATGCACCGAACGATCCAACAGAGTTGGCACAGACCGTTGATCAGCATTTCCGCTCTCTGCGCGATGAGTTGTCCCGCCTCCTTAACCGCGTCGACGCTTATCCCTTCCTCGAACAGCTGCGGGAACCGATCGCGCGCATGAATGCTGTCATTGGCAAGTCGCCGGATTGGTACTTGGAAGAATTCGATGAGCACGAGGACTTCCTTGACGATAAGGAAGACGTGATCGACCAGGTTCAAGGATTCTTCTCGGCTGCTCAAAATGAGATCTACTCCGAGGCACGCTCGCTGCTGGAAGATAATGCTTTCAACCTCAGCTATCTCACCGACGAGGAAGCGAAAGCGGCAGCTCAAGAGGTAACCCGCATCCTGAACTTGAAGCGACCCTTCGGGGAGATCAACCACCTCAAGGTTGTCGCCGATAAGCTACGCACCCACATTGAGAACGCCATTGCCGCCGAACGCGAGAAAGCAAAGGCAGAAATCGCTGAGCGCCAGCGACTCATTGTGGAAAGCGATATCTTTGCCCAGGCCACCGCGGAAACACAGTCCCTCGTGGAGCAGGAAATCCAGCAGCTTGTGGAAAGCGTTCAGAAGGAAAATCAGATCGCTGCCGTGCGTCAGCAGGGCACGGACTTCAAAAACAATAGTTTCACCAAACTGCTGAACAAGCTGGAATCTTCGCGCCCGGATGCAGAATCTGCTAAAGCCACGGTGTCGATCCAGAGTATTTCGATGCCTAGGACCGCGCTCTTCCTCGAATCTGAGGAAGACGTTGACCGTTACCTTGAAACGATGCGCAGTGCCCTCACCGCGGCGCTCAAAGATGGAAAGCGAATCGCACTCTAATGGATATCAACCGTCTGAAGAAATTTGCCACCGCCGCACGTACCCAGCTTCTTAACGAGGTAGAGGTGCGTATGAGCTCCGTGCTCGCCCCCAATTCGCCTGAGCGTGTGGAATCCCCCAATGCTATTGCCCAGCTGGAAGCCGCCATCAATGCTGCTGGCGGTGGCCAAGCGGGACACGATCACGTCGTGGAGAAAGTCGCGTATACGTGGTTTAACCGCTTTGTGGCACTTCGGTTCATGGATGCCAACGGCTACACTAATGCCGGCGTTGTCTCTCCGGCCGAGGGAAAGATTGGCCAGCCAGAGGTCCTTGCTTTGGCTAAGCGCGGCCAACTCGACACTTCTGTGGTCAAGGCCGCGAACGTGGAGAAGATCATGGCGCTTCTTTCCGGCGCCCGCCAGGCAAAGAAGGGGATGG
The DNA here is from genome assembly GCF_027886475.1 of Corynebacterium sp. SCR221107. Classification (NCBI taxonomy): domain Bacteria; kingdom Bacillati; phylum Actinomycetota; class Actinomycetes; order Mycobacteriales; family Corynebacteriaceae; genus Corynebacterium; species Corynebacterium sp. SCR221107. The sequence goes on from NZ_CP115670.1 coordinate 470,356, forward strand.
ACGCCCAGGCGGAAGCCTACGGCCTGTTGCTTTCCGCATACTGCGCGTTTTGGCATAACACGATGCCGTTCATGTTTGAGGCCTCCGACTCGTACACGGGCTTGCTTGTCCCCAACGACCTCTTGTCCGACAGCTCCGTGCTCAGCGCCACTGTTGAGGCCCTCGATCCCGAAACTTGCCAGGATGTTGAGGTAATCGGCTGGCTGTACCAGTTCTATATCTCAGAGCGCAAGGACGAAGTCTTCGCCGACTTCAAAAAGAACAAGAAAGCTGGCGCCGCCGAAATCCCCGCAGCTACCCAGCTGTTTACCCCCCACTGGATTGTCCGCTACCTCGTGGAGAACTCCATCGGCCGCCTATGGCTGCTTAACAACCCGAACTCTAAGATTCGGGCGAAGATGAAGTACTACATCGACCCCGTCGATGAGGAAACCGATTTCCTCAAGATTTCTTCCCCGGAGGAACTCACCGTCATCGACCCGGCTTGCGGTTCTGGCCACATGCTCACCTACGCGTTTGACCTGCTCTATGCCATTTATGAGGAGAAGGGCTATGCCCCTTCGGATATCCCGAACCTCATTTTGGAAAACAACATTCACGGCACGGAGATCGATCAGCGCGCCGGGTCTTTGGCTGCGTTCGCGCTGGCGATGAAGGCCACGGCGAAGCGGCGCCGTTTCTTGCGTCGCCCGGTTGCTCCGAAGATTTGTGTGTTGGAGCCCATCACTATTACTGGTGATGAGGTTGTTCGCCTGTACACCCCTGGCGGCGATCATGAGGCTGAGTTTAAGTTCTGGAACCAGTTTGAGAACGCCGATACCTTTGGTTCTCTTTTGCGTCCCGACGCCGACCTCACCGCACGCCTCGCGAACCACATTGCCACCCTCGAACACAACGGGGACCTCCTCCTGGATAACGTCCTTGCTCGCGCCAAGAAGGTCATCGAGCAGGCCCAGTATTTGAGCAAGACCTATTCCGTTGTGGTAGCGAACCCGCCCTACATGGGTGGCAGCCAGATGGACGCCCTGCTTTCTCAGTTCATGAAAAAGCAGTACCCGACGGCAAAGTCGGATCTCTTCGCCGCATTCATCCTGCGCTGCACCGATCTTGCCCGCAATCCGCAAGGCATCGTAGCTATGATTACGATGCAATCGTGGATGTTCCTGAGCTCCTATGAGAAGCTGCGCAGCTCACTCCTTGAGAATCAGCGAATCACTTCCATGCTGCATCTTGGACCCCGAGCTTTCGACTCTATCGGTGGTGAGGTTGTTTCTTCTACAGCGTTTACCTTGGTAGAAAACGGTAAAAGTGCTTCGGGAAACGCTGAAGGTGTCTTTCTTCGACTTGTAGATGGAAACTCGGAGGCTGAGAAGCAGGATCTATTTACAAAGGCACTCGCCTCCCGTAACGCGGAAGCAAATTTCTATACTGCCTCTGTACCTGATTTTTCTTGCATTCCAGGTGCACCAATTGCTTATTGGCTAAGTGAAAAAATGCGAGCTACCTTCTCCTCAGGACGCAGCTTGAGTGAGATTGCCAACCTACGACAGGGGCTTGCAACCGCTGATAATGATCGTTTTTTGCGCCATTGGTGGGAAGTGTCGAATAACCGGACTGCCTTTGGGTGCACATCACGTGAAGAAGCCAAGAACAGCCAAGCTCGATGGTTCCCTTACAACAAAGGTGGAAACTTCCGCAAGTGGTACGGTAACCAAGAATACGTAGTTAACTGGGAAAACGACGGAGAAGAAATCTTTGACTTCAAACCTCGCTCAGTGATCCGTAACCCCAACACATATTTTTCATCTTCTGTGTCGTGGTCTGATGTCTCATCTGGAGAAGCTGCCTTTCGACGTTTCCCGGCGGGTTTCATCCATGATGTGAAGGGCATGTCGGCTTTTGGTGCTCCAGACCTACTTGACCAAGTTGCCTTATTAATGAACTCCAGTTTTGCCAAACAAGCCCTTGCTGCACTTGCACCTACCCTCAACTTTCAAGTAGGAGATGTTGGCAAAACGCCCGTTATAGATGGCTTTCAATTACCTCCAATTACAGAGGAACTTGTTGAAATCTCCAAGAAAGACTGGGATATGCGAGAGACTTCATGGAATTTCAGCTGCAATTCTTTGGTCAAGCTTTCCGAATGGGAGTAGTCTGTGACGTTTTTTGGTGGGGGATAACCTCCTAGATGACAGAATGGCTACCATCAGTTTTTGCGAGTCTCACCAGAGGGTTTTCCGTAAAACTCCAAGAGTGCTCCATGCTGTCCCAATCAGTCTCTGAAGTGGATATTAATCGATCAAAAATTTGAATCGATAGTTCTTCTAGCCTCTTTGTTATGGGCATTAGTCCAACATAACCGATATGAAAATGCATTGTAGGTGCGAGAACTTTCAAAATTTCTTTCGCGAAATTTGAATTCATCAGGAGGGAAATTCGATCCAGTGTTTCCGTAGCCCCGAATCCTGAGTGCCCTGTCACATCATGGATGAAACTTTGACGGGTTGACTAAGCGCAGGTAATTGAAATTAATTCATATTACCTGCGCTTATTGTGAATTATCTACTTTGCAGCACCTCTTGCGATAGTGATTAGTCCGTTCTCCTCAAAATCCCAAGATAGTTCGCTCGAATTCCAATCAAGCCGCGATAAATCGATCATTTGTTTTGCTCCGGTTTCTACTTCGTCTCCAGGGGAGTTAGTGATGGATATGCTCGCCACTTGCCCTACTTCAAAATTCATTGTGGGGGCAAGGGCATTAAGCTGACTCAGGGCTACTTGCGAATTAAGAACAGCAAGCAGGTACAACTGTTTTTCTTTGCTATCTGGGAAAAGCGAAGTGCCAGCAACGTCATATATGAACCCGGAAGGGAACAGCCGGAAAGCGGGTGCTCCACTGCTGATTTTCGACCATGAGACAGAAGATGAAAAATAGGTTTCGGTGTTTTGTGCTCGTGAACGCGCTCGGCCACCATTTTCAGTACCGAAAGAGCGGATTTCTTCTCCGTCGTTTTCCCAGTTAACTACGTATTCTTGGTTACCGTACCACTTGCGGAAGTTTCCACCTTTGTTGTAGGGGAACCATCGAGCTTGGCTGTTCTTGGCTTCTTCACGTGATGTGCAACCAAAGGTGGTTCGTTTGTGAGAAACCTCCCACCAATATCGCAAAAAACGATCATTATTCCCTGTTTGAAGGCCGACTGCTAAGTTTGTTGCTTCACCAAGACTGATTCCTACTCGGAACGCTGCTCGCATTTTTTCACTTAGCCAGTAGACCACCGGAGATCCAGGTATTGCAGCGAAATCGCCCTGTGGCACGATGAAGCGATTGTAGTTCTCGTCTAAGAAGAGCCCCTCGATGGTAGCAATGGAGCGGACGTCCACGTGCTGCTCAAATAGGCGGCGGTAGACTCCACGGCTGTTGCTTGGTGAGTGGTTGTCGATGACGAAGGCAACGGTGCCAAAATCGGAACCGAACACCCCACGGCCGAGGTGGACCAAAGAAGAAATTCGCTGCTGAGCGAGAAGATCCTTGCGTAGCTGCTCGAAAGACTTCAAAGACATCCACGACGGGATGTTGAGCATCGCCCACACGCCACCACGAGCGCTAAGTTCTTGCGAGCGAACCATGAAGGCAGTCATGAGGTCCGACTTTGCCGTCGGGTACTGCTTTTTCATGAACTGAGCAGTGATGATGCGTTTGCATGGCTGAACTGCGGGAAAACAGGGGTGGCGGTGGGCGTAATCGGCGTTGGGGCGGACATTTGGTGTGGATATTGGCTGTGGTGGGGGCTGATTGCGTGGCTTTTAAACGGTTTTTCTTGAAGTGGCTACCCCGATGGCTACCCTCGCATAAACATGAGGGCATGGGAAAACACAAGCAACGAGCCAAAGGAACCGGCTCGATTTATCAAAATACGCGGGGGCAATGGGTAGCGGCAATGGAAGTGGGGTGGTCCGTGCGGGGAACCCGGCAACGGGTCACCTTCAAAGCACGCACTGAAGCCGAAGTGCGAGCTAAGTTAGCAGACGCACAAATGCGGCTCGCCGTGGAAGGACCCGCAGCATCCTTTTCCAGCATCACCGTTAAACGATGGGCAGATATATGGCTTGCAGAGCGGCAACGCACCGTACGGCCGGGAACCTACGTGTCGGATCGTTCGGCGGTATGCCGGTGGATCATCCCAGCTGTTGGGCATATTCGTTTGGATGCGTTAACGCCGATGGATATTCGTCGAGTAGCTAACCAGCAAGAATCCAGTGGGTTGGCGCTGACAACGATGCGACGCACACATGCGGTACTTGGCAAGTTGCTTACCGACGCTGTTGCTGAAGGCTACCGAGTTTCCCAACGCGCGCGAGAAACCGCCAGCCCCGGCAGCGGAGTCACCACTCGTCAGCCCTTGAGCGTGGAAGATGCCACCAAGATTCTTCAAGTCGCAGCCGGTCGGGTAGATGCATCCCGATGGATTGCAGCCCTCATTGAGGGGCTACGCCCCGCTGAAGCACTCGGCCTGACCTGGGAAATGGTTGATTTAGATGCTGGGACAATGACACTGGCATGGCAGTTGAAGGCCTTACCTTATGCGCACACCCGGGACCCCGAAAGTGGGTTCCGGGTACCCCGTGGCTTTGAATCCAGGCACTTGGTAGGGGCATACCACCTGGTGCGACCCAAGACGCGTTCGGGTATTCGAGTCATCCCCCTCGTCCCGCGTCTGGTGGAGGCGCTGCGTGTGTGGAAAGGACAGGTGGATTCCCCCTATGATCTGGTGTGGCCGCGGGAAGACGGCAGCCCCCGATCCGCGGATTTTGATCGGAATCAGTGGTATGAGCTGGCACAAGAAGCGCGGGTGGAGATGTTGTTGCCGGACGGGACAATCCGGCACCCGTTGCTCTACGAGGCGCGACACACAGCCGCAACCATGATGCTGGCCAACGGAATTGATGAGACCACCATCAAGGCGGTGCTGGGGCATTCCTCCGTTTTAAGTACCCAAACCTACTTGCACACGGATCAAACACGTACTCGAATGGCGCTTATGGCGTCGGCCGAAATGTTAGGATTGGGCGATAAATTCTAGTGGTGATGGCTACCCCGATGGCTATCCTCCCTGAAATCTACCCCAAGGAATTCCAGTGAAAACACTCGAAGAAATCGTTGCTCAGCACCGCGAAGAGTGGGCTGCCCGCTCACGGGAACAGCAAAGGCTAGAGATTGCCAACAATGAGGCAGTGGCGAAGCTTTATGGTCTTGAGGATGAGGTATCTTCCGATGTGCCCTTGGAACGAGTGTCGCTGACGAATAACTCCGCTTTCCGCTGGCCGAACAAAACCCAAGAGGAACGCGACCTGCTGTTTGCACAGTCGGCCATTGAGGATCTCGTCTCCTACGCGGTGGGGTGCATGTTTGGCCGCTACAGTCTGGATAAGCCGGGGCTTATTCTAGGCAACCAGGGAGCCACACTAGAGGATTACCTTGCCCAAGTTCCCAATCCCACGTTCATGCCGGATGAGGACAATGTGATCCCAGTCGTGGACGGGGAGTGGTTCGACGACGATATCGTCGAGCGGTTCCGACTGTTTCTGCGGGTGGTGTTCGGGGAGGAAAACTTCGAGAAAAACCTCGCCTATGTCAACGAATGCCTCAAGGTTAAGAACCTGCGCGAGTACTTCCTGAGCATGAAGAACACTAAAACTCTGAAGAAATCGCGCTTTTACGACGATCACCTAACCCGCTACAAGAAGCGTCCGATCTATTGGATGTTCTCTAGCCCGAAGGGGTCCTTCAACGCGCTGATCTACTTACACCGTTACACCCCGACGACCGTGTCCAACGTGCTGACCTATCTACGGGAGTACGTCACCAAGCTTGAAGCAGCCCTCCAACAGGCTGAACGCACCGAAGATTTGAAAGAAGCCGACCGACTTCGTGCAGTGCTCGTCGAACTGGGGGAGTACGAACACGATGTTTTGTTCCCTACGGCGTCGGCGAATATCACCTTGGACCTTGACGATGGGGTCAAGGTTAACTATCCCAAGCTCGGGGATTCCCTCCGTAAGGTGAAGCTCTAAGAAAGACGGAGAATCAAAAACGATGAACAACGGAGTGACACAAAATCTGTTGGAGCGCTTTGACAGGCAGCGAGTTGTCTTCTGGCACGACGAGAAAGGCGACTACGAAAGCGAACTGGACTCGCTTGTCCCCGAAGGCGTGGAATTGATCCGGGTAGACAATAACGAGTTCGGGGTAAAAAACACGCTTCTGAGTGATACCGAGGGGAAGTACGTGGTCTACCGCAGTGGAACCATTCCCACGGGTACCGGAAACTGGCTGCTGGACTTGGAATTGGCCTACGGTGTTTTCACCGCCGACCGGAATTCACTCCTCATGGAAGAGCTTGGACTTGAAGGGGAAAATATCGGTGAAGTCATCGAGCAGCATGCTAAGTTTTTCGCAGCCAAGACACGTCGAAAAGCACTCAAAGACAAGTTGGATGGCAAAGAAAACGCCGTGCGGGTGCGTGCGAAAATGTGCCAAGTTCTGGTCAAAGCAGATGACTGTGCACTGTCGAATATCGTTCGAGAACTCCTCATCGACCACGCCAACGAGGAGGAAACAAAATTCAATGAACTGGCCTCCTACGGTCTGAAAGACTATCTGTGGAACGGGATGGCACAGATTTACCACTACCGCTCCGAAAATCCCTCCATGGAGGACTTCGTGCTGTGGATGTTCGAGCGTGCCTTTGAGAATTTTGTCTCGGAGAACACAGACGAATATCTCAGCATCCGACGCGACTTCAACCATTTTTTATTCGACAATCGTAATAGTGAGTGGATGCGGAAGCTTTCCGACCATGCGGCGGACATGCTAGGCATTGGGGACAAGATCGAAAGCTATGAGCTGAAAGAACTCGCTGGCATCAGCATGTTCAAGGAAGTCGATCGACGACTCGTCTCGCTCCTCAACGAACAGATCGCCGCGCGGACCATCTCTCCGAAGGAGGTTTCCGAGCTTGTTCGTCAGCGCAAGACCAGTCTTTGGCACTCCCACACAAGCTCGACCTACCAAGCCCTGGAACATGCAGCCTACTTACTCGCAGACATTGAGGCATTCGAGGCGGAAAGTGAATCCGTAGACGACGCCCTCACCCGTTACCAGCAGGAGTGGTACCGCATCGATCAGCGCTACCGCTGGTTCATTCAGGCAGTCAATCCTTCCTCGGATCTGAAGAAGATTGTTGACCTGCAATACACCAACCGTTATCTGCACCCGCTCGGAACCATGTGGCAGCAGCACCTTGATACGCTCACACGGTGGAGCACTGAGACACTACCAGCGCAAAGCGAGTTTTTCGAACACTACGTTAAAGCACGCGGAACCAAGGTTGTAGTGATTATCTCCGATGCGATGCGCTATGAGATCGGCGAGGAGCTTGCCTCCCGCATTCGCAGGGAGGACCGCTATGATGCAACTACCTCTGCGATGCTCAGTAGCCTGCCTAGTTATACCCAACTCGGCATGGCAGCACTGCTTCCCCACAGCACCCTGGAACTGCCCGAGACCGGAAAACCCGTGTACGCCGATGGTGCATCCACCGAGGGCACTGCTAACCGAGGCAAAATCCTTAGCGCCTTCGACGGCTGTGCACTGAGGGCTTCCGAGATTGTCGGAAAAACCGGCAGCGAGATGCGCGCGCTCTACCGCCAACACCAGATTTTCTACATCTACCACGACCAGATTGATGCCACCGGTGATGATGCTGGTACCGAATCGGGTGTGTTCAAAGCCGCCGAAACTGCATTGGAGGAACTTGTTTCCCTAGTTAAAAAGTGGTTCAACGCCAACGCCAGTTGTGTGCTCGTTACCGCTGATCACGGGTTCCTCTACCAAGACACCAAGCTGGAAGAGTCCTTCTACCTGTCTGAGAAACCGGAAGGGGAGCAGGTAACCAAGATCAATCGACGCTACGTCTTCGGACGCGCACTTACCGCTTCGCCAGCATTTATGACTTTCCAACCACAGCAACTTGGGCTGGAAGGCGATATCGAGGTGCAAATCCCGAAGTCCATCCACCGCATCAAACTTTCCGGCGCTGGTACTCGTTACGTGCATGGGGGTGCTTCTTTGCAGGAAGTCGTGGTCCCCGTCGTAGCGGTGACGAAGAAGAGTAAGAGCGATGTGCGCATGGTCGAGGTAGCGTACCTGCCGGAAAGCGACAAGATCACCACTGGGCAGCTCGCCGTGAAGCTATACCAGGGTGAACCCGTCAGTGACAAGATCCAGCCGTGTACGGTTCGAGTGGGCCTCTACGGTGGCGGAAAATTGATCTCCGACCAGCCCGTTGCGATCTTTGAGAGCACCTCTGAGGATCACCGGGAGCGGTACCAAACGGTTGTTGTCATGCTGACCCAAGACGCCGATGACTTTAACAATCGGGCCGTGGAATTGCGGGTGAAAGCCAAGATTCCAGGCACCGAGCGGTGGAAGGAAATCGCCAAGGGGACCTATACGATCAGGCGCGCATTTACGTCCGATTTTGATCTTTTCTAGTTCTCATTAAGGAAGGGCAAAGTAATGAGCGATTCTGAGTCCAATAGCGAGGTTAACCTCGATCAGCCTCCAGCACCATCTGCTCTGGATCAGAAAATTAATGAGTTTTTCCCCGGCACGGTGGTGCGTAAAGATTTGGTGAAGGCGGTCCGGGGCAACGCTGTGGTGCCCTCGTATGTACTGGAGTTTCTGCTCGCCCAGTATGCAGCCTCCGACGATGAGGCAACGATTCAAGCAGGTATTGCAGCGGTCCGCAATATTTTGGCCAAGCACTACGTCAACCGTAACGAGCACATGCTGTTGAAGTCGATGATCCGGGAGAAAGGTAGCTACCGCATCATCGACAAAGTCACCGTTACCCTTAATGAGAAACAGGATGTTCACGAGGCGGCCTTTGAAAACCTCCAGATAAAAAACGTGGTCATTGATGATCGGATTGTCAAAGACAATCCCAAACTCCTCGTCGGTGGCGTGTGGTGCATTTGTGACATTGAGTATTACCACGAATCCAGCAGCCCTTGGCTGTTGGGAAGCCTCAAACCCATCCAGGTGTCCGGTATCGACCTGGAGCATTATTACCGGTCCCGTACTTCTTTTAGCACTGAAGAATGGATCGACCTGCTCATGCAGTCGATTGGGCTCAACCCAGAGCAATTCGATGACCGCGATAAGCTCATTGCGTTAACTCGCCTTATTCCCTTCGTGGAGCGGAATTACAATTTTGTGGAGTTGGGACCTAAGGGAACCGGTAAATCACATATTTTCAGTGAATTTTCCCCCAACGGCATCCTCATCTCCGGTGCGGAAGTTACCTTAGCGAAGCTCTTCGTTAACAACTCCACTGGACGCATTGGGCTTGTCGGCTACTGGGACTGCGTGGCCTTCGATGAATTCGCGGGAAATAAAAGCGCGAAGCAAGATCTTGTCAACGTGATGAAGAACTACCTGGCCAATAAGTCTTTCTCTCGTGGGGCAAGCGTATATGGGGCGGAAGCCTCCATGGTCTTTATCGGCAACACCGCACACACCGTGCGCTACATGCTGAAAAACTCCGACCTGTTCGACGAGCTTCCCGACGCCTACCGTGACCCTGCATGGCTTGACCGCATCCACTACTATGTGCCCGGCTGGGAAGTAGCCCCCATGCGTTCGGAAATGTTCGCCAGCGGCTACGGCTTCGTGGTGGACTACCTCGCTGAAATCCTCCGCTCCCAACGCGCCACGGATTACTCCGATCTGTACAAGGAATACTTCACCCTCGACAGTTCCCTGTCCACCCGCGACCAAGACGGCATCCGCAAAACCTTCTCCGGGCTGATGAAAATCATTCACCCCACCGGGCAGGCCACGGAAGCAGAAATCCGCACGCTGCTTGAATTTGCGATGGAAGGGCGCAAACGCGTCAAAGATTCCATTTTGCGTATCGACGCCACCATGCGGGACACTCCCATCGAGTTCCGCTTTGCTGATCGCGCCGGGAACTGGCATAACGTGGCCACGCGGGAAGAAAGCCGTTACCCGCAGTTGTATCACCGCGATTGGGATAGTGAAGAAGACCCGGAAGAGGAAGACACCACGGAGGAATCCGTGACAAGTTTTGTCGAGTCTGTGGTCGTGGAGGATGCCGCACCTGTGGTAGCAGAGGAACTCTGCGATAAGGTGGTCGATTTTTATGATGGCCAGCGTGGGGTGACCTATGAAAACTGCCTCATTCCGTATCTGAAGGGGGCGACGGATATCATCATCACCGATCCGTATATCCGGAAGGATTATCAGTACTACAACCTGGTTATGTTGTTGTGCGATTTGGCTTTGGTGAAAGACGAGAAGGAAGAAATCGATGTCACTCTCGTCACCGTTCGCGATCGCGAAGACCCCGATGGACAGTGGGAACGAATTACCGGAATTATAGACGCAGCAGACGAAGAGGGAATTCGTTTCAACGTCGAGTTTGCCACGGGTCTCCACGATCGGGGGATCAAGGCCAATAATGGTTGGCGTATCGATATGGGACGTGGCCTCGATATGTGGGAAGCCCCGAAGATTAAACGCTACGGATTTGGTCTGTTTAACCGAAACTTTGGCGTTTTGAAGTCGAATTTTACGATCAGTTACCGACACCTATCCGAGGAAGAACTGCTCAGACTCTTCCCTTAAAAGAAAATAGGGAAAAGGGCCTGCCCCATGATGGGGCAGGCCCTTTTTGCGTGGGCTTAGAAGAAGAAAGGAAGCGCGCAGATAGCCACGATGAACAGGATGAAACCGATGGTGATCGCAAGGGCCTTGGGGTGGCCGAAGTTGAGGGTGGTGCCAATGCCGAAGCGCTTGGGTACGAATAGGGCTGGGTCGTTGCGGTTGTAGTAGAACATGCCCGCTTTCCAGTATTCGTCCGCATCATTGGGGCTGGCGGGGGAGGTGGCGGTAATGGGGCCGGTTTTTTCTAGCAATTTAGCGCCGTTTTGCCCAAGGATGATTCCAGTTGCACACAATACAATGACGCCTACCCCAGTGAGGATGAGTAGTCCTGCCATGCTGGCTTGGGGGCTCATGAGCTGTGCGGAGGATAAGGTAATGAAGTTCAAAGAGCACAGGGTGAGTGCTCCGCACACGAGGGTGGCGGCGGTCATGGCGCGCTGGTAGGTGCTGTGGGTGATCAGGGAGGCGGTGGGGCGGTGGGCGTCGGCAAGCGTGGGGCGGGTGTGGATGAAAGCTACGTGGATGCCGCTGAACACGAGGGCAAGAATGGCTTGGAAGATTAGTTCAAAGCTGGCGTTGAGCGGGGTTTTCGCTGCCCAGCCATCGACTTCCCAGGCGCCGTTGTAATGGATGGGGATGGGATTAGGCATGCTCGGGTAGAGCAGGTATACGAGGACCCCGGAGAAAACAATGATGAGCGGGTAGATAAGCAGCCACCAGTAGCTGATCGGACGGGGTGTATCGGGGCTGGGGATGGGGGCTTCGGCGAGGGTGGTGTCTTGGTGCCAACCGTGGGTGTTTTTTAGTGTGCGCACCCGGCGGTGGCAGAGGAGATAGCCGACGATGGCGACTAGGGGAATGATCAGGGAGGCGCTAAAGAGAAAAACGTCGTTAAGCATACCGCCGATGGTGGCCACAAGGGCGAGAAGGATCAGTGCACCACTGAAGGTGCGTTTGAGGGAAAGTACTTGTGGGTTGCGGGCGTGTTCGGCGGGGAGGAAGACGCCGAAGGCGAGGGTGTGAAGTGTCCCAGGTTTTGTTCCGCTTGAGTAGATGGGAAAATCTGGAACATGCCGAGAAAATTTGACCAGGATGCAAAGGACCGTGTGGTCCGTCTCGTGGAAGACCGCATCTTGGCGGAAAATATGTCGATGCAGGCCGCGTGCCAGGCAGTAGCTCCAAAGCTGGGGGTTTCATGGCACACGGCTCGTCAATGGACCCAGCAGGCCCGCCGTGCAGGAAACACCCCAGAACCTGTACCTGAAGATTTGGCCGCCGAAAACGCGAGGCTACGCCGTGAAAATCAAGAGCTCCGCGACACTAATGAGCTACTGAAAGCCGCGTCAGCTTTTTTCGCGTCGGAACTCGACCCCAAACGTTAAGAAATGATCCGGTTCATCGATGAAAACCGGAATCGTTTCTCTGTCGAGTTCATCTGTAAGACGTTGAAAAATAACCGGGCTGGCGGGTTTATCACCTCGCGTGGTTATCGCCAGTCCAAGGCTCGCGGGTTAAGTGCTCGTCGACTTCGTGACGGCGTGCTGGTTGAACGCATTAGTGCTGTTCATAGAGATAATTATGGTGTCTACGGTGTGCGGAAAATGTGGCATGCTCTTCGCCGTGAAGGAATCGATATCGGGCGTGAACAAACCGCCCGACTGATGCGCCTGGCTGGCGTTTCTGGCAAAGGCAAAGGCGGATCACCAATCACAACCCGAAAAGCTAACGTGCCTGATTTGCGCCCGGACTTGGTCGAGTGTGAATTTAAAGCTCAAGGACCGAATAAGCTGTGGGTGGCTGACATTACCTATGTACGGACACGAAAAGGATTCGTCTACACCGCGTTTGTCACCGACGTCTACTCCCGGAGGATCGTCGGGTGGGCGCTGTCAGATTCGATGCGGACCGAAGCTTTGCCGCTGCAAGCTCTCAACCAGGCGATCGTGTGTGCTGAGGAAACAGCAGGTCTCATTCATCATTCGGATCACGGGTCGCAGTATGTCAGCGTTGTCTACAACGAGCGACTTACCCAGCACGGCATTACAGCTTCCACCGGAAGTGTTGGTGACTCCTATGATAATGCTCTGGCTGAAAACGTTAACGGCTCCTACAAGAACGAGCTAATCCATACCCGCAGGTGGAATGACGTTGTAGAGGTAGAAATCGCGACGTTCGAGTGGGTGTCATGGTGGAACGAGGTAAGGCTCCACCAAAGCCTGGGATACCGAACCCCAGCCGAGGTGGAAACCGAATTTTGGAAGCAGAACTTGCCACAGGCAATAATGGAAATCAAGGCAAATGCCTAGGAACAAAACCCGGGGCACTTCACAGACCGCATTTGATTGATAAGACGGGTGTATGCCCTGGTGAGGTCTTCATCTATGCCGTTGAGAACTTTCAGTTGCAGGAAGACTTCCTCGACGCGGTCAACGCTGCGTAGGGTATCTGGCAGGTTAAGACCTGTGTGGGCGATAACGTAGGCGTCGCGTATATCGGTTTTGGCGTTGCCAACGTGGACGCGTGATAGCTGGCGCATGGCAAGACCAGGAAGATAGCGGACATCAGCGCCCATGTCTTGAGCAATGGCGACGGTGAGTCGGCCGATATTGTTAGGTTGGTCAACTACGACAAGAATTTCTGCGTTGTTTGCAAGGAATGTACCAAAGAGCTTGCGTAGTGAGCCTTCGTGTTGGTTGATGCGTTTGGATAGGACTTGTTGGCCCTGTGGATCGAGGACGCAGGCATGGTGGAAGTATTTGCCCACGTCCATGCCGATGACGAAGTCATAAGCCATAGCGGGTGCCTCCTAGCAATGATGGAAAGCTGAACAGTTTCTAGGTTTCATCGCTGGGGTTTGTCGGACATACTTGCGCTGGCATCCACATTACTGTGAGACCTCATACCGTCCCGGCTGGGTCAGGTTCCTATTGAGCTGTTTGAGTATGCCACTGCCTTCGGCGGCATCACCCCCCCGGATCATTTTCAGACAGGGCAGAAAAGGGCCATACCGAAGCCAGCGACTAGTTCCACTGTCCTTTCGGAACGATGGGAACGGAAATAAACGTAACCCGCCCGTTCGGGTGGATGGGCTACGAATCTTCGGTATCCCGGAGTGGAACAGCTAACAACGTAATGGGAGGAGTACATCACCGCGAGTACACTCACACGTTGCCGAGCATGCTCGCCGCGCTAGAGGATAGGAGTGTCGAAGAAGGCACGTTTCTCACGGCTCGATCCTGTGCTTTCGAAGACTGACAGCAAGTGCAGTTTCACTTACGCCTTCGGCACGGACGCCTCCGTTGTCGGCGCGATTGGTCTTGCCCAAGGTAGAAACGTGAGGGAAGGTGCATTCTTGCTGGATTTCTGTCCGTTGCCCCAATGTCAGCCTCGATGCACGCTACGAATTAGTTGGTGGTTGAAGTCCTGCGTTGCTACGGTGCCGCGCTACCGTGTGTCTGCCCGCGAATCATGAAAGCGCGAGGAAGACGTCGCCAGGTGTTGGCCATTTCAGGCAGCGTGGCATGGTGCGAATAGGCTTAGTGGACGCGGGGTCTTATGATTGGGGTATTGACCACGTGGCATGACCTCGGGTCAAGTGGGTGTCACCTCGATTTCTCCGCCGTTGATATGTGCATGTTCGTGTCGCTTGAAACTTGGTGTGGGTGTACTGGTTGCCGCCCCAGCAAGTAGCACCTCATGGCGATGAGGACGTTGCGTAGGCATGCCTGTGCGTTGCTGCGAGAGACCTCAAAGCGGAAGTGTCAGCAGCGACGAGTATTTCCGAATCCCCAGCAAGAGAAAGCGCTTCTATTCATCATGCAAGAACCCTCCCCGCGCGAGCGCCTGTTTGGCCTGTACTACGACGGCCCGCTTGGCGTCACCATCAGCGCTAACGAGACCACCTTCGCCGTCTGGGCACCGAGTGCGAAGTCGATGCAGGTGGTGCTGTTTGATCCCACCGGTCCCGAGCGCTGTCTGGAGATGGAGCCAGGGTCCTCCGGGGAGTGGATGCGCGTCGTGCCGGAAGACCTTACCGGTGCGGAGTATGTTTACCAAGTCGGTGGTGAACCCGCCCGCCGTGCGGTAGACCCCTACGCGCGTGCGGTCACGGCAAACGGCGAGCGTGCGGTGGTGGTGGACGTCGGCAAGCAACTGGGAGCGCCCAGACGCCTGCCCAGCTTCGGCGACCCCGCAACGGCGGTGATCTACGAGGCGCACGTGCGGGACATGACGATCGCACCCGACAACGGCATCACCCACAAAGGCAAGTTTCTCGGCCTTGCGGAGGCCGGCACCCGAACCAAGCAGGGACATCTTTCCGGGCTCGACTACATCACCTCGCTGGGGATCACCCACGTGCAGCTGCTTCCCATTTTTGACTTCGGCAGCGTCGACGAGCTCGGTGACTTAGGTTTTAATGCCCAATACAACTGGGGCTATGACCCGGACAATTACAATGTGCCCGAGGGTTCCTATTCCACCGACCCCAGCGACCCGCTCGCGCGCCTAACGCAGCTACGGGCGCTGGTGGATGCGTGCCACGCCAGAGGGATCCGGGTGATCATGGACGTGGTCTATAACCACGTCTACGACGCCGCCACCAATCCTTTGGAGATCCTCGAGCCGGGCTACTACTTCCGCAAGGATCATTGGGGCAACTACCATGACGCGACCGTGTGCGGCAACGAAACCGCCAGCGAAAGGCCCATGATGCGCCGGTTCATCGTCGATTCCGTGCGCTATTGGGCAGAGACCTTTGGGCTTGACGGCTTCCGCTTCGATCTCATGGGTATCCATGACGTGGATACGATGAACGCGGTGCGGGCCGTGCTCGACGACATCGACCCGGGCATCATCCTGCTGGGGGAGGGCTGGGCGATGGGCAACCACGACGAAGGCGCGGTCGGCGCCGACCAGCGCGCGGGCCACCTCATGCCGCGGATCTCAATGTTCAACGATACGTTCCGCGACGTGGTGAAAGG
Source organism: Corynebacterium sp. SCR221107 (assembly GCF_027886475.1). Classification (NCBI taxonomy): domain Bacteria; kingdom Bacillati; phylum Actinomycetota; class Actinomycetes; order Mycobacteriales; family Corynebacteriaceae; genus Corynebacterium; species Corynebacterium sp. SCR221107. The sequence continues at coordinate 486,091 of NZ_CP115670.1, forward strand.
TTCCAATTTTCAGCTGGAGGGTGCGGGCTTTGTCAGCGGCAACCCCCACTACGCCACCGACGATGCCCCCGCTGACACCGCGGCCGCGGCCGATTTGCTGCTGGACTCGATGCTGGGTGCGCCGGGCACCCGCAATTACCACGATGCGGCGCAGTCGGTGGTCTACAACGAGTCGCACGACAACTACACGATGTTTGACAAGCTCACGGGAACGGCAAGCCTGATCGGCGCACCGGAGGAGGAGATTGCGCGCAGGCACCGCCTGGCAACGAGCATCCAGCTGCTTTCGCATGGGTTGGCCTTTGTCCACGCGGGGCAGGAGCTGCTGCGCACCAAGCAAGGGGTGGAAAATTCCTACATCTCACCCGATAGCATCAACGCCTTCGACTACGACCGTGCTGGCACCATGGCCGAATCGGTGGACTTCTTCCGCGCGCTCGTTGCTTTCCGACGTTCCCAGCCGTGGGTCACCGAAACTAACTACGAGGTGATCAAGGCGAAAACAACCAAGGTGGTAGCCCAGGGACTGCACTTAAGCTACCGGGTCGCCGATGCCTTCGGGCCAGGACGCGACGCATGGGTGCTGGCCAACGCCGAGGAGGGTCTGTGGCAGTCGCCGATCCTCTCGGGGACGTATCGCGTTCACCTCTGTGACGAGCAGGTGGTGCCCGAGCCGAGCCGGGTGAGCCTCGGCGAGGAATTCCCGGTGCCCGCGTTATCGGTGGCCGTGCTGGAGCGTTGTGCGGTGGCAATGGACGGGCGCTGACGCGCCACAGGCTGCGCGACAAGCGACGAGCAGGGAGCGAGCCCTGGTCGCCGCTGGTCGCTCTTATGGCAGGTAGTGGGCCGGGAACTTAGCCGCCGATGCGGATGATCACTCCGGAGACTGGACCCAGCGCCACGGACGTGCCAGCGAGCGTGGACGCGCCGTGGGAGAAAACCACCTCGCCGGGGGCCTTGAGGGTGAAGGTGTCATTGTCGGTGCCGGCGTTCAAGGCGATGACGTAGCTGTTACCCTCGGCATCCTCGCGGGTGTAGGTGAGGATGCGGGAATGATCGTGGGCCCAGCCAAAGCGCAGGTCGGCCTTGGCCTGCAACGCTGGGGTGGCACGCCGTAGGGTGATGAGCTGCTTGACGAAGCTGCGGAGGCTGTGGTCGTCGGCAAGCTGCGATGCAACATCGGGGGCTGCGACCTCATCGTCGACCGGCAAGTAGAGCGAGTCGGCGGGCGCGGTGGAAAAGCCGAAGTTGGGCTTGGAAGCATCCCATTGCATAGGCGTGCGGGTGCCGGTGCGCTGGTAACCGCCCTCGTGGGTGGGGATGTCGAGGTAGCGCATGCCGATCTCATCGCCGTAATAGATAAACGGCACACCCGGCATGGTCAAAAGAAAGAGGAAAAACAACCTGCGCTCGGCCTCATCGAGGCGCGGGGCGAAGCGCGGGGTGTCGTGATTGCAGGAAATGAAGCAGAAATAGCCCTGGTCGCGCGTGGCCTCGTACTGCGGCCAGTAGTCGTCGATGAACACCTGCGGGGAGGTGCCAGAATCCTTCTTGAAAAAGCTGGCGTCGGCGGCCCTACCCCGGGGGCTGTCGGTGTCACGCAGCAACTTGTTATAACCATTGTGTCGCCAGTCGAGGTAGAAATCCATATCGAATCCGGCCTCGAGAGCCTGGTCCGGATGGCCCCACTCGGAGACAAACGCGGCCTCGGGGTAGTCGGCGCGGAAGCGGGAGAAGATGTCCTGCCAGACCTTGATCGTTTCCTTCTTGTCCTCGCCGTCGAACTTCACCAGCGAGTCTGCCATGTCGACACGGAAGCCATCGGCGCCGAGATCGAGCCAGAAACGAATGATCTTCGCCATCTCCTCACGGTTGGCCATGGGGCCCGGATCGGTGGGCGACTGCTGCCAGGGGCGCGTCTTTTTGTTAAAGCCATAGTTCAGCGCCGGTTGGCACTTAAAGAAGTTGAGGATATAGGTTCCCGAACGCGGGGCCTCGCCGCCGATAAACGGCAGGCCATCGCCGTTATCGAAGGCGTGGGAGGTCCAGATGTAGCGGGAGGAAAATTCGTTTGGCTCGGCTTCGCAGGAGTGTTGGAACCACTGGCTTTCCTCGCTGGTGTGTCCCGGAACAAGATCGAGGAGCACCTTGATCCCGCGGGCGTGGGCGGCCTGGAACAAGCTGACCAGATCCTCATTGGTGCCGTAGCGCGGGGCGACCTTGTAGTAGTCGCGGACGTCGTAGCCTGCGTCCTTGAATGGCGAGTCAAACAGGGGATTGAACCACAAGGCGGTGGCGCCGAGGTCGGCAATGTAGTCGAGCTTCTCGACGATTCCCGGCAGGTCGCCGATGCCGTCACCGTTGGCGTCGTGGAAGGTTTGGGGATAGATCTCATAAAACACTGCGTCTTCAAGCCACGCGGGCGAAGGGGTGTGTCGGGTGAGTGAATGTGGCATGACCCTAAGTGTAATGGACCCCCGGCAGATGTGAATTTCCGTGCAAAGAATTGATGAGATTTGCACCGAACAGTTCAACAACTAGTGAAGTCTTAACAATCGTTGGTCACGCATTCTTTGAATTTTGCAAGGTATGATTGGTACCCCTTTGAGCTGGGAACAAATCTACAAACGTTTGCATAATTTTGTAAAGGATCGCATTGATGGAGCGGCACAGGGCGCGTTCTTGACCCTAGATGGGGGTAGTTTGAGGGGTTTGGATGAGTCAATTTAAGGAAGTTTTCTAAGGATTTAATTTCCGAATAATTCCGGTTTGGAGAAATAGCGAATGCAAACGGACATTGTTAATTTTTGCCGAAATTTGTGAACATTTACGGTGATTGTCCTGCTTGGGGCCGTATGAGGTCAGTCCAGTGTTGTGGTTATAACCTTTACAAAATCATGCAGTGTCCATTATTCCTTCCGTCTGGGTGATTGATTGTGTTGATTTGGGGCCGATAGGAATGTTGCTTGGGTCACATACGCCTCTATCTTGGATAGCGGTCACTGTGCTTAAATTAGTCATTAGTGAAGCGAACCCGGACTTTAAGCCCGAGCCGCGGCCACATTGTGGCGCACGTGGCGATATGAGTTCCCACGCTTCTTCCAACCAAGCGGGGATCCTTGCAGTTAAAGGGCAGTGACCCCAACAGATCGAAAGTGGTGAATTTCGCGATGATCAACAAGCGGAAGGTAATGGGCGCAGTTCTGGCGGCCGCACTGGGTAGCGCAAGCCTCGTAGCCTGCAGCTCCGACAGCTCTTCCTCTGACTCTAGCGGCGACAACGCAGCTAGCGCATCGGGTGCAGTGACCCTCACCGTGTGGACCTCCCAAGAGGATCAGACGGATGACAATGCTTGGCTGCAGACCATGGAGAAGAAGTTCCAGGAGGAAAACCCGGATCTGGACATCACCTTCAAGAACTCCGTCGTTTCTTCTGCTGACGCCGGAACCACCGTCAATCAGGACCCGGCCGCGGCAGCCGACGTCTACTACTACGCCAACGACCAGCTCGGCGCTTTGCTGGATGCAGGTGCCGTCGGTCAGCTTTCCGATGATGGCATGGCACAGCTGAAGGAGCAGGCCTCCGATACCCTGGCGGCCTCGATCCAAGGCCCCGACGGCGAAAGCTATGGCCTGCCCGTCGAGCCAAACACCTGGTTCATGTACTACAACAAGTCCAAGCTGTCGGCCGAGGACGTCAAGAGCTTCGACACCATGCTGGAAAAGGCTAAGGTCTCCTTCCCGATCTCGAACTCCTGGTACCTCCCAGCCTTCTACGCAGGCGCTGGTGCTACCTTCTTCGGCGAGGATGGACTGCAAGAGGACGCCGGAATTAACCTCGGCGATAAGGCTGCCGATGTGACCAAGTACTTGGTCGACGTCGCTGCCAACCCGAACTTCGTCAATGATGCCGACGGCGCCGGCATGGGCGGACTGGCAAGCGGCGCCGTTGATGTTGTCTTCTCCGGTGCGTGGGACTCCAAGAACGCTCAGGAAGCCCTCGGCGACAACTACGCTGTTGCCACCCTGCCGACCTTCACCCTCGGTGGTGAGCAGGTGCAAATGAAGGCCTTCTCCGGTTCCAAGGCCATCGGTTACAACCCGAACACCTCCAACCCGCAGGTGGCCGCAAAGTTTGCTGAGTTCCTGGCTTCGAGCGAGTCGCAGAAGATCCACTTCCAGAAGAACGGTGTCATCCCGGCTGACCAGACCCTGGCCACCGACGAGGAAGTCTCTGCAGACCCGGTCGCTGTTGCCCTGTTTGAGACCGTCGGCAGCAACTCCATCCTCCAGCCGACATTCAAGGCAATGTCCGACTTCTGGGATCCGGCGGAGAACTTCGGCAAGGCCATCATGAACGGTGAGGTCACTGCCGATAACGCCGCCGAGAAGACCGACGCCTGGATGGCTGCTTACAAGTAAAGCTCTGGCCGCAAGGGCCCTGGCTCGGCGCGGATAATCTTGAAGCGCCTATTGCCCCACGCTCTTCGATAAACCAGAAGAGCGTGGGGCATTTTTCATGCATGAAATGCGCCCTCGTCGGCGCACATTAGTCCTGACGAAAGGAAGTGGAGCCATGAAGGTGGGGCTCCTCCCCAAGGCGGATTCGCCGGGGGACAATCAACGCCGGACCCGCAGAAGCGACGATAATTACTCAGAGTATGGTCTCGCCAATGCTTGGAAGTACGGCGATGCGCTAACCAAGGCATCGCTGCTGGTCTTCGGTCTCGGTAATCTCGTTCGAAAGCAATACCTCAAGGGCATCGCGTTCCTTGCCATCGAGATCGCGGCGATCTATTACTTTGTCACCAAGGGCGTCAAGGCGCTCGAGGAGTTCCCGAGCCTGGGCGGCGGTGGACAAACCCGCGAGAAGGTCAATGGCTTCTGGGTGTACACCAACTCAGACCCCTCCACCGTTGTGCTGCTCAACGGCATCGCCACGATCTTCTTCATCCTCATCTTCATTTGGTTCGCAACCGTGGCCCTGCGTTCGGCGTACAAGGCGCAGGCATATGCTGAGCGAACCGGCCGGGCACGCACGCTCGGTGAGGACCTGCGCGCACTCACCGACGATGATGCACCCATCTTGTTCATGAGCCTTCCCACGGCGGGCATCCTGCTGTTTACGATCTTGCCGCTGATCTTCATGATCTCGATGGCCTTTACCAGCTTCGACTCGAAGAACCCGCAGCAGTTTAAATGGGTGGGATTTGAAAACTTTGGCAAGGTGCTGTCCAACGACGGCGGCACGGTGAACCTGAAGCTGTTCGTCTCCGTCCTTATTTGGACGCTGGTGTGGGCCTTTTTTGCCACCTTCCTGAACTACTTCTTGGGCATGTTCATGGCGATGCTCATCAACCGTCGCACCACGTGGGGCAAGGGCTTCTGGCGCGCCATCTTCTCCCTTTCAGTGGCCGTCCCGCAGTTCGTCTCCCTCCTAGTTCTGCGCTCGATGCTGCAGCCGGAAGGAGCCGTCAACCGACTGTTGTCCGGTGCCGGTCTCATCGACAGCCCGCTTCCTTTCTTTACCGACACCACTTGGGCGCGCGTCACGGTCATCGTGATCAACCTCTGGATCGGTATCCCGTACACCATCATGCAGGTCACCGGTATCTTGCAGAATATCCCCGGTGAGCTCTATGAGGCCGCCCGCCTCGACGGTGCCTCGTGGTGGCAGACCTTCCGCAGCGTGACCATGCCGTACATGCTGTTCGTGATGACCCCCTATCTCATCACCACTTTCACGGCCAACGTGAATAACTTCAACGTCATCTATCTGCTCTCTGGTGGCGCCCCGACCCCTGTCGGGGACTCCGCCGGCAAGACCGACCTTCTGATCACCTGGCTGTATAAGCTGACCGTCGACCGCGGCGACTACAACGTCGGCGCCGTCATCGGTATCTTCACCTTCATCGTGCTGTCGGTGGTCGCCCTTATTACCTACCGCCGAAGCGGATCCTACAAGAATGAGGAGGGATTCCAGTGAGCGAGAAGATGCACAACATTCGGACCTCACGCCGAATCGCTGATGTTGCCACCCACGTGTTCCTCGCCATCATGGCGATCATCTGGGTCATCCCGATCGTGTGGGTGGTTGCGGAAAGCTTCAACAAGAACACCGCACCGTTTAACGCTACCTTCTTCCCCACGGACTACACGCTGGATAACTACCGGAAGTTGTTTACGGAGACCCAGGTGCTCAACTTCCCGAAGATGTTCATGAACACCTTCATCGTGGCCATCTTCACCTGCCTTATTAGCGTCGCCTTCGTGCTCATGGTGTCCTTCGCCTTGTCGCGCATGCGCTTCCGCTTCCGCAAGGTTTACATGAACGTCGCCCTGATCTTGGGTATGTTCCCGGGCATCATGGCCGTGGTCGCCATCTACTTCATCCTGAAGTCGATGGGCCTGACCGAGGGCAACCTCACTAACGTGGCCCTGATTATCGTCTACTCCGCGGGCACCGGTGCCGGCTTCTACATCATGAAGGGCTTCATGGATACCATCCCGGCATCGCTAGATGAGGCCGCCTACCTTGATGGTTGCACCCGCTGGCAGGTGTTCACCAAGATCATTATCCCGATCGCCAAGCCCATGATCGTCTACCAGGCCATCGTTGGCTTCCTTACCCCTTGGCTGGACTTCGTGCTTGCCAAGGCCATCGCGCGCACCCAGGACAACTACACGGTCGCCCTTGGCCTGTGGAAGATGCTGGAGAAGGAATACATCCACGACTGGTTCGCGCGCTTCGCCGCGGGTGCCGTGTGCGTGTCCATTCCGATCGTCATCCTCTTTATCGTCATGCAGCGCTACTACCAGGAGTCCATGGCAGGCTCCGTGAAGGGCTAGTAGCCTCAATCAAAAGGTTTCGCACGCGGGTCCAAGGTGCCCTCCTTGGGTCCGCGTGCCTGTGTCTTTAACCAGGGAAGGATCGCTCATGTCCGCGAAAGCGCGCGCCAATGCTAATAACACGAGGGTTGCCGCTAAGGCCGATTTCCCGTCACGGGCTCGAAGCTCGGCCGGAGATGATCGGGGAGTGCAGCCGGGTGGGCGGGGCCGGGGGCTGAGCCTTAAGGCCCTGATTGGAATCGGCTACGGCTTCCTTATCGCTTCGGTAATCGGCATGGTGTGGGCCAACCTGCGGGTCGATGATCCATCGGCTGCAAGCCTGGCTGATCTTTCGGCTGCGATCCTTTTTGAGGTTCTCAGCTGGGCTGGGTTGCCCATTCTCACCTGGTGTTTTGTTCACCAGTACCGGGCGCATGCGGGATCCTGGGCGATGCTGGGGTGGATTGCCGCAGCGGCGCTTGTCGCGGAGGTGCCTTACGACTTGGCGGTATCACAGCGCGCCTTCGATTTTTCTTCGCAGAATCTTGTGTGGGCTTTTGTTGTGTGCTTCCTTTTGGCAAAGGCTTTGGAGACTACCAAGTCGGGTGGCTTGAAGGTGCTCGCTATCGTCGGGGCGGTGTTATGGCTGGTGCTGCTGTGCGTGGGCGTGCGCTTTGGTTTGGTTTATGTGGGGCTTTTCGTCTTTGCGTTCTTCTTGGTGTTCTGGTTCCTTTCCGCCCGGGAAAACACGATGATGATGACGGCCGGCTTGCTCGGCGCATCCTTGCTTGTGGCCCCGGCACTGGGTACGGTTTTCCTTCACTATCGCTCGACCACGATCGAGGATGATCGCTCGAGTCACTGGGGTTTGTTGTGGGCCTATCCTGTGCTGATGGTGCTTGCGGCCTTCAGTGCTATTGCTTAACGACGCCGCCTGTGTCGCAGAAAAGCAACGCGGCTTGGCCGTAGCTGTTTCCAACTCTGCCGATTTACTTCGCTCGTGCATGGCGTGTTCAGCATTACCCGGGCGGCGTGCCGGTGGCGGGGTATCTCGCGACCACGGCGGTTGTGTCCGCTCCTGATTGCACGCCCGTTAAGCCAGGGGGTCGTCGTGTTTGCGTCCTGGCTATTCCTCGGCACGCCACCAGCGTGGACTCGGTGTACCTCTTCCTTGTCATCCCTGTCGCCGCGTAAAGGTGAGCAAAGAGATAGGGCCGTTGGGGGATTGTCCATTGTCAAGGGGTTTCAACAAGGCTAGGGTGTATGACATGACCACAAAATCTTTTGATGAATCTTTTCGCCCTACCCCTGATAGCTCCGGCCTGGCGGCCGTTTTCGTCGGCCATGGTTCGCCTATGAACGCCATTGAGGAAAACTCCTTTACTCGTTCGTGGAATGAAATAGGCAAGCAGGCTACCCCGCGCGCGGTGCTGAGCGTCTCGGCTCACTGGTATACCCAGGGCACCGGCGTGACTGCGATGGAACATCCTCGCACAATCCACGATTTTTGGGGCTTTCCGGATGAGCTCAATCGGGTTGTTTATGGAGCCCCCGGCGACCCCGAAATAGCCGCGCTCGTCGAAGAGGTTGCCAAGCCAACCTTGGTGAGCCAAGATCATTCCTGGGGGTTAGACCACGGAACGTGGTCGGTGCTGCGCCATATCTACCCCGAGGCAAATATTCCCGTCATCCAGTTGTCCATCGACGGCACGAAACCATATGAGGAGCACTTTGCCCTCGGTGCCCGGTTGGCCACGTTAGCGAAGGAAAACAACGTCCTCATCTTGGGTAGCGGAAATGTTGTTCACAATCTGCGGATGTATAACCCGCACATGGGTGATGCCGGTTTTGAATGGGCCGATCGTTTCGACGAGAAGGCGCACGAGCTGATGTTGGCCAGTCCCGACCGTATCCCGCAGCTATATGAGGATCCTGACTTTATGAAGGCCGTGCCGACCCCGGATCACTTCCTACCCCTGGCCTACATCGCCGGAGTCGCAGACGCTCTTGGCGGGGACATCAGCGCCTTCAACGAGTCGCGCACTGGCGGTTCGCTGTCGATGACCGGCTACGCGGTCACAGCCAAGCGCAACGGCTGAGGATCATGCAGCTAGGCGAGAGATTATCGCCGCTGGGCGGTATCGGGAGGCAGGGCTCGATGGAGTATTTGTTCGTGACATTGTCAGGCATTGTCACGTACTGAAGGCGAGCGACCGTAGGCGTCGGAAAGCGCCATGCGCAAGTGAGCATGGGGCAAAGGTTTGCGTGCGCAATCACGCGCCACGGCAACGACCCCGAGGTGGTGGAAAACTCCATAGTATGGAAGCCATGACCGATTTCCGCCCGCGCCTGCATATCACCGCGCCCACCGGCCGCCTCAACGACCCCAACGGACTGTTTATCGAGGACGGGATCCTTCACGTGTATTATCAGAAGGATCCTGCCTTTCCCTTCGGTGCTAAGCGCACCGGCTGGGGGCATGTCAGCACCCCCTTGGGGGCACTGGCGCAACCTGCAGAAACCAGTGCTCACAGTGCTCAAGGCTCTCACGGCGACGATAGTGCACAAAGCTCCCGCATCACCGAATGGAACGGGGTGTGGACCCATCATCCCGATGCCTTGTATCCGGACGCGGCCTACGACGCCAACGGCTGCTACTCCGGCGGCGCGGTGCGCGACGAGCGCGGCGACGTTCGCCTGTTTTACACCGGCAACCTCAAAAAGGTTGACGCCAACGGGGAAGTGGTACGCATTGCAACGCAAAACAGCGTCGATGTTGCCGAACCCAATTCGGCGCTGGGCGGCGTGTATCGCCGCAGTACGGCCAATCCCCTCATTGACGGCCCGGCGGCCGGATACACCGCCCACTACCGCGATCCAATGATCACGCTCGATCCCGACGCCGACAAGCCTGGGCACAAGAAATATCGCATGGTCATCGGCGCGCAGCGCGCGGACGAGACCGGCGCGGTGGTGCTCTATCGCTCCGACGACCTGGAACAATGGGAGTTTGCCGGCGAGGTGGAATTCGACCTTTCCGAAGCCGTGCCGGGTCTGTCGCCCGATCTCATTCCCGGTGGCTACATGTGGGAATGTCCCAACCTGTTTAGCATCCGCGATCAGCAAAGCGGGGAGCGCTTCGAGGTGCTCATCATCTGCCCGCAAGGCCTCGACAAAGTCGTCGACGAGGCGGGATGTACGCACTATGCCTCCAGCGATCAATGCGGCTACATCGTGGGGCACCTCGAGGATACGACTTTCCATGTGGTGCGCGGATTTAGCGAGCTCGACTACGGGCACCAGTTCTACGCCCCGCAGGTCGTAGCGCTCGATGAAGCGGAGGTTCCTGAGACCTATGTGCTTTTTGGTTGGATGGGACTTCCCGCTCAAGATGACACCCCTTCGGTCGATGCGGAGGGGTGGGTGCATTCGCTCACAGTACCGCGGGAACTCACGCTTTATGGTCTTCACCTGCGACAACGTCTGGTTGTGCCCGAAAACGTTTGCACCGGTGGTCAGCATCACAGTGCAAAGGTTTGCTATCGCCGTGAACTGCTAAAACAAGGAGAAGTCACACTCGAGGCGCGCGACATGTCTGGTTCGGTGGTAATTTCGGCAAACTACGTTCCGAACGGGCAACAGGTATTAAGTGTGACCTATGGGGGAGATACCCGAACCATCGCTTGTGGCCCCGGTGAGCTGGAAATTCTGCTCGATGGCGCTACTTGTGAAATTACAGCTCAGAATGGTGAAATCACATTTAGTATTGCGGCGTTTCCTACCCCCGGTGTGGGTTGGGACACAATTAATTGTTGATGTGAGAACCGTTGTGTTCCTGTTGGTTTTCCGATTGAATAAGGAGTGTTATCCACTTCTTCTTAGGAGAACTTCATGCAACATAAGGAAGTTGCAGGCCGCGTTCTGCAAGCAATCGGCGGCGAAGACAACATTGTCGCCGCCGCGCACTGCGCGACCCGCCTGCGCTTGGTCTTGAAAGACAGCAAGAATGTCGACCAGGCAGCTCTCGACAATGATCCGGATCTTAAGGGAACCTTTGAGACCGGTGGCATGTATCAAATCATCGTCGGCCCCGGTGACGTCAACAACGTGTTCAAAGAACTCGACTCGATGACGTCGAAGAACATCGCGGTCACCACTGAGGAACTGAAGAATGTTGCCGCCAAGAGCGGCAGCTGGTTTACTCGCGCCATCAAGGCACTCGCCGACATCTTCGTCCCGCTCATCCCGATTCTGGTCGGTGGCGGTTTGTTGATGGCTATCAACAACGTGCTCACCGCAAAGGACCTCTTCGGCCCGGAGTCCCTGGTAGAGATGTACCCGAACATCACCGGTGTCTCGGAGATGATCAACCTGCTGGCTTCCGCACCGTTTGCGTTCCTGCCGGTGCTGGTGGGCTTTACCGCTACCAAGCGCTTCGGCGGCAACGAGTTCCTCGGTGCCGGCATCGCCATGGCAATGGTCTACCCATCGCTGGTCAACGGCTACAACGTGGCCGAGGCCATCGCCAATGGTGAGATGACATACTGGAACCTCTTCGGCCTCGACGTGGCCCAAGCCGGCTACCAGGGCTCCGTCCTGCCGATCCTGCTGGTCTCCTGGATCCTGTCTGTCATTGAGAAGTTCTTCCACAAGCACCTCAAGGGCACCGTCGACTTCCTGGTCACCCCGGTGCTTACCCTGCTGATCACCGGCTTCCTTACCTTCATCGCCGTTGGCCCGGTCATGCGCAGCCTCGGCGACTGGCTGGCCATCGGCCTGGCCAACCTCTATGACTTCGGCGGCCCGATTGGTGGCTTCATCTTCGGCCTCATCTACTCGCCGATCGTCATCACAGGTCTGCACCAGTCCTTCCCGCCGATCGAGACGATGCTGTGGGGACAGGGTGGTTCCTTCATCTTCGCAACCGCCTCCATGGCCAACATCGCCCAGGGTGCTGTGGCTCTGGCCGTGTTCTTCCTGGCCAAGAGTGAGAAGCTCAAGGGCTTGGCTGGTGCCTCGGGTATGTCCGCCGTCTTCGGTATCACTGAGCCCGCCATCTTCGGTGTGAACCTGCGCCTGCGCTGGCCTTTCTACATCGGTATCGTCTCCGCTGCCATCGGCTCGACCCTGATCGCCATCTTCGACGTCAAGGCAGTCGCGCTGGGTGCCGCAGGCTTCATCGGCTTCGTTTCCATGCGCGCCAATGACATCGGACAGTTCTTCATCTGCGCCTTTGCCACCTTCTTTATCGCCTTCATCGCCGCCTACCTCTATGGCCGCACGCTCGTGGCCAAGAACGGCACCATTGACCCCGATGGCGAGAATCCGGCCGCTGACGCAGCTGCCTCTGCCGCCGCCGCTGCAGCTTCCACCGCTGAGGCTTCTGCTGACGCACTGGCTGTCATCGCCCCGCTGACCGGCAATGCCACCCCGCTGTCTGCAGTCTCCGACCCGATGTTTGCCCAGGGCAAGCTGGGTGAGGGCGTTGCGATCACCCCGACTGAAGGCAAGCTGGTCGCCCCAGTATCCGGCAAGGTCGTCGTTGCCTTCCCCTCCGGGCACGCATTCGCGGTGCGCACCCAGGGCGCCGATGGCAAGAACGTGGACGTGCTCATGCATATCGGTTTCGACACCGTCAACCTCAAGGGCCAGCATTTCACCCCGCTGGCGCGGCAGGGTGACGAGGTCAAGGCTGGCGACGTGCTCTGCGAGTTCGACATCGACGGCATTAAGGCCGCAGGCTACGAGGTCACCACTCCCGTTGTGGTCTCCAACTCCAAGCGCACCGGCCCGGTCCTACCGGCCCTGGCGTTGCCAAGCACCGTCGCCGCAGGCGACAAGCTCATGACGGTTGACCCCAAGCCCGTCGCCGCGACTACAGCCTAAGACGTAGACCACTCGTTCGGCTTCCGATGAGGCAGCCGAATGGCGCAACCCCGCTATCCGTACACCGCCTACGAAGGCAAGCGGATCGCGGGGTTCTTGTGTGCTTTATCGCATGTATGCCAACGTTTGCTTGGCTAGGTTGTCACTGGATAGAGCGGTTAACGTTGACATCGCATCGTGCGTGCGACCAATCCCCACGCGCGTGCATTCCCCTTAATATTCCACCGCCATGAGGCGAATCGCGGCGAGATTCCGCAGCTGTCCCGCAACCGTGAAAGCCGGACCAAATCATGGCGATGAATGAGAAAAGAAAGGCGAAGTTCCTTGATCTCTTTCAAGAAGACCTCCCCACGCGGCCTGCGTAAGGCCGCCACCCTCGTTGCCCTCACGGCTAGCGCCGCAGCCCTCACTCCGGCTGTGGCTCAAGCGGCCGAAGTACCCACCACCGCATCCGAGTGCGTCAAAGCCGACAACGTGTGGGTGGAGATCGAAACCGGCGATGCCGCCACATCCACCGGCGGTTGCGCCACCAAGTTTGCCACCGGCATCGATGCGCTGAAGTCGGCCGCGACCAATGCTGGCTTTAGCGTGGATTCACTCCCATCTTCTTACGGCGAGTACGTCACCGGCATTAGTGGGGTTTCCCCGGCGTGGAGCGAATCCAACCCCGTCTATTGGTCCTATTTCAACGGCACGGTGGGTGATAACGGCAAGGTGAGCTGGGTGTACAACGCGACTGGTGCAAGCAACTCCGCTCCGCAGGCAGGCTCGGTGGAGGGCTGGAAGGTAGGCGACGGTAAGACCGTACCCGCCCTTTCCACCGTCGCGGCCCCTTCAGCGGCCACGGGCAGCTCCTCTGGTTTCGGCGTCTTCGGTGCTTTTGCCGCCCTCCTTGCCTTGATGACCGGCATCTTGGCAACCTTGGGCAATCCGGGGATTGTAATCCTGCCGCGATTCTAGGCACGAGCAGGAAATAAAGGCTTGCCGCACATCCCAAGGGGGAGAGCCTGCGGCAAGCCTTTTTCTAGCTCTTCTGAACGAACCAGGGCTTCTAGCGTTGTGGAGAGGGGTAAACGTAAAGACGCGAAGACTGTGCAAACACCTGATCATTCGCGGAGTGGCTCCAGAACTCGGTCTCCACCAGCTTCACAGTAAGAGACGTGCGTGACGAGCAATCAAACTTCGACAGCAGGCTGGAAACGTACTTCTTCACAGTCGATAGGGACAACCCACAGGCGCGTGCAACTTGTTGGTTCGTCATTCCCTCTTTGACGAGGTTGGCCACTTTCCGTTCATTCTCGGTGAGATCGGCCAGGAGGAAGGATTCCTCCGATGGTGGTCGCAAGAACTTTTGCACATCCCCAAGCAGCTGTGCCGAAATGTAGGTCGCGCCATTGGCCACCGCATTGATGGCGGCCTCGTACTCCCACGCTTGTGCTGTCTTTAGCAGAAATCCTTGGGCACCCGCATGCAAGGCTTGAGCGAGGATCGGGCCACCACCGAGGGCCGTAAAGGCGATCGACGGTACCCGCGGGCTTAGCCCGTGGGCAAAAGAGATGAGGGAGATGCCATCTTCACCGGGCATTGCAATATCGCACAGTATGACGTCAATGAGAAATTGCGCTAGCTGATTCTTTGCCTGCCTGGCACTATGCGCCGGGACCACCTTGAAGACGGTGCTCAACTGTTCAATCGTTGGGCGAATAAGCTCGATGAGCTCGGCATCATCGTCGACTATGAGAACCGTGAGGTCGCTTCTAGTGGGATGGTGCATACCGCAGTCCACCTTCCGGGTTCGATGTCTATATCTAGCGTGCCCTGAAGCGCATTGATTTTGTGTCTTATCAATTCTAGGCCGAGGCCGTTGCCTCCCACCGGCCGCTCCGATGTGTCTGCCCTGGCGTCGGTGCAGGCAATGACGAAGGTCGTCGTTCGCCGTTGTATCGAAAACCCCAGGGGCATCCCACGATCGCCGTATTTCAGAGCATTGAGGAGAAGCTCGGCTGCAACATCCACGGTATCTGACTGGGTGAGGAGCAACGGCCAATCATCGTCGAGGCTTCGGATCACCTTCCACCCCGAGTGTTCGATGATGGACAGCGTGCTCGTGATCGCGTTAGACATAGTGTCGACGCTTGGCATTCCGTCTTCGACGAATGAGCGCACCAGAGACAAAGTTGATTCGGCGTCTTCCTCAATTTTCCTCAATACGGTAGGGGGTTGCTGTGCCCAGCCCGCGCGAGCAAGATGATTTTAACCAGCGTCGAAGCGATGTGTTGGTGGAGATAGGCTCCGAATTCTGCGTGAAGGCTGTGAATCCTATCGTGATGAACCTCATTAATGAGGCGTGTCCGCTCCTCCCAGAGATTGCGTGCAGCGCCGAGGAGGATGGCAAAAGCAAAAATGCCGAGATCCTTTAAAAGGAATGTGGCCAGCTCGCGATGTGCTTGCCCTGCCGAGAACAACAAGTACGCCTCCCATAGCAGGAAGAATTCACCCGCCAGCAAGGAATATGTCACCTTGCCTAGCGCTGACAGGTACTCCGCATAGGGCAGTGCGACGATGGAGATAAATGGCAGCCAACCTGGATCGACCTTTCCCATGGCTAAAAGGGAGAAACAAAACACCATGAGTGACCGCCGCGGGCTGCTAGATGCAACCCTGATGGATGCCAGCAGAAGGGTTCCGACGATGAGAAACCACATCGCTTCGATGGTGGACATGAAAAACAACAGCAGCAGCAAGGAGATGACACCGAAGAGGAGCTCAACAGTGTCATCTCTTTCAAGCAACCGGGTCTTCATGCTCGGGTATTGGGCGGGGTGTCTTTGACCTTGTGGATGACTATCAAGGTGAGGACGAGCGTGGCAACCCCGGCGACGAGGAAAAAGGATAACCCGGTCCAATGGAAAACCACCACCGCAAGGGTCAGTGCTAGCGCGCCAGCCATAATGCTGACCTTGGCAAGAGGGGACCTGAAAGTCGTGCGCACACCCCAACCCATAGCCAGAATTCCCAGGACGAGCTCGATGCCAAAGAGTGTGGCGTCCTCGCGGGGAAGCTGCCCTGCATGAATGTCAATAGCATGCGCATAGGTGGCCAGCGCGCCCCAGAAGAATATGGGGCAGGCAACCCTTGCGACTTTCAACCAAAAACTTCCCATTGCTTTCTGCCCAATAGCCAATCTCATGGGTGATAGGATAGGACAACGCTGGTTGTGCAAAGATTCCTGATAACCGTTCGAGGCACCCGGAGGAGCCTTCCTGCCATTTCGGCCCTGCCCGGAGCGCTCAGCTCGTGCACATGGCGCCGATTGTAGGACATACGAGGACACAAAATGCAGCTTTCACGACGGCGGGGCGAAGCGCGGCGCTTACTGCCGATGGAGAGCTGGTTTCCCATTCGCCCACTCCTTGTCCTGCAATCCAATTGGCGCACACTGTGGGAGGCCTCGTGCCCTCCATTATTGGTGAAAAGTGGCATCGGAGGTAGGCACCTTTGGCTACCCACCGAATAGAGGTGGGCGCTTGGGATTGCTGAGCAGCTGCACCCGCGTGGCTGCGTATGTTGCTCAGGGCAATGATGAAGGAAGGTTCCCTCATACCCAAAGCCGGTCACTTACCTTGGGAAAACCCTCGGCAGCCTACGGGTTGGACGCTCGTGTCCTAGATCTTGGCTTCAAACGCCGCCTCGGCGCCGAAGGCGGCGCGTCGGGAAGCACGCCGCAGCGCGCCCAGGACCGGCCGGATAGTAAAAGCCAACAGCAAGGAGGTAAAGAATGCGCGCCCCAAATCCCAGCCGAGTGAGGTAGTTAGGCTAAAGATCAAGAACGTGTGCAGGTTGTGCGCGACTGTGGCGCCCGGCTCGAAGGACAAGCCCGTGCTAACACCCACGGCAAAGGGCCAGAAGCTCATGTTCATCACTATGCCGTAGGCAAGGCAGGCCACAAATGCGTAGGCGATGATGATAAGGTGCTCACCAAGCCCTCCGGGGCGTTTCGTGTGCGGCAACAGACCAGCGAAGAAGCCCACCCACGCCGCGGCCAGCATCTGGTAGGGAAGCCACGGCCCGATGCCGGCTGTGACCAGCGCGGAAACGAAAAGCCCGGTGCTGCCCAGGATGAAGCCGAAGGCAGGTCCGAACGCGCGTCCGCCCAAGATGATGACGAAGAAGACGGTCTCAAATCCTGCGGTGCCCGCGCCGAAGGGGCGCACCACTGCCACCGCCGCCGACAGCACGCCGAGCATGGCGATCGCGCGAACGTCGAAGCCGTCGCTGCTCATCTCACTGAGCACGATCGCCAGCACCAAAGGGATCAGCACGCCTAGGTAGATCGGGGCCTGCGCCGAATCGGAGAGCACCGAGTCCGGGCTGATGAAAAGCGGCCACAAAAAGACCATGAGGCTAAACACCGCAAGGATTCCCATGAGCACCAGGGAGCGCGGGTGCATGCGCATCGCCGCATGCTCGCGGGGCGGGATTGACCGACTTGGCCTCGAAGCACGGTGCGAAGGGGCGTTGCTGGTATCGCCGCGGTGCACGAAAGACAGAGCCACTTAAACCAACCCCGTCATGCAGGCCTGCACCGCCGAGACGGTGAGCCACTGCGAGGGATCATGGACCCCGGCTGTCACCTTGGCCACCTGGGGTGCGTAGGCCGGGGAGGCGGCCAGGATGTCCACGGCCGGGCCGTCGGCAATGAGCTTGCCGCCGGCCATGAATAGCACGCGATCGGCGCACAGGGCGGCGAATTCCACGTCGTGGGTGACCACCAGTATGGCGCGGCCGGACATCGCCAGCTCACCAAAAAGCCGGGCGAGGACCTTCTTGCCGTCGTAGTCGAGGCCGCGGGTGGGTTCGTCGAAAAGCAAGACGGCAGGCCGTGCGGCCAGCTGGATACTCAACGCCAAGGCCAGCTTCTGTCCCTCGGAAAGATCGCGCGGGTGCAGCGCAGTCTGGATGTTGGGAACGAGCGTCGACAAGATGTTCTCGGTGGTTCCTTCCGGCGCCCCGGCGTCGCGGTCGGCTTGCGCTAATTCCTCGGCCACGGTGGGGGAATAGAGGATGTCGGTGGGGGTTTGCGGCACCATCGAGACCAGTTCGCGCCGGGTGGCCGGCTTTAACGAAGCCGGGTCGAGGAATCCGCCGGTACCATGGGCGATGCCCACCTGGCCCAGGGTGCGCTTGCCGGTTCCCTGCAAGGCCCACAACAGCGAGGACTTGCCGCAGCCGTTGCGTCCCATCAGCGCGGTGATTTCGCCTGCATGCAGGCTGAAGCTGACCCCGTCCACCGCGCGGATCTCGGGGTAGTCGACGACGATGTCGCAAGCGCGAAGTGCCACGGCGGCATCTCTGGCTGCCGTTCGCTTGACGACGAGACCGCGGCCGTACAAATTGCGGCGCAGCTCGGCCGATTGCGCGCGTGCCTCCCGAATGGAGAGGGGAAGTGGCGACCAGCCTGCCCACCGGCCCAGTTCGATGAGGGGCGGGGCGACATCCGAATGCTCCATGACGCGCTCGGGCTTATCCACCGTGACGGTGCCATCGGCGCCGATGTGGGCGACCTTGTCCACGTAGCCCAGCACGCGCTCGATGCGGTGCTCGGCCAGCACCACCGTCATGCCCAGGTCATGGGCGAGCTTGGTGATGGTGGCCAGCACATCTTCGGCGCCATTAGGGTCGAGCGCGGAGGTCGGTTCGTCGAGCACCAACAGGGCCGGGCGGGTGGTAAGCACAGCGCCGATGGCAACCCTTTGCTGCTCACCGCCGGACAGGTCCGTAAGCGGCACCCCGCGCAGCTCCGCAAGTCCCAAAAGATCGAGGGTTTCCTCCACGCGCTTACGCATGATGTCCTGGGACAAGCCAAGCTGCTCCATGCCATAGGCAAGCTCTTCCTCGACGGTGGTGGTGACAAAACCGGCGAGCGGATCCTGGCCCACCACACCGATGACGTCGGAAAGCAAACGCGGCGGATAGTCGCGGGTATCTCGCCCGACCACCTTCACCGCACCGCGCAGCAACCCGCCCGTGGTGTGCGGCATTTGACCGGTGATAGTGCCAAGCAGCGTCGACTTTCCGCTTCCGGTGCGCCCCATCACCAGCAAGATCTCGCCCTCGTTGAGCGTGAGGTTCACATCGTGGATCTGGGCAGGACCGACCTTGTCATCCGCGCCCGGGTCAAGTGCTGGGTAATGCGCGCTGACATGCGAAAGCTCCAGAATCGGCTCCGTGGACCACGGGCTGCGGTGGGCGTGGGAGGTGTGAGCAAAGACCGCAGTGTCGGGGAAATCAGGGGAATTCATGGGGCGCTACTCCGAATCGAAAGAGGTGGCGCGCCGCAAGCGGGCGCGGCGCGGGCGGGTGGTGGGAGAAGAGACTGCCGTTGAGGCCGGCTCAACAGTGAGCCCTGTGGCCAGAGCGTGAGTGCGGCGCCGGGTGGGGCGCTGGGAATTGCGGGGCAGGCGCGGGGTGAAAAACCCAGGGAAGGTGGCCACCATCAACCCCAGAACCAGCAGGTAGGGGATGTGATCCGGCATCTGCAGCGGCATCCAGGAGGTCACCATTGAGGTGGGGTCGCGCTGCAGCTCTACTGCGGCGGCAAGCAGCGGCACTAGGCCTGAGGTCACGGTCAGCCACTCGCCGGTGCCCCAGGAAATCTTGGTGTAGCTGGTGGCCTGGTTGCGAAGGCCTGCCACCACCATGGAAATCACGAGGAATCCCAGGCCTGTGACCACAATGGGCACGGCGACATACATCGGCGCCGAGGCATCGAGGATCACGTACAGCCCGATGGCAGCGCCCATGAGCCCCAGGCCCGCGAAGGCGAAGGTGATCTGCCTCTGGAGCTTCGGTGCGTGGGTGCGCCTGCCGTAGCCGCGCGCATCCATCGACGCCGCCAGCGCCAAAGAGCGGTCCAGGGTGTCTTGGAAAACGGGCATGAGAATCCGCAAGAAACCGCGAATGCCCCGACCATCGTCGCCACGCAGCTTCCGGGCGCGGTTGATGCGCACCGCCGACTCGGCCATTTGCGGGGCGATGGTGATGCCGATGACCAGTGCGGTGCCGATCTCTCCCAGCGCGCCCGGCAGTGCCTTGACCAAGGCTCTGGGGTGCGAAAGGGAGTTGGCTGCACCGATGGCCACGATCATGCAGCCGAGTACCAAACCTTGGGTCAGCGCCTGGAGCAGGCCTTCGGCGTAGACGGTGCCGAAGAGGTTGATGCCCGCGGCCCAGCTAGGAAGCTCAACCGTGGGAATCCGGAAAAGCTGCGTAGAGCCGACCTTGGATCCCACCAGGATATGCATGATGATGCGGTAGACGATGATTCCGGCGGCGAGCATGAGATACACCGGGAAGGCCCGGGCCCATGGCGAGGAATCGCGCCTCGCCATCACCACAAAACAAATTGCGCACAATGCTAAGAGCAATACATAGGGATTTGTGGTCAGGCTGGTTGCCCCGGCGATGCTCAACGCCCAGATCCACCATGCCCACGGGTGCAGGATCTTTCGGGAAAGCAGGTATCGCGTTATCCAGGCGGCACGCTCCGGGGAAGTTCGCATCGCGGCAGGAAGCTCGGTGTGATTGTCCACGTTCCTAGCCTTGGGTTTCTTTCTTGCGGATTGCCCACGTGGCCGTGGCCGCAGCGGCGGTCAGGGCGATGAAGGCAATCGTCATGCCGATCAACCACTTCTGAGAGTCGGTGCCCTGCGTGGCGGCGGTGGTGGTCACGTCTTTGCTGGTGGCGCCTTCGTCGCCGGCCGGGGCCTGCATGACCAGCGTGGACTTCGGCTTCTCGGACTCCGTCGCAGCGGCGCCGGACGACGGCTGCGTGCTCGACTCGCTCGCACTTGAAGGGGTCACCGCCCCGGAGGCCAAGGCCTCATACTCCTGCTTGCTAATGCGCCTTCCTTCGGCATCGAGGTAGACGACCACCTCGTCTGGATTATCGGGGTTTGTTTCGGGGGTCGGCGTGGCCCGCGTACCACTAGCTGCTTGCCCATTCGCGGTGGTAGTCAGCGGTTCAGCGGCAAGCAGTGCGGGGTCGATGTTGCTGAGCCCGGAATTGCTGGTGGAGCCATCGGCGGTGCTTTCCGTCGCCCGCGATGAAGGAATCGACCCCGGCTCCTCGCCGGCGCCCCATGTCCACGCCTCAACGCTGCCCGCCTCCGGGTAGTAGGCGAACGCGCCGAGGTTACTGTATTCCCAAGAATCACCGTCGAGCGTTGCGTGCCAATAGGACCAGTACGCATCGACCGGCGAGGAGGTCAGGCACTTATCGACGCTGTCATCAGGGGAGCCGTTGATTCGGCAGATGAAGTCCGGTTGCTTCTGTGTGACGGTGACCGAAAACCCCGCCGCGCGCAGGGTATCGTAGCCATTGCCTCCGGGGTTGGCGCAGCCGGTGGCAAAACCCTCCACCATGACGGTGACCTGATCATCGCTGCAGGGTGTGGTCGCGGCCGCAGCCTGCGGGGTACCCGGCCCCGCCGCTTGGAGCGCGATGAGCGCTATTGCCATGGCAAGGCCACGAAGGCGATGGGAAAGAGAAAAGGACACGATAGGTTCCTTCTGTTGTTTTCGAGGTTGGCACGAGGCCCGCACCAGGACCATGAGAGTTAAATAAGGTGCATGAAGTGCGGATATAGGTAGGGTAAAGCGGCGAGGCGAACTCTTAGAGGGTTCCGAGTAGCCCGGCCAGGCCACCGCTTCCGAGGCCAAGTGCGATGAGGAGGCCGATGATCCCGGCCACGATGATTGCAATGCCACCGCCGCTCGAGCCGGATTCATTGGTGTGCGAGGGTGTTGGCCGCTCGCTGGTGCTAGGGGCAGCCGTGGTGGGAACAGCCTGCGGCAGGTCGACCTTATTCGCATTTGCGTAATTGGCACCGGCGAAGCCGATCGCCGCTTGTACGCTGGCCCGCCGGATCTGATCGGTGGGGCCGGAAGGCGCGGAGGTCTGGCTTCGTGACCAAGCGAAGGCGCCCTTCAGCGAGGCGGGTGCCGAGGCGTCAAACCTCAGCGATGAAAGGTAGCTGTGTGCACGATGAAAGCCCTCCTGGTCCCTGGTGACCGCGAACGCTCCGGCGGCGAGACCAGTGGTGTTGGCGTTGACCGGAAGTTGTTCGGAGGCAAGCCCGCCATCCGCGCCCTGCTTGGCGCGCAGGAACTGGGTTGCAGACTGCAGGTGCGGGTCTTCCGGATGAGTCAAGGAAACGGCTTGAATGAGCAAAGCAGTGGTATCGGTGTTCTCCTGCGCGCAATTCGGCGGCGTGGCGGCGCTGAGCGGGATCGCGCCGGATTCGCACTGCTGATGAAGCAGGAACTGCGCCGCCCGGGCAGCCGCCGTTGCCTCGCCGCTGCGCGAGAGTGCGATGACTGCCCACGCCTGGCTGAAGTTATAGACGGTATCAGTGGCGCCGACGCCTCGGAGCGCGCCATCGGCGCCGACTGCCGCGACGAGTTCCTGTAGGAGGGAGGCATCGACGTCATTGCGAGAGGCACGCAGTGCAACAATCTTCGCCAGGCGACCGGCGTCGGTTTCGCTACCTGCATGAATAAAGGCATCCGCCTCCTGTTTGATGGCATCATAGGTGGCGTCGGCCTGGGCTTGCTGTCCGCCGAGTGCATCGAGAGCGAAGACCGCGTCGATGCTCAATCCCACGTCCGGGGTGTCCACCACGGAAGGCATGAGATTAGTGCCGGTGGCTGAGAGTTCCCGGGCGATGAAAGCGGCAGTGTCTGCGGTAATTGCGGTGTCCGCGGGGCCCGCAGTGTCTGCGGTGGCAGCGACGGCGGGTGCCGGTGCCGCTACACTGAGCAGGCCGGCGGAAATGGAGGCGGCGACCGTCCGCATCCCGCGTGCGGGGAACCGGGGGTTTATTGCTAGCACGAAGCGCATGGGCAGGCTCCTTAGGGAGGGTGTGTGAGGGGAATCTTTGAGCCATAACACCTACCTGGGGCCACCAAGATGGTCTTCTGGCACCGTAATCCGCGACGGGTTCAGAAAATGCGGTGCGTCAGGCGATCCGACTCGCAGAAGAACTGCACACGGTTGCGGGACAGCGCCGGGTTCGCACCGGACTTTCCCTGAGAGCACCACTTTCTTATGAACTTTTGCTTTCCTTGAGTCTAGGTAGCTGGGGAGGCGAGGGGCAAAAATTGCGCAATATCCCACAATCGGAACTTCCCGGAAGGAACCGGTACGTTCCGGAATCTTCATCGTGGCTGTTTCCACGACGCCGGGCAGCGGTGGCATCCGGACCATGATGCGGGAGAAACGCGCGATCGTGCCCCAAAGTACGCAGGCTATCCGGGGTTCTCCGCCTATTGCCGTCGGCAAGCGTGCATAGCACAAGATCCCGCAAGCACACCTTGCTTTCCGCGGTTGGTATGTGCTTAAATTGTCGGGTTGCCTTTCATAGGTCGGTCGAAGCGTGCAGTTTTCCGGGCTCCTCGACCGAGACCCCTCGACGATAAGCGCCTTTTGGCCCTGGGTTCGATGTTTGCGACAAGCAAATGTGCAAGGCTACGAAGTACATAGACCGCGCGAGTCAGTTCGGAAATCTGGCCCGCATAAAATCCAGGTCAAGGAGACCCTAGTGATTCAGCAGGAATCGCGTCTGAAGGTCGCCGACAACACTGGTGCACGTGAAATCCTGTGCATCCGCGTTCTCGGTGGATCTACCCGACGTTTTGCTGGCATCGGTGACGTCATCGTCGCCACTGTCAAGGATGCTACCCCTGGCGGCAACGTCAAGGCTGGCGATGTTGTGAAGGCTGTCGTCGTTCGCGCTAAGAAGGAGACCCGTCGTCCGGACGGCTCCTACATCAAGTTCGACGAGAACGCTGCCGTCATCATCAAGAACGACAACGAGCCACGTGGTACCCGTATCTTCGGCCCAGTTGCTCGCGAGCTTCGTGACAAGAAGTTCATGAAGATCGTTTCTCTCGCACCGGAGGTGATCTAACTTATGAAGATCCATAAGGGCGATACGGTCATTGTTATTTCCGGCCCGGACAAGGGTGCTAAGGGCAAGGTCATCCAGGCTTTCCCGAAGACCCAGAAGGTCCTGGTTGAGGGTGTCAACCGCGTGAAGAAGCACGTCGCTAACTCCGCACCGGAGCGCGGCGCTGAGTCCGGCGGAATCGTCACCCAGGAGGCTCCGATCCACGTTTCCAACGTGATGATCCTGGACTCCGACGGTAACCCAACCCGCGTTGGCTACCGCTTCGATGAGAACGGCAAGAAGGTCCGTATCTCGCGTCGTAACGGGAAGGACATCTAATCATGAGCGAGAACTACACTCCACGTCTCAAGACCCGCTACCGCGAAGAGATCCGTCCGGCGCTGAACGGGAAGTTCAGCTACGACAACGTTATGCAGATCCCAGGCGTGACCAAGGTCGTCGTCAACATGGGTGTCGGCGAGGCTGCTCGTGACTCCAAGCTGATCAACGGTGCTCTCGAGGACCTGACCGCTATCACCGGCCAGAAACCAGAGCTGCGTCGCGCTAAGAAGTCCATCGCTAACTTCAAGCTGCGTGAGGGCATGCCGATCGGCGCCCGCGTCACCCTGCGTGGCGATCGCATGTGGGAGTTCCTGGACCGTCTGCTGACCGTGGCTCTGCCACGTATCCGCGACTTCCGCGGCCTGTCCGACCAGCAGTTCGATGGCCACGGCAACTACACCTTCGGTCTGACCGAGCAGACCATGTTCTACGAAATCGACGTGGACAAGGTTGACCGCCCACGCGGTATGGACATCACCGTTGTTACCACCGCCACCAACAACGAGGAAGGCCGCGAGCTGCTCCTGCACCTCGGCTTTCCGTTCAAGGGCGAGGACGGCAACAAGGCTCAGGTCTAGTCTTTAGATCTTCCTTGAAGGCACCCAGCCAGATCTTTGTGATCGGGTTGGGTGCCTTTTGTGTAGGCGCTGCGTCATTTTTCTGCGCGATGAGGGTTGCTCGTGTGGGGCTGCAAGTTTGCGGTCGAAAAGAGTTGGTCGAAAAGACCCCTTTTTGCCCGCCGGAATTTCGACCCTTTTCGACCGTTTCCTTTCGACCGCAAACCTGAAGCCGTAGCATTTGAGCGTTCAGTTCGCCGTTAGACGGATGGTTTCACGGTGCGTTGGCAGGGCGGACCTCTTCGGGAGGGGGCATCCTCTAGATGGCACCCAGGCGGATCTTTGCGATCGGGTCGGGTGCCTTTTTGTGTCGCACGTAATGCGCCTAGGTCTCGCGGCTAACCGCGACGCGAAGCCTGGTCAAAGAACCACAGCTCGTGATAACAGGCCTGGAGGAACGCCGCGGCCGCAGTAAGGCGCTGTGTTGCTGGTGCTGCAGCGAGTGCTTGCTCGGCGTGGGCGATGGCGACGGAGGTGGCCGCCTCAAAATCGCTGCCGGAGTACATGCTCAACCACGCATGATAGGGGTGACTGTCATGGTTGTGGCTGGCCAGAACCCGGCCTACCTCCGCATACAGCCAGTAACAGGGCAGTACCGCAGCAACGCCTACCGCGTAGTCCTGGGTGAGTGCGGTGGCCGTGAGGAAGTCCGTGTAGGCGCGCGTTACACCCGAGGGGCCTTGGGTGTGGTAGTCGGCGCCGAGCCAGGCTACGTGGAGGGAGGATTCCACGGTCAGGCATTCGGCGGCGCCCGCAGCCCAAAACGCCTGGGCGTCCGGATCGGGGGCCTTGACGGCGAGCATTGCCAAGGCCTTTGAATACGACCGCAAGTACTGGGCGTCCTGGTCCTGGTAGAAGGTGAAATCCTCCGGCGCCAAGGTGCCATTGCCTAGCTGCTTGATAAAGGGTAGCTCGGTGATGCGGTGCCAGACGCCGGCGGCACCGTCCCATAGCGCCTGGGTCCAGGGGCCGGCGGCTGGGATGCGCGCTGGCAGGACTGGGTTCGTCGGCGTCGGCAGGAGATGGTCCGGGGTATCTGCCGCGAGCGCGCTCAGGCCTGCGTGGAAGGCGAGAGGGGTGGTATCTGCCGCGGCGGCCTGCGCCCAGAGGCGGTGGAAGTGTGAAATTGGGCCGTTCCCGTGGCCGACCTGGAGGTGGGCCGGGTCTGCAGCAGCCGAGATGGCGTCGGCGATCCAGCGGGTGCTCCACGCCAACGCCTCCGGAAGTGATTGACCGCGGGCGATGCGTGTAGCCAGGGCTGAGGATAGTGAACAGCCTGTGCCGTGGGTGTTGGGAGTGTCGATGCGCGGGGAAGGCCAGTGCCCCTGCACTCCCTCGGCGGTGACCAACGCGTTTCCCGCATCCGCTCCCACCAGGTGCCCGCCCTTGACCACGACCGCGGTGTCATATTTCTGCGCGACTGAGCGCGCAATCGAGCATGCCTCCTCCCAGGTGGTGGGGGCTTGTGTTTCCGCGAGAACGGCAAGTTCCGGGATATTGGGGGTGATCACGGTGGCCAAGCGCAAAAACTCGCGCAGGGCCTGCTCAGCATCGGCTTTCAGGAGACGGTCGCCGCTGGTGGAGATCATCACCGGATCTACTACAACTGGGATGTGACCCTGCTCTTTCAGCCAGCTGGTGACCGTGTCGATGATCTCGGCAGACCCAAGCATGCCGACCTTGATGGCGTCGATGCGCACGTCCTGGCTTACTGCCTCCAGCTGTTGCAGGAGGAAGTCCATCGGTGGGACATGGATGGAGCGCACGCCCTGGGTGTTTTGGGCGACGAGGGCGGTGACCACGTTCATGCCGTAGCCTCCGGCAGCGGAGATCGATTTCAGATCCGCCTGCGCGCCCGCCCCGCCCGTGGGATCGGTGCCGGCGATGGACAACACGTTAGGAATGCGCACTCTTTTTCTCCTGGAAGCTTGACCGTAGATCCTGCGCTGCGGCGAAAGGATCGTCTGCTCCCATGATGGCAGAGACCACGCAGATTCCGTCGATGTCCGTCGCCGCGAGTGCCCCTGCATTGTGCTTATCGACGCCGCCAATGGCCACACTCGCCACCCCGGCACGCCGCGCGAGGGTGGCGATGCGGGCTACGCCCTCGACTCCGCAGGCCGCTGGCGTGTCCGGCTTGGTGGCGGTGTCGCGGACGGGGCCTAACCCGATGACGTCGGGAAGCGGAACACCGGCGGCGGCGCATTCTTCGAGGCATCGATGCCACTGCTGCTCGTTTTCAATAGTGAGTCCGATCATCTGCTGAGGCGGCAACAGCTGTCGGGCCTGCACATAGGGCATGTCCGACTGGCCGATATGCAGATGCAGTCCCAGCGCGCGTGCGACTTGAACGCGATCGTTGACAAACAGGGGCACAGTCGCACGGGCCTGCTGGATTGCGCGGGCCTGCTGGAGGAACTGCTCGTCGGTAGCGTGTTTATCGCGCAGCTGTACCACGCTGACCCCGCCGGCAATTGCGCGACTGATGACGTCGGGAAGCTCTTGAGGGGAGTAGTAGCTGGGGTCGGTGACCAGATAGAGGCCCCAATCAACCTTTATGCTCATGTGCCTAGTTCGATCCTTTTTCTGCCGAAGGTTTCCATCCACACTGGCCAGCGAGCACCTATTCCTCGGAAGCGGTCGAGTCTTCGTGGCTGATCTCTACAAGCTCGAGGATGCCAGGGCCGTCAAGCTCATAAAGCGCATCGAGAAACGCCACCGCAAACGAGCCGGACTGGCGCGGGAACAGCGCCCCCGCCCGCGTTCCTGCGGCGGAGGCGTGCGCATGGGCGGCGACGACGGCCAGATGTGGATCGAGCTCGGACTTATTGGCCGCGCCCGCGTAGGCGGCGCACAGGGCGCCGAGGAAGCATCCTGTGCCCGTCACCTTCTGTAGGAGCGGATGACCGCCCTCTATGCGGGTGATTCCCGCTTCAGAAACAATGATGTCCACTGGGCCGGACATGGCAATGATGGCACCGGTCTTTTTGTTCAGCTTCAATGCTGCGGGAACAGACACCTCGACAGATTGGGTTGCATCCGTTCCCCTTCCGCCACCTCCCTCCTTGGCAAGAGCTGCGATTTCGGACGCATTGCCGCGAATAACTGTGGGATCAAGCTGCATCTTCTGACGGTAGAATTTCTTGCGCCGCTTCAAGCTGCCGGCGGCGACAGGGTCTAGTACCCACGGGACACCTGCGGTGGTAGCGCCGGCGATGGCGTGGCGCATGCCCTCGAACTGTTCTTCGGAAGGGGTGCCGGCGTTGACGAGGACAGCGTCGGCGATGGTGGCAAAGTCAAAGGATTCGGACGGGGTGTCAATCATCGCGGGCGCGGCGCCCGCAGCTAGCAGTGCGTTCGCGGTGAACGCGGCGACGACCTTGTTGGTCAAGCATTGAACTAGCGGATTGTGCTCACGCAGCGCCTCCACGGAGGCGAGCACTGCTGCCTTTTGAGCTGCGCTCAGGGGATTGCCGGTCATGTATAAAAGCTTAGCAGCGTTTTGAGAAAACAAACTGTGACCTGCGCAAATGGGTAACGCTCTGGATTGATACCGCCGAAGAGGCAATGTTGCTTTCACAATTTTTTGAAAAAGACTTGTGTAACCGGTAAATAGCAGGTAAATTTGTCGATCGGACTTTTGCGCGCTTTTAATGTGCGCGAAAATTTTGTCCACGAGTACATTTTTCAAACCTACTTTGTTGTAGGCCCCCCGCCCCATGCGACCGCTGAATTAAAGAGGTAGCGAGCTTTGCGGCTATTGAGCCGTGAAAGCGTGAAGTTGCCCGTAGCAGACGCGGTAACGCCACTTAGGGGTAGGAGGAACCGCAACGAGAAAGGCGCAAGGTCACTTTTCATGACCATGACTGATCCTATTGCCGACATGCTGTCGCGCGTGCGCAACGCAAACCACGCGCACCACGACACCGTGTCGATGCCTTCGTCCAAGCTCAAGGTGAACATCGCTGAGATCTTGAAGTCCGAGGGTTACATTGCTGATTACACCGTTGAGGATGCAAAGGTTGGCAAGCAGCTGACCCTGTCTCTCAAGTACGGCCCTTCCCGCGAGCGCTCCATCTCTGGTGTCCGCCGCGTGTCCAAGCCGGGTCTGCGTGTATACGCAAAGTCCAACAACCTGCCGAAGGTTCTCGGCGGCCTGGGTGTGGCTATCATCTCCACCTCCCAGGGTCTGCTGACCGATCGTCAGGCTACCGAGAAGGGTGTAGGCGGAGAAGTTCTCGCCTACGTCTGGTAAGGGAGGAGCGAAAACATGTCACGTGTTGGTAAGGCACCTATCGCTGTCCCATCCGGCGTCGAGGTCAAGATCGATGGCCAGGCCGTCGAGGTGAAGGGTCCTAAGGGCACCCTGAACGTCGTCGTTCCTGAGCCGATCAACGCTGCCCTCGAGGACGGCCAGATCGTCGTCACCCGTCCGGACGACCACCGCAAGTCCCGTTCTCTGCACGGTCTTTCCCGCTCTCTGATCAACAACATGGTTGTTGGTGTTACCGAGGGCTACACCATCAAGATGGAAATCTTCGGTGTTGGTTACCGTGTTCAGGCTAAGGGCAAGGACCTGGAGTTCTCTCTGGGTTACTCCCACCCAGTCCTCATCGAGGCTCCTGAGGGAATCACTTTCGCCGTTGACGGCACCACCAAGCTGTCTGTCTCCGGTATCGACAAGCAGAAGGTCGGACAGATCGCTGCCATCATCCGCCGCCTGCGTAAGGACGATCCTTACAAGGGCAAGGGCATCCGCTATGAGGGCGAGCAGATCCGTCGCAAGGTCGGAAAGACGGGTAAGTAAGCATGAGCAACAACGAGAACAACAACGGCAAGCGTCTGCCGGTGGGCAAGGATATCTCCACCCGCCGTCGCATCGCTCGCGCACGTCGCCACGACCGTATCCGCAAGCACCTGCGCGGTACCCCGGAGGCACCTCGCCTTGTCGTGCACCGCACCTCTCGCCACATGCACGTTCAGGTCATCGACGACATCGCTGGCCACACTCTGGCCGCTGCTTCCACCATGGAAGCCGACGTCCGTGCTCTTGAGGGTGACAAGAAGGCCAAGGGCGCTAAGGTTGGTCAGCTGATCGCCGAGCGCGCTAAGGCAGCTGGCATCGAGAAGGTCGTTTTCGACCGCGCTGGCTACAAGTACCACGGTCGCGTTGCTGCGCTGGCCGATGCAGCTCGCGAAGGCGGTCTGCAGTTCTAATGATCACCTTTAACCTGAACCTCAACGGAAGGATCGCGTAATGCCGGGACGTGAACGGCGTGACGGCGGACGCTCCGCCGACGACAACCAGAACAAGAACGAGCGCCGCGGCGGCCGCCGCGACGATCGTCGTAATCAGCAGCAGGACGAGCGCTCCCAGTACATCGAGCGCGTCGTGACCATCAACCGTGTCTCCAAGGTCGTGAAGGGTGGTCGTCGCTTCAGCTTCACCGCTCTCGTGATCGTCGGCGACGGCCAGGGCATGGTCGGCGTTGGCTACGGTAAGGCCAAGGAAGTTCCAGCAGCTATCCAAAAGGGTGCCGAAGAGGCTCGCAAGAACTTCTTCCGCGTTCCAATGGTTGCTGGCACCATCACTCACCCGGTTCAGGGTGAGGCCGCAGCCGGTATCGTGATGATGCGCCCGGCTGCCCCAGGTACCGGTGTTATCGCCGGTGGCGCTGCACGTCCGGTCCTCGAATGCGCTGGCGTTCAGGACATCCTGTGCAAGTCCCTGGGCTCCGACAATGCCATCAACGTGGTTCACGCTACTGTTGCAGGCCTGAAGCAGCTCGTTCGTCCAGAAGAGGTCGCTGCCCGTCGTGGCAAGACCCTGGAGGAAGTTGCTCCAGCTCGTATGCTGCGCGCCCGCGCAGGACAGGAGGCTTAAACCATGGCCCTCAAGATCACCCAGAACAAGGGATTGGTTGGCGCTAACCCGAAGCAGCGTAAGAACATCGCTGCCCTCGGCCTCAAGCGCATCGGCCACTCCGTCGTCCGCGAAGACAACGGTGCCACCCGTGGCATGATCCAGGTCGTGCGCCACATGGTCACCGTCGAAGAAGTGGCAGGGGAGTAAACAATGAGCGATCCAATCAAGCTCCACGATCTGCGCCCAGCAAAGGGTGCAAACAAGGCTAAGACCCGCGTTGGCCGCGGTGAGGCCTCCAAGGGTAAGACCGCTGGTCGCGGTACCAAGGGCACCAAGGCTCGTAAGCAGGTTTCCGCTGCTTTCGAGGGTGGCCAGATGCCGATCCACATGCGTCTGCCGAAGTTGAAGGGCTTCAAGAACAACAACAAGGTCTACTTCCAGGTAGTCAACGTTGCTGATCTCGAGAAGGCTTTCCCGAACGGTGGCGACGTTACCGTTGCCGACATCGTCGCAGCTGGCCTGGTTCGCAAGAACCAGCCGGTCAAGGTTCTCGGTAACGGTGAGCTGGGCGTCAAGCTCAACGTCACCGCGACTAAGTTCTCCAAGTCTGCAGTTGAGAAGATCACTGCCGCTGGCGGCACCGTCACCGAGGCTTAAGACTCAAACCGAGCCTTCATTAGGGCCCGTCCTCATTCCGAGGGTGGGTCCTTTTCTCTATTTCAGCCCATTCCGGTAGCGGGGTGCGCAATGATGCCTTAAACTATTGCGAAATTGTGTCAATTGTGTCAATTGTGTCAGTTGAGGCAATTATGGCCAGGGTTAAGTATGGTGCGCAAGGGGTAAAGAGTGTCGCGTTCACAGGGGTGTTGTGTTGATTAGTGAAAAGGACGCCCAGGGATGGGTCGAGGCGGGGCAATACCGCATCCAATGGGCTGGGGGAGGGGACCAGGGCATTCAACGTGGGGCCCTCAGTCAGCAACATCCCGTAGTTCCATCCATAGCGAATCTGGTCCTCGGTGGTGCCCGCGCTGCCTTGCACAGACAGCGTGGAGCTTCCGCAGATCGCTGTGGCCAGCGGCTCTGAGAGCATAGACTTGGCGGTGCCCGGCTCCCCTACAAGCATGAGCCCGCGGGAGCCGGCGAGAGTGACAACGCAGCGCTGCACGAGGGCGCGATCCCCGATGAACTTTGCTGGAATGTCCATCCCGCGCCCATCGCCGAGGCGAAGTCCCTCTCCGCCGCAAATGAAGGTCACGACCGCCGCGGGAGTAAGCAACCATCCCGGAGGCCGCTGACCTTGATCATAGGCGGCCAGAAAGCTGAGCTGATCGGCGAATTTCTCCTCCGGCAGTGGCATCTGATCGCGCGGAGCGCGCTGGTTGGGAGAGAGCATATCGAAGAGTTTAACGAGACCGCCTGCCGTTGGTGAAGCTTTGAGAAGCAGCCGTCTAGGCGAGCGCACCGTTATGCAGGTTGAAGGTGCCTGCTTGCGGGAAGATGTCCGTGGCGAGGAATGCGCCAGCCTGCTTGCAGGCCTCCACCGCAGCGGCCGTGGCGCTGCCTGTTGCAGCAATCCCCGAAAATCCTGCCCGTAGCGCATGCTTGACGACGCCTTCGGTCAGGGGAGCATCCACGAATAGAAGACCACCGGCCGTAGGCGAATCGTCGATAAGCAAGGATCCGATGAGCTTGTCGACGGCGGTGGAGGCGCCTAAGTCCTCGCGAACCAGGTGGAGCTGACCATTAGAGAACGCGGCGGCGGCGATGCCGGCTCCGGTCTTGGCCAACATTGGTGCCATTCTACGAGCCAGCGAGGGGATCTCGAGGATGTCAGGTGCCCCGAAAGCGCTGGGCACCACGGGTGTAATGGTAGGCGTGGATTCTGCGGTAGAAATAGTGGACGCGGGAACCCCGCAGGAGACACTAGTGTGCCTGGCCTGATAGGACGCGAGGCGGAGTACGGAGTGAGGGTCTAAGTCTACGTCGAGGGTGTTATAGGAATTTAGCCCTGAAGCATCCGCCCCCGAGCAGAAGCTGGCCTTGACCATGCCCGCCCTGTCCTGGATGATCCCCTCGCCAAAGAGGAAGCCGTTGACGAGCTCGATGTCGTGGCCGGGAACCCGCGCCACGCTCAGTACCCGAGTACCGTGCGCATTGACGTTGAGCACTGCCTCCTGCAGGAGGCGAAGTGGGCGATAGGCGCTTGTCACGGTAGTTGCATCACCGTGGGGGGACGCGGGTCCCTTTGTAGTGACAGTGACGTGACGGACTCGGCGTGCCGATGAAAGCCTACCCATAGCTGAACATTCCTCTATTCGAGAGACAATTGCAGCTGCATTCTAATGCCCCTAGCTCGCAGACATGAAGCTCAGGGGGTGCCCGCGCGGCGGGCGTGGCCTTGCACTTTGTGTCCATTGAAAGTGGTAGCCACGTGTGGACAATGGTAGAGTGGCAAGGTCAATTATGTATAAGTCTGCCTTTAGGGCTGTCTACGAAAATTAGTTCCCTCGATTGCGTTTGCCGTTTCCATCATCGGGATGGGGCACACTGCGACGAGGATCTCAGGAGGCCATGTGTCCGCCATACTTCAGGCATTTAAGGACGCGGATCTGCGCAAGAAGATTCTCATCTCGCTTGCGCTGATCATCTTGTACCGCATCGGTGCGCAGATTCCATCCCCCGGCGTCGATTACGCCTCGATTTCCGGTCGAATCCGTGAGCTGACCCAGGAGTCTGGAAGCGTCTACTCGCTCATCAACTTGTTCTCGGGTGGAGCGCTGCTGCAGCTCTCGGTGTTCGCCATCGGCGTGATGCCCTATATCACTGCATCGATTATCGTCCAGCTGCTGACTGTGGTTATCCCGCGCTTCGAAGAACTGAAGAAAGAGGGCCAGTCCGGTCAGGCCAAGATGGATCAGTACACCCGCTACCTGACCCTGGCGCTGGCGCTGCTGCAGTCTTCAGGCATCGTGGCACTTGCTGACCGTGAGCAGTTGCTTGGCCAAGGCGTGTCCGTCCTCAAGGAAGACCGCACCATCTTCGATCTGATCCTGCTGGTGTTCGTCATGTCCGCCGGCGCGATCCTGGTCATGTGGCTGGGCGAGATCATCACCGAGCGCGGCGTCGGCAACGGCATGTCGCTGCTCATCTTCGCTGGTATCGCCACCCGCCTGCCTTCCGACGGTGCGAACATCCTTTCCAGCTCCGGCGGCGTAGTCTTCACCGTCGTCCTCATCGCCGTCATCATTTTGGTGGTGGGCATTACCTTCATCGAGCAGGGACAGCGCCGCATCCCGGTTCAGTACGCCAAGCGCATGGTGGGTCGCCGCCAGTACGGTGGCTCTTCCACCTACCTGCCGCTGAAGGTTAACCAGGCCGGCGTTATTCCGGTCATCTTCGCCTCCTCGCTGATCTACATGCCCGTGCTGATCACCCAGATCATCAACTCCGGCTCGGCGACCGTGCCGGACAACTGGTGGCAGCGCAACGTCATCGCGCACCTGCAGACCCCGTCCTCGTACCAGTACATCATTTTGTACTTCGTGCTCATCATCTTCTTCTCCTACTTCTACGTCTCGGTGCAGTATGACCCGAACGAGCAGGCTGAGAATATGAAGAAGTATGGTGGCTTTATTCCTGGAATCCGCCCCGGCCGCCCGACGGCGGAGTACCTTGGATATGTGATGAACCGACTTCTGTTCGTCGGCTCCCTCTACTTGGGTATCATCGCAGTGCTTCCGAATATTGCCCTAGACTTGGGCGTTGGGGCTTCCTCCGCGCAGGCAACCCCGTTCGGCGGAACCGCAATCTTGATTATGGTTTCCGTGGCACTGACCACCGTGAAGCAGATCGAATCCCAGCTTCTGCAAAGCAACTACGAAGGACTTCTTAAATAATGCGACTCGTTCTCCTCGGCCCTCCCGGCGCTGGCAAGGGCACCCAGGCAGCCATCCTCTCCGAAAAGCTCGGCATTCCGCACATCTCCACCGGAGATCTGTTCCGTGCCAACATCGGCGAGGGCACCCCACTCGGTGTTGAGGCCAAGCAGTACATCGATGCGGGCAAGTTGGTGCCCACCGATGTCACCGCGCGTATGGTCAAGGCTCGCCTCGAGGAGGCAGACGCAAAGGACGGCTTCCTGCTTGATGGCTTCCCGCGCACCGTGGAACAGGCCGATATCCTTGCTGGCTTCCTTGAGGAATTCGGAACCAAGCTCGACGGCGTGATCAACTATCAGGTCTCTGAGGACGTGGTGGTCGAGCGCATGCTGGCCCGCGGCCGTGCCGATGACAACGAGGAGACCATCCGCACCCGCTTGCAGGTCTACCGCGAGGAGACTGCTCCTTTGATCGAGCACTATGGTGATCAGATCATCAGCATCATTGCAGAGGGCACCGTCGAGGAGATTAACGCTCGTACCCTCGAGGCACTGGGCAAGTAATCCTTCATGCGGGCACCGAGGTGCTCGAAGCCGGGTGAATCGCAAAGCCGCGATAACAACATAAGAGGTAGGCTCAGGCCAGCGCTTAGTTCGCAGGCTTGAGTCTTATCTTTTGTTCAACAGCAATGTTCGTGGCTCCGGGCGTGGAAAATTCCCCGGCACGCCTCCAGAGACTTCAACTACACAACTACAAATCAGTACGCGCTGCACAGAATCTACGCTGCGCAGCCACGACATAAGGACAATCATGGGCTTTCGCTCAAAGAAGAAGATGATCCCGGCCAAGACTCCGACAGAGCTAGATGCGATGGAGGCCGCGGGCGCGATCGTCGGCAAGGCATTGCAAGCTGTGCGCAATGAGGCCAAGGCGGGAATGACCACCCTCGACCTTGACCAGATCGCTGAAGAGGTCATTCGCTCGCACGGGGCCGTCCCCACATTCAAGGGCTACCAGGGTTTCCCCGGCTCCATCTGCGCCTCGGTCAACGACGTCATCGTGCACGGCATCCCCAATAAGGAGACGGTGCTCAAGGAAGGCGACCTGGTCAGCATTGATTGCGGCGCCACCCTTGACGGTTGGGTGGGAGATTCTGCCTGGAGCTTCGGCATTGGTGAGTTAGATACACGCGCACAAGCGCTGAATTCGGCCACCGAATGGGTACTCATGGAGGGGCTCAAGGCAATGGTGCCGGGCAATAGGCTTACCGACGTCTCCCACGCGCTGGAGTTGGCAACCCGCGCCGCGGAAAAGAAGTTCGGCGTGAAGCTCGGCATCGTTGACGGTTACGGCGGACACGGCATCGGCCACACCATGCACGAGGAGCCATACCTTGCCAACGAGGGTAAGCCCGGCAAGGGGCCAATTATCCAGGCTGGATCGGTTCTTGCGATCGAGCCCATGCTCACGCTGGGCAGCGTGGACAGCCTGGTACTTGACGACGATTGGACGGTCGTTACCGACGATGAGTCATGGGCGGCGCACTGGGAGCACACCGTTGCTGCTACGGACGATGGCCCGCGAATCCTCACTCCTCGAAACTAAGAACAGCCTGATTTTTTGTGAGGAAGATGGGGTAAAATCCCCGGTCGAGTTCTTATAACATGAAGAATCAAGTTATAGTGTCCGTATGAACTACAAGCCACGTCACGCACAGCAGGCGGTAACCAGCCGTAAGATCGCCGCGATGGCCGGTTCGGCCGCCGCCGCAACGGCCCTGTTGATGGCATCTCCCGCCACTGCTTCGGCACAGTCGGCTTTTTTGTCGTCGGGATTTGACATCAACGCGGCACTCGCCCAAATCAACCAGCAGACCCGCGAAAGCGCCTGGGGGGTACGCGTAGCCCTCGTTGCGCAGGCACAGGCCGCACTGCCGGCAGCTCAAGCCGCGCAGGCAGTCGCCATGATTGACGGTGCCGTCAACGGACTGTTCCCGGGCCTTATTGAAGAAATGACTCCGGCGCCTGCGCCAGCACTGGCCCCTGAACCGGAGCCGGCTCCGGTTGAAGCTGCCCCTGCCTTTGATCGTGGTTCGTGCCCTGACTGGGCCGAGGCCTGCATGGACATCAATGGTGGCCGCGCATGGCTGCAGTCCGGCGGCCAGGTCACCTACGTGGCGCCCGCCTCCGCTGGAGCCCCGGCCCCAGACACTGCTACACCGACCGGCGCTTTCAAGGTGCAGTACAAGGTCAAGGATGAAGTGTCGCGCCAGTTTAACAATGCGCCGATGCCAAACTCGGTGTACTTCACCCTCAATGGACACGCCTTCCATGCAGGTGCGGTTGGTGTTTTGTCGCACGGCTGCATCCACCTCAACTACGCAGATTCTGAGGTATTCTTCAACACCCTGCAGCCAGGCGACGACGTCTACATCTACTAAGAACAGAAGTTTCGGATTCGGGTGGAACCCAGCTCCGAATCACGCGCATCGTGACTAGCACACAGTCATCGCGTATCGCGTATTGAACACAAGCCCTCGAGATAACTTTTCTCAAGGGCTTGTGTTTTCTTTTGGGTAGCTGTAAGGTAGTCAAATGGTGTATGGGCATGTCTCGTGCATCAATAGGTAAGCAACTCAAATTTAGGGCTACCACCTGCATGAATTCCCTTGTTATCAAATGGGGGTAGGGGACAAAGATTATCCCGCAACCGGTTCATGCGTTGGGGCTCGAAGAAAAGTGGAGGCTATGGCTAAGGAAGGCGCTATTGAGGTTGAGGGCAAGATCATCGAGCCCTTGCCGAACGCAATGTTCCGAGTCGAACTCGATAACGGACACAAGGTTCTTGCTCACATCAGTGGCAAGATGCGTCAGCACTACATCCGTATCCTCCCGGAAGATCGCGTGGTAGTGGAGTTGTCTCCGTATGACCTCACCCGCGGTCGCATCGTTTACCGCTACAAGTAAAACAGAAGCCTCCTTGCTTCACTGACGCTGCGATGTTTCCAACCGGTTCGGGATTACTTGTGCCCAACCAAATTGAGATTTCCAAGTCGCGGTGTCACTCTCACCTTTGGCTGCGGTGGCCAAAGCCTCGTGTATCTCACCCCATCGTCCGGCGTCCGTCCGGGCAAAGTGGTGGTTGACGAGGACGAGTAAGGAGAAAACCACCGTAACAACCGGAAAGGTTTTGCCACATGGCACGTCTAGCTGGTGTGGACCTCCCTCGCAACAAGCGCATGGAGGTTGCACTCACCTACATCTACGGCATCGGCCCCGCCCGTGCCGCCAAGCTACTCGAGGAGACCGGCATCTCCCCAGATCTGCGCACCGACAACCTCACCGATGAGCAGGTTGCTGCTCTTCGTGACGTTATCGAAGCTACCTGGAAGGTCGAGGGTGACCTCCGCCGCCAGGTTCAGGCTGACATCCGTCGCAAGATTGAAATTGGCTCCTACCAGGGTCTGCGCCACCGCCGTGGCCTCCCGGTTCGTGGCCAGCGCACCAAGACCAATGCACGTACGCGCAAGGGTCCTAAGAAGACGATCGCCGGAAAGAAGAAGTAATACATGCCTCCTAAAGCACGCACTGGCGCACGCCGCACTGGCCGTCGCGTAGTCAAGAAGAACGTGGCCGCAGGCCACGCTTACATCAAGTCCACCTTCAACAACACCATCGTTTCCATCACGGACCCGAACGGTGCTGTTATCTCTTGGGCATCCTCCGGCCACGTCGGCTTCAAGGGTTCCCGTAAGTCCACCCCATTCGCCGCACAGCTGGCTGCTGAGAACGCTGCCCGCAAGGCAATGGAGCACGGCATGAAGAAGGTTGACGTCTTCGTCAAGGGCCCAGGCTCCGGACGTGAGACCGCTATCCGTTCCCTCCAGGCTGCTGGCCTCGAGGTAACCTCCATCTCCGATGTCACCCCACAGCCGTTCAATGGCTGCCGCCCGCCCAAGCGTCGTCGCGTCTAGTAGGAAAGGAAAAGGTAACTTACAATGGCTCGTTACACTGGCCCAGCAACCCGTAAGTCCCGCCGCCTCCGCGTCGACCTCGTCGGCGGAGATATGGCATTCGAGCGTCGCCCGTACCCACCGGGACAGGCTGGTCGCGCTCGCATCAAGGAGTCCGAGTACTTGCTGCAGCTTCAGGAGAAGCAGAAGGCAAAGTTCACCTACGGTGTCCTCGAGAAGCAGTTCCGCCGTTACTACGCCGAGGCTAACCGCCTGCCAGGCAAGACCGGTGAGAACCTCGTTGTTTTGCTCGAGTCCCGTCTGGACAACGTTGTTTACCGTGCAGGTCTGGCTCGCACCCGCCGCCAGGCTCGCCAGCTGGTCTCCCACGGCCACTTCACCGTAAACGGCAAGAAGGTCAACGTTCCTTCCTACCGTGTCTCCCAGTACGACATCATCGACGTTCGCGAGAAGTCCCAGAAGATGGTGTGGTTCGAAGAGGCTCAGGAGAACCTCGTTGACGCAGTCGTACCTGCTTGGATTCAGGTCGTTCCTGCAACCCTGCGCATCCTCGTGCACCAGCTGCCCGAGCGCGCTCAGATCGACGTTCCGCTGCAGGAGCAGCTCATCGTCGAGCTTTACTCGAAGTAATCGATCCGTGGCGCATATGTGCGCTACTACGCATTACTTTTCCCATCCTTTCCGCCCCATTCGACGTCAAATAGTGGTCGTCACACAAGGAGAGTTCAATGCTCATTTCTCAGCGCCCAACCCTGAGCGAAGAGGTCGTCGACGCTGCCCGTTCTCGATTTGTCATCGAGCCGCTGGAGCCGGGTTTCGGCTACACCTTGGGCAACTCGCTTCGCCGCACCCTGCTGTCTTCCATCCCGGGAGCGGCAGTCACCAGCGTCAAGATCGATGGTGTACTCCATGAGTTCACCACCATCTCTGGCGTGAAGGAAGATGTCTCCGACATCATCTTGAACATCAAGGGTCTGGTTCTGTCGTCTGAGTCTGACGAGCCAGTCGTGATGTACCTGCGCGCCGAAGGCCCAGGCGTGGTTACCGCTGGGAACATCGAAACCCCAGCCGACGTGGAGATTCACAACCCGGATCTGCACCTAGCCACCCTTAATGAGCAGGGTCGTCTTGAGATCGAGATGATTGTCGAGCGTGGACGTGGCTATGTGCCCGCCACCCAGTACTCCGGCGTAACCGAGATTGGCCGTATCCCGGTCGATCAGATTTACTCCCCGGTCCTGAAGGTGAGCTACAAGGTCGAGGCAACTCGTGTCGAGCAGCGCACCGACTTCGACAAGCTCATCATCGATGTCGAGACCAAGAACTCCATGGCCCCGCGCGACGCCCTGGCGTCGGCAGGCAAGACGCTGGTGGAGTTGTTCGGCCTCGCCCGCGAGCTGAACACCGCTGCCGAGGGCATCGAGATCGGCCCGTCCCCGCAGGAGACGGAGTACATCGCTGCCTACGGCATGCCGATTGAGGATTTGAACTTCTCCGTTCGTTCCTACAACTGCCTGAAGCGTCAGGAGATCCACACCGTCGGTGAGCTCGCTGAGTGCACCGAGTCGGATCTGTTGGATATCCGTAACTTCGGTCAGAAGTCCATCAACGAGGTCAAGATCAAGTTGGCCGGTTTGGGTCTGACCCTCAAGGATGCTCCGGAGGACTTCGATCCGACGCAGCTCGAGGGCTACGATGCCGAGACCGGCGACTACGTGGACCTGGACGCGGAAGATTCCGAGTAAAAAGCAATTTTCGGAAGGGTAGCGCACGCGCTGCTGCTTCCACGCGCTCACTAAACCTGTACACGAGGAGTACACAATGCCTACACCTAAGAAGGGCGCCCGTCTCGGCGGTTCCGCGAGCCACCAGAAGCACATTCTGTCTAACCTCGCGGCACAGCTTTTCGAGCACGGTGCCATCAAGACCACCGACGCCAAGGCGAAGATGCTTCGTCCCTACGCTGAGAAGCTCATCACCAAGGCCAAGGCTGGTTCTGTTGCCGATCGTCGCAACGTTGCCAAGCTTATCCCGAACAAGGACGTCGTGAACTACCTGTTCAACGAGCTCGCTCCGAAGTTCGAAAACCGTGAGGGTGGTTACACCCGCATCGTCAAGCTGGAAAACCGCAAGGGCGATAACGCTCCGATGAGCCAGATCTCTCTGGTTCTCGAGGAGACCGTCTCCGCCGCCGCAACCCGTACCACCGCTGCTGCTGCCGCAAAGGCAGAGGCACCAGCTGAGGAAGCCGCACCTGAGGCTACCGAGGCTGCAGAGGCTGAGGTTGCAACCGAGGCTCCGGCAGAGGAGTCCGCTGAGAAGTAATAACTTCTTTGCACTGTGAAAGGCGTCCCATTGGGGCGCCTTTTTTTAGCGCAAAACGATACCCACGGGGGTATAGTTGGTGGTGTCCGTTCCCGTCGCTTCTTTCGAAAGGATGCGCACAACCATGAAGCCCAACGAGTCCTCCACCGATCGCATCGTCCGCCTCGTAGCGGGAATTGTTGCCCTCGTCGCCGCCTATATGGCGGGCATGAATACAGTAGGCGGTATTATCTTGCTGGTGATCGGCCTCATCGCCGTGATCACCGGTGCCGTGGGTTTCTGCCCGCTGTACCGCCTGTTCAACTTCAGCACTAAGAAATAACCTCTAGGTCGCCTGCTGCTTGCCTTCGACACGGTGGCAGGCGGGTTGCCTTTGTCTCACCGAGGCGCACCGTTCCCGCAGTGTTTAGCATGCGGGGTCACGGCGGCCACTTGGTCGCACGGTGGCGCTCCATGCCTGGCGAGACAAGGTCTGGGCTTGCCCCACCAACGCCGGGCCGGGGTTGTTTAGCTACACACTACTCAAGGGGATTGCCTGTGAGCGATGCACGCGATGCGCTGGTACGTCTGCGCCTCGATCTGGCCTATGACGGTAGCGGCTTTCATGGCTGGGCCAAACAAGGACAGTCGCAGCTGCGGACGGTGCAAGCAGAGGTGGAGCGGGCATTAGAACTGATCCTGCGCGTGCCCGTCGAGCTGACAGTTGCCGGTCGCACCGATGCCGGCGTCCATGCCGCCGGTCAGGTGGCCCACTGCGACATCCCGGCGTCGAGTCTGGATACCCGCAGCATTGACGGTGACCCGACCCGACTTGTACGCAGGCTAGCTCGATTGCTGCCGGAGGACGTGCGTGTTCATGCTTGCACGTTCGCCCCGGCCGGATTCGATGCGCGCTTTTCCGCTTTACGACGCCACTACCGCTACCGCATCACCACCCATCCCCGTGGTGCCCTGCCCACACGGGTCACTGATACTGCCACCTGGATCCACCAGGTTGACCTGGATGTCATGCAGGCGACCGCGGATGCCTTCCTAGGGCTGCATGACTTCGCCGCGCTGTGTAAGCACCGCGACGGGGCAACCACCATTCGTGATCTTGAGGTCTTCGAATGGGCGGATGTCTCTACCACAGCCGAACCCTTGACCTTTGAGGCAACAGTGGTTGCCGACGCCTTTTGCTGGTCTATGGTGCGTTCCCTCGTAGGCGCCTGCTTGGTGGCAGGGCAGGGGCGCCGGCCCGCCGATTTCGCCACGCGCCTACTCGGTGAGACCGCCCGCTCATCCCTGGTGCCGTTGGCGCCAGCCAGGGGCCTGTCACTAGTCGGGGTGGACTACCCGGACGATGACCAGCTCGCGGCCAGGGCGGCTTCGACCCGCGCCATGCGCACGCGGGAGGAGATTGAACCCATCTAGCGCGAGCCAAGACGGTTGGAGAGCGCCAACTTGGTATAATTTCGCACGTCAACTGTGCCTATCAAGGAAGGTATTCGCTCGTGGAGTCGCTGCCGGAGATCACGCAGGTTGCCGTCATCGCCATAGCCGTGTTCCTGATCCCCGGCTTCGTGCTCAACCTCATTTCCGGAACGAAGCTCCCGTGGGCGATCGCCGCCGCGGTGCCCACCAGCTTCGCCATCTTCGGCTTCACCGGGTGGCTCACCGGGCAAACCGGCATCCGTTACGGCATCCCCACCGTCGCCGCGATGTGGATCCTGCTGTGCATCGGGGCGTTTTTCTTCCACCGACTAGTGCGCCGGCGCCGGTCACGAACCCAGCTTGCACCCGCCCCCGCGGCTCGCACGGGTTGGTGGCGCGCAGGTGGGCGTCGGAAAGCAAGAAATGCTGAAGCACAGTCAACCAGTAACGGGCAAGCAACCTCGCCCATGCAGGAGCCATCAACCACAACGGACGCTGCCGCAAGCACGCTTGCCGACGTTCACGGCGCCGCGCCCACTGCGGTGACTTCTACCGATCACGGCGCCCCAATGGTCATCGCCCCAAGTCCCAGCCAGCCGGGCACCGGCGGGGAACAAGGTTTTCTTTCTCGCCACAACGTGACCTGGATCCTGCCGGGACTGGGCGCTATCGTGGGGTGCCTCCTTTTCCTGCGCGCTAGCATCAAGCAATTTGCCGGATTCGAATACACGCTGGGCGATATCTTCCAAGGCTGGGATGTGCACTGGCATGCCAGCGTGGTGCGTTGGGCAATGGACTCCGGCATCGTCGATCCCACGCGCATGGGCGAGCTGCGCAACCTCGACGGACACGCCACGATGTACTACCCCTCCGGATGGCACGCCGGCGCGGCGCTGGTCGGCGATATCGCAAAAATCACCCCGATCGAGGCAACCAACCTGACCGGTTTCGTACTTCCGGCGCTTGCTCTGCCACTGTCCGTGGCATTGCTGGCCTGGCGGATCGTGGGGAATCGAGGGCTGATGGCTCAGCTGGGCGCGGGTCTGGCGGGGATTGGAATCTACGCCTTCCCGACTGTGTTCTGGATCGGCAACTATGTCGGCGCCTGGCCCTACGTGGCGGCCATTTGTATGACCGGAATTGTCATCGCCTTGTTCATGTCGGTGCCTACCAACCCAGAACGAGCGCTGGCGGCAGGGCTATCCTTCATGGCGGTGGTGATGGTCCACCCCTCTGCCGCAACCGTCGTCGTGGTGTTCTTGGGTCTCTGGTGGCTGGCCAAGCTTGTTTTCCAGCCAAGTACCCCGGCCGCCGGGTTTTCCGGTGGGCTCAAGGTGCGCGCCAGGGATTTTGGCCTGCTGGCGCTGACGGGTGGCATCGCCGGAGCGTTGCTGCTGCCACAGCTGCTGGCCGGTTCCGAGACCACCGAAGAAGTGGCGGCCTATACAGACATCCAAGAAGTGACCCGCGCCGAAAGTTGGGGACAGGTCTTTACGATGGCCACCCGCCACACCGACGAATTTGGGCAGCTGAACTGGGCGCCGATGTTGGTGCTCGCCGCCATCGGCGCGATCGTTGCTGCTTGGAAGCTCAACCTGTGGGCACACCTGACCTTCGCCTTCAGCGCCTGGGTCACCACCAACTCCATATGGCCGTACCCTCAGCCCTGGGATCGCTGGCTCGAGGTCATCGGCGCGCTGCACTACAACTCGGCGCACCGGCTCATCATGCCGATCGCTATGCTGCTGTGCGCGGCAGCCGGTGTCGGCGCCGCCGCCCTCATTCGGCTGATCAGCGGATCCGTGCTGCGGAGCGACATCGCCCGACGCATCAGCGCCGTCGTGTCCATCATCTGCGGATTGGTAGTAGGGGCAGTGTTCGTACCGCTCGTGGAACCGGCAGTACGCGAAGGCGCGGACTTTGCCATCGGTAGCCCCCACGATTCCCGCCTTGTCGGTGACGCCGACCGACGCGCCTTCGACTGGCTGGCCAAGCAGCCCAAGTCCTACGAAGGAACCATCATGGGTGAGCCTGCCGACGGCCACGGCTGGATGTATGCCTACAACAGCCTTCCGGCCATCATGAAGCACTACGCACTGCCCACCTATGATGACGGCAGCGCGGAGGACCTGCTCGTGCAGTACGCTCACCTCGTCGGCGCCGGCAATCATGGCGACGCCCGCACCCGCAACAAGGTCGACTGGGCCTATGATGCGCTCGAAGTCAATTACTTAATGGCCTCACCGCCGAACTTCTGGGCCTTCCAAAAAGAAAACCGGGCGCTAAACTCCTGGCTGTATACCTCCCCGGGCCTGACTCTGGTCTACAAGGACGGCCCGATCGCCATCTTCGCCGTCAATGCCCACTTCAGCGATGCGCAACTAGAAGCCATGCGGGAGGCCGGCTCACCGGATCCGCTACCGGAACAGCTCACCTACGGGGAATTGGGGATCGACCT
Organism: Corynebacterium sp. SCR221107; assembly: GCF_027886475.1. NCBI lineage: Bacteria > Bacillati > Actinomycetota > Actinomycetes > Mycobacteriales > Corynebacteriaceae > Corynebacterium > Corynebacterium sp. SCR221107. Next base: position 530,625 of record NZ_CP115670.1, read on the forward strand.
GGAAGCCACCGTCGACGAGCTGGCCGGCACAGGGGCACCTGGCACCGCCGACATCGAGCTCGACCGCGGCGACACCTCGCAGGCACCCGAAAGTGGAACCGATGACGATGGCAACGAGTATCTCTACGGCGATGCCACCACAAAACGCGACGTCAACCCCTATAACGTTCCGTATTATCACCGTCCGACGGTCAAGGATCAGGGCGGAATTGATATAACCGAGGTCACACCGGACCCCGTATCTTACTAGGCTGGAGGGGACTGTTTCTTATAGCCGTGGCTCAACAGATAGGAGAGGCCTATGCCGCGACTGTCCCCCACAACAAAAGTCCAAATCAGCGGACACAAATTCCTCAAACGCCGGCTCGCCCACGGGCTCGCATTCGGCGACATCCGCATGATCCACGACCCCCTAGCACGCAGGCGCCGCTCCCTCATTTTCGGGCTGGCCGCCAGCGCCCTCGTTGCCATCGGTGCCGGTGCTATGGCGCTTTTTGCCCCAGCCGCCCATCCCGGCGACGCGCCCATCCTCAAGGCCGACAGCGGACAGCTTTACGCCAAGATCGACCAGCGCTATCACCCCGTGCCAAACCTAACCTCTGCCAGGATCATCGTCGGGCAGGCCGCACAACCAGCCGACGTCTCAGACCCGCAGCTTGGCGAGCTACCCAAGGGGTACCCGGTGGGGATCGTCGACGCCCCGGGGATCTACTCGCAGGAACGCCACGAGGGTCAATGGCTGGCCTGTCACACCAGCCAGCCTGCGACAAGCCGCACGCAACAGGCAGTCGAAGAAGTCACCGTCGTGGCCGCAGGCGTTGGCCCTGCCCAACTCAGCCTTCCCCAGCCGTTGTATGCCCGCGCCGACGGGCAAGAATATGTAATCACCAACGCCGGTCGTTACCTGCTGCCGCCGGCGGATACTACTGAGGGCCGCCAGTGGCGCCGGGCTTTGGCCATCGCCCCGGACACCCCGGTGTGGCAACCGCCTACCCAAGTCTTATCGCTGGTTCCAGAGCAGCCCTTCATTATCCCGCCCGCAACCAGCCAGCTTTGGCACTCCGCCGGTGGTAGCTACCTGCACACCGGCGACGGCTTGGTAGCCATGAGCCCAGCGCAAGCGCTAACGCTCGCTGCCGCCGGATATACCTCGACCGAAGTACTGCCAGCGCAGCTTGCCACCGTTGCGGAGTCAGCCACCCCGGTTTCGCTTCCCGACGCCCACGGCGGCTTCATGGACATAGGCGGTACCTGGAAGCAGTCAGAGGGGGAACACCAGACCCTGTGCGTTGGCTCAGATGGGGCACTCGGGGTAATGGATAAAGATTCGCTGCCTGCGGGGCAGGAGCTGGCTGGCGAGGCCGTGGCCACCCACTACGTTGGACCGGGGGCTGCGGTGGCAGTAGACACCGGGTCCGGAACACACGTGGTCTCAGAGACCGGGCGCCGGCACCGCCTAGACGACACCTCCTTAGACATCATTGGTGCAGGCCAGCCTACTGCAGTCGACTGGAATCTGTTGCGCTTATTGCCCGAGGGCAGCGTGCTGGGGCCCGCAACAGCAGCCCTCGCACTGGACTAGATTCCCGACTTCGTTCCCGTCGCGTGCAAGAGTGCGACGGGGTGAGGGGCTGGTATCGACCGCTTCGGTCAAGCGTTTCGGGGCAGGGAAGGCAGGCGTGGGACGAAAGCCGGTCTCAAGCGGAGATTGAGGCCTGTGATGGTCCTGTCAAAGTGGCCAAAGAGGTTACTGCCTGCAGTGCAGGCGTGTAGAATCGTGCAAGATCACACAATGGCAACACGAAGTTCCCGCTGCTGTCCCTGAAGGACACGATCCAGAAGCTGGTGCTAGCCCGGGGAATTGTATAAAGAGAGCTGGAGCCTATGGCCACGATGCGCGATTCTGTAGCGGAGAAAGTAGACAAGATCTCCGCTCATCACGAGTCGCTGAAGTCGCGGCGCTTCGGCTTCCTTGTTCGTCCATTGACACTGGCTATCGGATGGCTCGTCGTGACCATCGGACTGGTCACCATCCCATTCCCGGGACCTGGTTGGCTGACCGTGTTCGTGGGAGTTGGAGTGCTCTCGCTGGAAGTTCATTGGGCACATCGCCTGCTGGGCTGGGGCGTGCACAAATACGAGGCCTTCTTTGCCTGGTATCGGAAGCAGTCGCGCGCCAACCGCTATTCCATCATCACCGCTACCTGCGCGGTGGCCTGGGTCGCCGTCGGTGGCGCCACCTTCGTGGCGTGGAAGATGGGTGCAATCCCGGCACTAGACCCAGTCATCGAGGCGATGGTGTCGAGCTAGACCACGGCTAAACAGGACACAACCCACCACCATCAAGGCGCCTATACCGAAAAGGGTTACCTTCTTCGGCAGCGAAGATTCGCACACCGTTGCCGGAATAATTGAACGCTCACGAGCATCGACCGGTCCCTCCGGGAGATGCTCGATTACTCTTTGCGCGTTCACGGCACCCGTGGACGGATCCGCGGTTGCTACCAGCATTTCGCGTAGCTGCGAGGCGGGAAGCTGCGGATAGCGCTGGCGAAGCAGCGCCGCCAGACCGGAGACCACGGGCGCGGCGAAGCTGGTTCCTTCGAAATAGCTGATCCCTGCGCCCTGAAATAGACCCGAGCTCATGGTATCGCCGGTCAGACCTGCTGGCACGTAGCCCGGGGCGCTTAACCCGCCCGGAGCATCCAAGGCATAGTCGCTTTGCCGGTGAGGGTCGTCATGCGCGGTAACTGCGATGACAGTGGGGAAGGAGGCGGGAACCACCTGCGACCCTCGCGGACAGTGCGTGGCCTCGTTGCCTGCGGCCGCAACCACAATCGCTTGTTCAGCCTCGGCACGAGCTAATGCCTGTTCAAGGACCTCAAAGTCGATCGGTGCTGCTGGATCCACGCAGCTGACCACGGACAAATTGATGACCTGCGCCCCATGATCAAGCGCACGGTGGATCCCCTCGCTCATGGAAGAAACGGTGCCCGCGTGAGTGAGCTCCTCGCTGTTTTGCCTGGATGAGGTCTGGCGTACCGCGACGATTCTCGCCTGAGGGGCGATACCCACGATGCCGTCGCCGGTATCGCGAGCGGCGATGATTCCGGCGACGACCGTTCCATGCGCATCGCAATCATAAAGCGCTGTCTGCCCGCCTATCAGGTCTCCGCCGTCAACTACCTCACCCAGACGCGCTGAAGGGGCGACCCCGGTATCGATGACGGCAACGGTGACCCCGGTTCCGTTGGCAAGCGCATGCACGCCGCGCAGGTTGTCACCGCGATCCGCCTGTGCGGCCAGCGCTATCCCATCGGCGGGCGCGCCCACCGCGCAATGATCTTGGGCAAAAGCAGGCATGCTCGCCGGGGCGAAGCCGGGTAGGCCTACACCCGTCAACAACGGTGTGGCCGCACAAAGAGCGAGCAGAATCGAGTATTGCTTTTTCATCCGAGCCCTCGCACAAGTTCAAAGAGTCCAGTGAGATGCAGCGCAATCGGCAACAAGGAAAACAACGCCAACGACTCAATACGCTCCAGCCAAGCAATCGTCGTCGGCTCCAGCCGGGGAACCGCTTGTGACCACAACGGCGCCGCCGCGACAATAAGCGCCATGACGGCAGAAAGGACAATCCCGAACGCATAGGCGCGGGCATCTGGGCCAGGTGCCGCCAACGCCATAGCAACGACGGCGAAGGCTGCGGTCAACCACGAAGACCAAGTACATAACGGATGCGCCTGACGGTGCGCGTGAAGACCCAAAGCGATGAAGGTCACCAGTGCCAAGATCAGCGCAGCCCACCCACCGAAGAACCCGAGACCACAAAGACCACCCACAATACTCACCGCACAACCCACGTGGATGCCAGCATGAATATCAATGGCAGCGCGGGCATCACCATCCGGATCAGCGGGGAGATCATCGCTTTCCTTGAGATCCGCACCGGCACTGGGCAGCCGCGGCACCGCCAGACCCGCGCAGGCCCCGGCGATGGTCGTGGCTGCCTGCATGCCCACCACGCCAGCGACCACTAGCAATGCGTACAATCCACGCAGCCACTCCGTCGGGGACTGGCCAAGCTCTGGGCGAAGCAGCCAGGCCGCAGGAGTCGCCGCGGCCAACGCCACTGCCAGCGCGCCCACCGCAAAAATGGATATCGTTGCCACTGATGCCAATGGCGATCGTGCCACATGGGGCCCCATTCCCGCGGCGTCTTCGGAACTCAATGTGCCATTATTGCTAGGCCACGGTGCGGTCGTTCCACCGCGAATCCTCGTTGCCAAGAGCACCCAGACCGCGACCACGTAGAGCACCGCGGTTGTCGCACCGATGAGGAGCGCAATGGCAGTTTCGGCCGCCGGTCGCTGAAAAACATGAACCCCACCCACCGCGAGCGTCGCGGCGCATGCCGCCCACAGCGCGCCGGGAACCGTTGCCATGATCCCGCGTGGCCAAGCCACCAACACAGTGCTGGTTACAGCCAACACCGTTGCCTTCAAGGCCAGTGGGATGGTGACTACTGGGTGGGAAAGGAGAACCGCAAGTGCTGTAAGACCGATCAGCATGCTCGCTGTCGACGTGTTACTCGCAGGGCGAATGCCCTGGGCCGCATCAACGAGTGCCTCGGCCGAGTCCTTGACCACCGGAGCCGGTTCCTTGCGGCGCGGGCCAAGCAGCAGGATCGTCCCATCGGCCACATCCAGCTCCGCGATCGGAGCATGCTGGTTGAGCACACGCCCTGCGGCTGTGGTGAACTCCCACGCCGGCGAGATCTGGGGCGCCTCGATGAAGGCGAGTACCTCTGGCAACACCTCCATCAGCGTAGAGGTAGTAGGCAAGCTGATATCAAGACCACGCCTAATTCGACGGACGTCTCCTCCCAGCGCAAGCCGAATGTGAACCCGAACGGCATTGCTGCCACGGTTACCGCGGGGTGCCACAGTGTGTGATTCACGGTGGGATGCCGAGTCGGATGATGGATAGGCCGACGCCGTGGCGTTCGTGGCTTGAAGCACCAACCCCGGTTGGGGTGCTACATGGTGCGCGGCCGTTTGTGGCAATTGCCCAAGCGCAGGGGGTGCGTGATTGTTTGTTTCGCTCATGCGGGCCTCCGTGGGGGATTACTAGTTGTGGCGGATTGATTTTTGTTTGGGCACTGCGCAACAGTGCGGATGCATGCGTATCGGCGTGAGATGGATGATGGACATGGACAAACAGGTGCCTTGGGCGCAGGTGCCTTCAGCTTTGTGGGGTATGCCCGCACGGCATTCATGGGGAATACGTGCGGGTGTCTAGAAAACGAGGGACGCTAATTCCTCGCGTTTGGTTCCCGCAGCTTTGATTTCTTTCGCATTGTGCTTTCCGACGACCACCGCGCAGTGCCTCCAGTGACACTTCGTGAACCCTGTGGGGGCCGGTTTTTAGTGAATAGGGGTGGGCAGGACGCCAGTTATTCGCTAACATGTGGGCAAACGTCGCGTTGGTACACGGGGTATGGCCACCGGCGTTTCCAACCTGTGCAAGGGGGAAACGCGGTGTTTACCGTAAGAAAGCCAAAAAAAGACAAGACCGCAGCCGGAAAAACGGCGCCCAGCAGGGCGCACTTTCCAAAAAGTTCCGAGGCGACACTGCCGCCTGGCAACATGATTCGGGTCAGAAAGCACAGTTCCGGCACCGGTGACGATACCGCGCCGGGTGCGGGGCCAGGCGGGGGTGCTGTGGACACTATCAACGCCGTGAGCACTGTAGACGCAGTGGGACCCGTGGGAACGGCGGACGCAGTGCCCCTCGTGGATCCGGCGCAGCGAGACGTGCTCGCTGGTGGAGAGGCCACCCCCGAGATCGAGGTGTATGGACCGCCGGAAAACTTCGATGTTCCCGTGGTCAGCAGCGCAGAGCGCGAACCGGCACCGCCGCTACCCAGCGGGAAGCTGACCCCTGATCGGGTTCCTGAGGCACCGAAACCGCAACCCATGCCGCTGATCAGAGCGCTCATGCCACTCGTGATGGTCATCATGGTTGTGGCCATGGTGGGTTTGATGGTCTTTTCCGGCGGGCCACTCAACCCGACAGTTCTCATTTTTCCCCTCATGATGGCTGCGTCCCTGCTGATGATGCTCAGCCCGCCACAAGGAGAGGACACGGACGAAACCCGCCGGGTCTATGTCCGCCATCTTTCCGCGTTGCGGGATAAAGCCTTAAAGAATGCGCAGGCACAGCGAAGACATGAGGAGTTTAAAAACCCGGCACCCGAGGATCTTTTCGCGCTCTTGGACACGCCACGAATGTGGGAGCGGGCAGCAGATAGCCCCGACACCTTGGCCATCCGGGTGGGAACTGGGCGAGCCCCGCTGTGCACCCCCGTGCATGTCGAAGATTCCGGGTCCCCGGAAGACCTAGACCCGGTATGCGCCATAAGCCTGCGGCACACCGTTCGTGCCATAAGCACGGTGCCGGACATGCCCATCGTGGTCCAGATGCAGGCATTTCCCGTCATCGGGTTGACCGGTCCGAAAGCTGCTGGTCTGGCCCGGGCGATCGTGGCATCTCTCGTCGTTCACCACGGCCCCGAGACGGTGGGGATTGCCACACTGGGACTCGGCTTCGACTGGTGCAAGTGGTTGCCACATATCGCCAACCCGCAAGCGGCCACGATGAGCATCCTTGTCGTCGATGACACCATCGATGCCGATCAAGCCCTGCTCAACGGTGATTACACCTGCATCATCAGCGTTGGCCTTCGCGAGGGAACAGCGCTTGCACAATGGGCTGAAAACGAGGGCATTGTCTTTGAGGCGGGGCAGGAATTGGCCACCTCCACCGAGGCGGGAACGGAGATTCTGGGTGTGCCGGATCAACTCGATGGCCAAGCAGCCCTAGCCTTAGCCCGTTCTTTGGCGAAGTATCGGCGTCCAGATTCCAAGGCCGCACATTCTTCGGACCTTCGCAGGCTGCTCGGCGTGGATGAGCTGGACCAGTGGAACGTCGCAAAGCTGTGGCAACCACGCGGCGCGCGAAGGCTGGCGGTACCGATCGGCCTTAACCACAACGGCGCTCCGATGATCCTCGATATCAAGGAGTCCGCGCATGGGGGAATGGGACCGCACGGCCTGTGTATCGGCGCGACCGGGTCCGGGAAAAGTGAACTATTGAGAACACTCGTGGTCGCGATGGCCGCAACGCACAGCCCCGACGATATCAACTTCGTACTCGTTGACTTCAAAGGTGGTGCCACCTTCCTCGGACTTGATGGGCTGCCCCACACAGCCGCGGTGATCACCAACCTGGAGGAAGAATCCGCCCTCGTGGACCGGATGCATGATGCCATAGCCGGCGAAATGAATCGTCGCCAAGAGCTGCTCCGTAAGGCTGGAAACTCCGCCAATGTCACCGACTACTCCCGAGCACGCGAGCTGGATCCGACGATGGAACCGTTGCCGGCGCTTTTCATCGTCCTCGACGAGTTTTCCGAGCTGCTTGGCCACCATCCGGACTTTGCGGAACTCTTTGTCGCGGTAGGCAGGTTGGGGCGCAGCCTCCATATCCACCTGTTGCTGGCCTCCCAGCGGCTGGAGGAAGGACGACTCCGCGGCCTAGATTCGCACCTGAGCTACCGTTTCGGGTTGAAGACTTTCTCAGCTGCGGAGTCCCGCCAAGTCCTCGGCGTCACCGACGCCTACCATTTGCCCAGCCAGCCCGGTAGTGGTTATCTCAAGACCGATGCCGAGCACATCACCAGATTCCGGGCATCCTATATCTCCGGCCCGCTGACCCACCGCACCCAGCAGGTATCCGGAACAGGGCAGGTGCGCGTGTTTGATTCGTGGGCTCATGATGCGCAGCTTTGTGCCGCAGAGGCAACCGACGTAGTGGTAGACCCACGCGGGCGCACCCTAGTCGATGAAGTTGTGGAGGCCACTACCGCGGTGGCCACCCAGCGCAACATGCGGGCACATCCGATTTGGTTGCCACCGCTACCCGCGGAACTGGCGCTGGCAGGGGTGGTTGAAAACCACGGATTCCTGGTGGCGGCTGTGGGGATCATTGACCGCCCCTATCAGCAACGACAAGACGTTCTCACCCTGGATTTTCACGGGCAATCAGGGCACGCGGCCATCTGTGGCGGGCCACAGACAGGAAAGACGAACGCACTTCGCTGCCTTGTGATTTCGATGGCCGTCACGCATTCGACTTCCGACATTCGCTTCTATGTGCTGGATTTGGCGGGAAGTGAACTCGTCCGATTGCAAGACCTAGCGCATGTGGCCGGATGCGCTACCAAGCATGAGCCGGAGAAGGTAAGAAGGATCGTCGATGAGGTCACCGGGCTGATCGCACAACCCGAATCACGGCATACATTCCTTATTGTCGATGGCTGGCACGTGGTCACCGCCGAGTTCGAAGACCTGGTGGACAAGCTTTCCGCCATCGCCGCCGACGGGCTCGCCGCCCGCGTTCACCTCGTGTGTACCACGCCTCGCTGGACCGCGCTGCGTCCTGCGGTGCGCGACCTGATTACTACCCGAATAGAACTCAAACTCGGTGAAGCGATGGATTCGCTCATTGATCGTAAGCTGCAGCAGAAGCTGCCGGCCAAGCCCGGGCAAGCCCTTATCTTCAGCAGAGAAACCAGCCTATTTTGCCTTTCCGGTCCACAAGATATCGCACATGCTGCCCAGGTTACCGCCCACATGGATCCAGTGCCCGCGCTGAAGCTCTTGCCGCAGCGCCTGAGCTTGCCGACGCTTCGTGGGCTGGCCCAAGACCCCGAGGGAAATCCATCCGATCCTATTGCCACCAAGCAACTACTGCTGGGAATCGGCGGCCCGCAGCTTGCACCGATGAGGTGGGACTTCCATCGCCTAAGCCACATCCTGTGTTTTGGCGGGCAAGGCTCGGGCAAATCAAATTTCGTGCGCCTGCTCGCGCAGCAGGTCGCGGGATTGGATCGCGAGCAGGCCCGCATCGTCATGATCGATCACCGCCGCGCCCATCTCGGAGCCCTGCCGGAACACATGGTGGCTTCCTATTCCGCTGGCGCCGCCAGTACCGAAACGACGCTGAAAGACACCGTCCACACCCTCTCGCAGCGCCTCCCGGGCCCTGAGATCACCCCGGCCCAATTGGCCGCGCGCTCGTGGTGGGAGGGACCGGAGATCTTCCTTATCATCGATGACCTCGACTTGGTTCCCGATCATGCCTTGCATCAGCTCCGAGAGATCCTGCCACACTCCCGGGACGTGGGTCTGCACGTGATCGCCGCACGAAAGTCTGGCGGGGTGCAGCGCGCCCTCTATCAGCCCTTCCTCGCGGAGTTGCGCGATCAATCACCGACCGTGGTGATTCTGGATGCGGACAAAGAAGACGGCCCGCTGTTTGGGTTGCGTACCACCCATCGTGAGCCCGGTCGCGGCGCCCTTGTGGAGCGCGGAGTCGATCGTGGCCTGATTCAACTGGCGCTGGCCGAAGATGAGGCTGCATCCAGCAACTCCCGACCGGAATCAAGCTCTCCCCAGCCCGAACGCCCTTGAGACCGACTGCCGGAAAGAAACTAGGAAGGAAGACTCGTGAACCAGCAACTTCACACCACCGAGGACATCGCGCAGCTTATCGAGGTTGAGCCGGACATCGTGGTCACCATCATTGAAAACGCCACGGTCTTCGAGGGGCCGGAATCGGTGTATCGCTATGACCTGCCTGCCGTGGGAATCAGGGACGGCTGGGCGGTGCAGGCCGTTATCGATCAAATTGCGCTCATGCTGGGTGGATCCTGGCCCAATGTTGAGGTAGCGGTCGATGCCCAGCCGGAGGTGGCGGCCGTGCTTGTCGAAGCACTCCTAGGAAAAGGAGTGGGAGCCTACCGTACCGAGGTCGAACGCCACGCCCCGCCCGAGGAAGTCGAGGATCCGGTTTCACATCACCCCAAACACAAGCTTCGGCAATCACCCCGCTTTGACGTCCTGCGCGGGATCAACCCGGTCTTCGTAGCCGGGGCGGCGCTCATCGTTGTCATTGTTGTTCTTGCCTGGTGGCTCATAGGAAAATCTATGGCCCCAGATCCACAACCGGCACCAAAGCCTGCACTCATGGCAAAGGAGTCCTCACAGGTTGCTTTGCCGAGCACAGCGCAACCAGTACCAGAAGCAGCAGAAGAAAATCCCTTCGACAGCGAGCAGGTGCTTCTAGAACATGACCTGCTACGCGTCCAGTTGCCCGTTGGCTATCGCCTCGAAGGCCGCGACGATGGGATGGTGGCCGCGCTTGGGCCGGATGAGAACCTCCGGGTGTTATTGTCCGCGGAATTTGTGGGCCAGCTTCCCGGGGAGCACATCGCCAGCGAGGTGCACCACATGATCGAGCAGGATCCCGCGCTCAGTGCTTCCTCACCGACCGGCGTCGGACGCGGGGAACCAGAACTTGCCTATGTGGAAGAACCCGGCGACGGTTCCACCGTGACGTGGAGCGTGTGGGTCCAAGGCGGTCACCTGTACTCGGTTGGCTGTCATACCCGCCAGCAGCCGACACTGTCGCAGAAGGCTGCCTGTCGAATGGCAGCCGCCAGCCTCAATCGCATCGACCATGGCTAATCGAGGGGTTTGGGCAGGTCGAGAAAAAAGTTTCCTCCTGGCGAGCAGGAAGAAGGCCTGGGAGAATTACGTGTCAAAAAGTTTTCCACGCTTCGGGGAACCGAATACGAACAACTCCCGTCCATCGTGATTGTGCGGGAGAGAAGGACGCACTGGCGATGAGCACCGCTTTCCACGCCTGTGCCGCAAGGGTTCAAGGCGCTCTCCATTTCAAGGCACACCCATCCACTTCACATCCTCGCAAGAAAGGGGACAGTACACATGTCTGGACTGTTTAGAACAGAAGCCGATGTAATGGTGGCAACTGCCGCCCGAGTCGATGACACCAACAATGAGGTTCAAAGTGAACTCAATCGCCTGCGCGGCGTAGTCGATTCCGTCCGCGGCTCATGGACGGGCTCGGCGCAGGTTTCCTTCGACAATCTCATGCAGCGCTGGAATGCATCTGCGGCTGACCTGCAGGAGGCACTCGGCAGCATCAGCGAAAACATCCGCGCCAACGCCACCTCTTTTGACACCATCGAAACCGACAACGCCGCGCAATTCGCCTCTGTCGGTGGCCAGGGACTTAGCCTCTAGTCTTTCTAGGCTTGGCCTTTATCTTCCCGCACGGGACACACCCCGCCTCTAAGGCTTTCTCGCACCGTGCACACTTATCTACCGAAAGGAAACGCATGAGCGTAATTAAGTATGGCTTCGGCGAAATCGACGCCGCCGCCAGCGATATCCAGGCAACCTCCGGACGCATCAACTCTCTACTCGATGGTCTCAAGCAACAAATCTCACCCATGGTGCAATCCTGGGAAGGTTCTTCCTCCACCGCCTACCAAGAGGCTCAGCGCAAATGGGATCGTGCTGCCAATGAACTCAACACCATCTTGGCCACCATCTCCAACACTGTCCGTGAGGGCAACGATCGCATGGCGGAGGTGAACCGCCGCGCAGCGGCATCCTGGGGATAAGTAGAAGCAACAGTCCCTCAGTGGCTCGCTAAGGCAAACATCGCGGAAGGGACACTGGCGCGAAAGGCAGGCGCGCCGGAAAACTTCGCGAAACAGCTGTTGTAGCCTTCGGCGGGAAACAGACGAGGTGAATGAGAAAAGAAGAATTCTATCGACCAAGGTGTAAGGACAGGACCCACCCGAACCTCTACCGCAGCCATTCTGGAAGATCCCTTCGATCGGATTGATGGCCGCGGATAGGGGAGAAGGTGGGTTTTTTATTGTGGCAATGGCATACTCGGCCACCGCCACTACCCGGCGTTGGGATTTTTCACTAGGTTCCCTAGCTCAACCCGAAAGGTGCATGAGTTGAATACAAAAGGAAATTTGGGAAAAGCGGCCCATATGGCGTAAACTTGCTCAATTGTGTGTATAGGGCGCATTGCTGTCGCTCGACCTTCTTGCTTGCGAGGGTGTTGGTGCAGCTAAGCGCAGTCGCATGGGAGCGGGTCACCACCGGCCGCCGCTGCCAATAGCTTCTATACGCGCCTTGGCTGGCAGTTTACTTAGACAGACTTATTAAGGAGTCAATGTGTCTACTTACCACCCGAAGAGCGGTGACATTACCCGCAAGTGGTACGTCATCGACGCCACTGACGTGGTGCTGGGTCGCCTGGCTTCCCAGGTTGCTGACCTGCTGCGCGGCAAGGGCAAGCCACAGTTCGCACCGAATGTTGACTGCGGCGACCATGTCATCGTGATCAACGCTGACAAGATTCACGTTTCTTCCAACAAGCGCGATCGTGAGATGCGCTACCGCCACTCCGGTTACCCGGGTGGTCTGAAGTCCTTGACCCTTGGTCGCTCCCTGGAACTGCACCCAGAGCGCGTCATCGAGGAGTCCATTCGTGGCATGATGCCGCACAACAAGCTGAGCCGTGCATCCGTGAAGAAGCTGCACGTGTTCGCGGGTTCCGAGCACCCATACGCAGCTCAGAAGCCAGAGACCTTCGAGATTAAGCAGGTGGCACAGTGACCGAGCAGAACGTAAACGACAACTTCGAGGTTGAGGCAGCTGAGGTTGCCGCTGCTACCGAAGAGTTCACCAACACCATCGGCGAGGCTATCGCCGCTGAGGCTGCCACCGAGGTTGAGGCCGCTGCGCCGGTCTACCACGAGGGCCCCATCCAGACCGTCGGTCGTCGTAAGCGCGCTATCGTGCGTGTTCGCCTCGTCGAGGGCTCTGGCCAGATCGTCTGCAACGGTCGTCCGCTGGAGGAGTACTTCCCGAACAAGCTGCACCAGCAGCTGATCAAGGCTCCGCTCGTTCTCATCGATCGCGATGGTCAGTTCGACATCCACGCTAACCTGCGTGGTGGCGGCCCGACCGGCCAGGCTGGTGCTTTCCGCCTCGCTATCGCTCGTGCGCTCAACGTCTACAACTCCGCTGACCGCGCTGCCCTGAAGAAGGCTGGCTTCCTCACTCGTGACGCTCGTGCCGTCGAGCGCAAGAAGGCCGGTCTGCACAAGGCACGTCGTGCACCGCAGTACTCCAAGCGTTAATATTTCTTTTCGCTTACGCCAAGGCCGCTTCCCTGTGGGGAGGCGGCTTTCGCCGTTGTGCGGCTACTTTTTTGCTTGCCGACGCCTACGGGCCCTAGCCCGCGTTGTTGCGGCGGGCGTTCATCCGGGCGATGGACTCGGCGACGTGTCCGCGCATGATGAATTCAATGTTGCCCACCAGCGTTTCGGGGTCGTCCTTCATGCCTTGGGCGAGCCAATGCACGAGGTGCCCGACCACCGCTAGGGTGTAGTGGTCGATGAGGAACGTGCGGTCGGTGTCGTGTAAGGACTCGTGGGGATCGAGGTCGTCGACCACCGCAGTCATCATGACCCGTAGGGATCGGAAAAAGAACCGCTCCGCGCGGTCCAACTCAAGCGACGCGAGCACCGCCTTGGTCTGGGGGCGGTGCTCAAAAAGGTAGGCCAAAAGCTTGTCAAAACCTTGGGCCCATGCCTCATAGGATGCGTGGCGATAGATGTGGTCGGAAATTTCGGTCTCGAAGACCCAAATCGCACAATCGCGAACGTCGTCGAAATGATAGTAGAAAGCCTGGCGGGTCACCCCTGCGGTGCGCGCGATGTCGGTGACGGTCACGCGGTCGAGGTCCTTGTGCTCGAGCAGGCTCTTGAGTGCCTGCCCGAGCAGTGATTTGGCGTCAGGGCGGGGTTCTTTACACATTTGAAAAACTGTCTATGTACAGGCAAAACGGATGAAATTAGGCTAATGATTGTCCATCGGGCGAGGCTTTTGCCACATGTTCAATCAAAGTGAGTGAATCCTTTGTGGTGCGACAACGAAGGCCAGTGCCCACCACCCCGCGCGCTGGCGCGGGACTTAAGTTCAAGGGAGCTTGCCATGTTCTTGTTTGACACCATACCGTGGTATTCCTGGCTGGCCTGGTTCGTCGTGCTCGGCGCGCTGATCGGTCTCAATGAGATCGGCCGGCGCTGGCGTCCGGCGGCCTGGGGACTGTTTATCGTTTTGCCTATAGTCCTCACTGTCTTCGTGTGGCCCCACACGGCTGGCGAGGGCTCATCCACCGGCACCTGGTTCCACTGGGTGAAGGTTTATTCGGCGCTCGCTGGCGTGCTGGGGTTTATGGCCCTGCGTTATCATCCCAAGCTTGCCGCGAATAAGTGGGCGCTGGCCTTCCCGCCAGCCATCCTTGCACTGAACATTCTTGAGGCTTGTATTCGTGATTTCCAGGTCGGCGCGATGGGTGCCAACGGCATGGTCGACGGCGTGTATATGGTCTCGGGTTCGTGGAATTACATGAACGGCGTTGCTGGCCTGCTTAACTTGGTCACCATCTGTGGCTGGGCAGGTATCATCATCTCCCGGGGCCCAGCCAAGGACATGATCTGGCCGGATATGCTGTGGTTCTGGATCATCGCCTACGATCTGTGGAACTTCGCCTACGTCTATAACTGTGTCGGTGATCACTCCTTCTACGCGGGTGCCGCGCTGTTAATCTCCTGCACGATCCCGGCCTTCTTCATCAAGAAGGGTGCTTGGCTGCAACACCGCGCCAATACTCTGGCGCTGTGGATGATGTTTACGATGGCCGTGCCTAGCTTTGTCACTGACTCGAAGTTCGCGGTCGCGGCATCGCACAACGAATCTGCCTTGTTTGCCGTCTCCTTTATCGCCTTGGCTGCCAACATCGCCGTCGCGGTGTATCAGATTCGTACCATCCGTACGCATAGGCTTAACCCGCTTCGCGATGAGCTCTACACCGATCACGCAGCTTATCAAGAGGTGCGTGGCGCCAATATCGCGGTGCCGGAGTCCTTCGAGGTGCGCGAGATGCACCGTCCGCCCGCCTTCCACTAGTTCCTTTTCCCGCCGCCACCCTTGTGGGTGGCGGTTTTTGCTTGCCGACGCCTACGGTGTGCGCCGGCCACCCCTTGCCGGACATAATGAATAGCGATAATATCGTTTATCGTAAGTAATGTTATTCATTATGTTCTGGCTCGGCGGAAAGGATGGCAGACAATGGGACACGCTGGTGAGAATGCTCGACATGGCAGGCATACGTGGAAGATGTCGTGGGATGTGACCGTGATCGGTGCGGTCACCACGTGCTTCCTGGTGGTCTATGTGTTGAATGTGCTCGTGGATCGCTCCTTTCACACCGAGCTCAGCCCGGCCGTGGCCGGCGGGCTCACCTTTGAGGTCACGGCGGGCGGTCCCTTCGGCTACCTCATGGCCGGGTTCGTCATCAAAGCACTCAGTCTCGGGGTCGCGATCGCGCTCATGTGGATCATGCTCAACCGGATAAAAAGGGGGCAGCTGTACTCTGAAAGCACTGCCCGCCTGGCCGGGGGAACCTCCGGCGCGATGCTTGCGTGGCTGCTGGGAAATTTTGTGGAGAACATGGGTAATAACTTCGCCGCCTCCCGCCTAGGGATTGGCGACCAATGGAGCGGCCCGCTGCTGACCAACACCTCGGTAATGGTCATCGTCTTCCTCCTGATTGCGATGTTGTATGTTCTCCAGCAGGCAATTAGGAACGCGCTTGGCATGCAGGAGGACATCGATGGCCTTGTCTAGTGTGGATGGCGGGCGAGGCGGCGACACCGGCATGGGGATCAACTGCCTTCTCGGCGAGCTCTTGGACAAACGAGGAATGACCTTGACGGAGCTTTCTGAACGGGTGGGCGTATCGGTGGTCAACCTCTCGAAGCTGAAGAACAATCATGCCAAGGCCGTGAGGTTTTCTACGCTGCTTGCGATTTGTCAGGCACTTGACTGCCAGCCGGGGGACCTGCTGGTCTTAGACGATTGAAATCGCGGTAGCGTCTAACTCCCCGCAACCCACGAGGGTAGGAAAAGCGCACCATAATGGGGCGCGGTGGGCGTCGGCAAGCAAGGCAGTGAAACGATGCTTGTTCGGTCAGCGCCGATCGGCAGAGTACGCGGGCCCGCATGGCCTACCAATGATGGCGTGTGGGAACTTGGGTCCGCGACGTTCAGGTATATCTCAGTTGCGGTGATAGCATTAGTCTTTATGACTCGACTCTTTGGAACCGACGGTGTCCGTGGCCTAGCCAATAAGAATCTCACCGCCTCGCTCGCGCTGCGGCTTGGCTCAGCGGCCGCCCACGTTCTCACCGCCGACCATGCTTCCTCCAAGCGACGTCCCCTAGCGGTTATCGGCCGAGATCCACGTGTTTCCGGCGAGATGCTGGCAGCAGCGCTGGCCGCGGGTATGTCCAGCCGCGGCGTCGATGTCTTGCGCGTGGGCGTGCTGCCCACCCCGGCTGTGGCTTACCTGACGGACTTTTACGGCGCCGACATGGGTGTCGTGATTTCCGCATCGCACAATCCCATGCCCGACAACGGCATCAAGTTCTTCTCCAAGGGCGGGCATAAGCTGCCCGACTCGGTCGAGGACGAGATCGAAAAGGCCATGGGTTCCCTTCCCGAGACCGGCCCCACCGGCCATGGCATTGGCCGCGTCATCGAGGAGGCCGTCGACGCCCAAAAGCACTATCTCGACCACCTGGCTCAGGCCATGCCGCGCAAGCTCAGCGGCATCAAGGTCGTCGTGGACTGCGCTAACGGCGCCGCCAGCGATGTGGCCCCCATGGCCTACGCTGCCGCTGGCGCCGAGGTCATCGCCATCCACAATTCCCCGAACGCCTACAACATCAACGACAATTGCGGTTCCACCCACATTGAGCAGGTGGAGCAGGCGGTCGTGGAACACGGCGCCGACCTGGGCCTTGCTCACGACGGTGACGCCGACCGTTGCCTGGCCGTGGATGCGCATGGCAACGTCGTCGACGGCGACCAGATCATGGCCATCCTCGCCCTGGCGATGAAGGAAAACGGTGAGCTGCGCAAGTCCACGCTCGTCGCTACCGTCATGAGCAACCTCGGATTGCGCTTGGCGATGGACGAAGCGGGCATTACATTGCGCACCACCAAGGTCGGTGATCGATACGTGCTCGAAGACCTCAACGCGGGCGGCTTCAGCCTCGGCGGTGAGCAGTCCGGCCACATCGTCATGCCAGACCATGGCACCACCGGCGACGGCACTCTTACCGGCCTGGCGTTGATGGGGCGCATGGCGGAGACCGGGCTCCCGCTGGAAGTGCTCGCCCAGGCCATGACCGTGCTGCCGCAGGTCCTCATCAATGTTCCAGTGTCCGATAAGACGCGCATCGAGTCCGACCCCAGCGTTGTCGCGGCTATCGAGCGTGCCGAGACCGAGCTGGGCAACACCGGCCGCGTGTTGCTGCGCGCCTCCGGCACGGAGGAGCTGTTCCGCGTCATGGTTGAGGCTGCGAGCGAGGAACAGGCTCGCGCGATTGCCGCCGATCTCGCAGCAATCGTCGCGAAGGTCTAATACTACTCGCTTACCTTTAGGCCGCCATTCGAGCCAAGGTCAGCGACTATAGACGTCGGAAAGCACAATGCACAAGCCCTGAAAAGATTTCAGGGCTTTTTGCCTGCCTGGGGAACCAAACGGGGTGTGAGTGCGTCTGTTGCCGGGGAAGGATTCGAAAAGCAATCCCACGTGATACCCCACAGAAAGGCAGCTGCTATGCCCCCTTTGAACCCCCATGTTGTAGGCAGGCCGCCTGTTTCCCGACTGCCTGGCGCAGCCGGTATCCATGTCGACGGCGAGGAAGCGAAGCAAAGGCTAGAAAACTTCGTCGAAGACATTGCCCACGACTTGGTAGCCCACCTGCGCCACAAGCCCCACTTGGACCCTTTGAGTTTTGGGCGCGGCTACAGCGAATACGCCACCGAGTTTCACCATCTGCTCGAGCAACTTCATGCCCGTATGACCGGGGAGTTAGAAAACCTGCGTGCCGGCGCGGAGACCGCGCTGCGGCACGTAGGTGAGCTCATTGCGCACGACCTTTCTCACGCGCATCAGTTGGATTCTCGGCCCTACAACGTGGTCGTGCCCGCCGACGACGGATCGGGGGAGTAATGGGTGCGCTGATTCAATTCCTCACCCGTGTGTTTCTGGGCAGCTCAGGGCGCCTTGCGGCCTCATCCGGCGGTCGGGTGGCCACGCGGGGGCTGTCCTCAAGGCTGGAGAATCTATTGGGGAAGTCCTCTGGCATTGACCTCGGCGGCTTGTTGTCCGCGTCGAAGAAGTCCGAGCTTATCGACAAGCTTCCCGACTCTATCGGCAAACCCGGAAGTCAAGTGGTCGAGACGATCAAGGATATCTTCGAAAGCATGGCGGCCGCGGGGCTGTGGGACCTCATCACGTGGGTTTTCGATGAGGTATTTCGCAATGAAGATGTCGAAGACGAGGCGCGAGATGCCGCCGATGCCGTGGATAGAATCAACGCTGAGGCCGAAAGCCAGTGCCAGCACGTGGCTGAAGAACTACAGCGGATCGCTGGTGAGATCGCGAACGTCCTCGACAGCATCGACCCGCAGGAACACCCCGAGGCCTACGCGCAGCTGTGTGCCCTAGCCGAAAGCATCTTGCAGGAAGCCGATGCCGCGCTTACCGACGTCGCCAGCGCCTACGACGATGCGTTGTGCGGCTGCTTCCAGCACCTCAACGATGCCACCCGGGCAAAAGTGGAAGCCCCGAAGAACCAAGCCCCTGCGGCCTGCGACGCGAACACGACTCCCGCATCGTGCGGTGATGGATCCTCAGTAGGGGCTTCGGCTGGTTCGGCTGCCTCCGGCGGGGGAGCGGTGAGCTCGGTAACGCCGATGACCCCGACCACACCGGCCTCGGTGGACGCCGGATCGACCGCCTCCACGGGTAGCAGCAGCGGTTCTAGCGCCTCACCTCCCGCACCTGCCAAGCCGATGGAACCACCTGCTGCGACACCACCGCCTACGGCTTCGACACCTGCTACCCCGGTGCCTCCAATTCCTAAGGATCCCACGCCTCAGGCGCCAACAACCCCCGCAGCCACAACGCCGTGCCCGCCGGAGAAGGCTGCTGAGGAGGCCACAGAGGAGTGCAAGCCGCTAACTTCCAAGCCAGCGGTTAAACCCGAACCCAAGCCTGAGCCGAAACCAGTGGTGGAAACAAAGCCTGCGTCTGTCACTGCAAGCCCAGACTCCCGGAGTCCGGAAACCCCAACTGCTGGGACCCCACCTACTGGGACCCCAAGTGTTGCAAACACCGAGTGTGAGCCGCAACCTGCGGAAGCCAGCGTGGATGATTGTGCCGAAGATGCGGCAGCACAGGAGGCAGAGGAGGCAAAGGACGCTGATGCTAAGGCAGAAGCAGAAGTTTCGGCGGAGGCTACAGCAAAGGCACAGGCGGACGCCAGTTGTGGAATCCTCGGGCTCGTCGGGGTAGGAATTGCCGTCATCGGCATTGGATGGTTCATTCATGAAGCAAGCCAATGGATTGCCGAGCTACCTCAACCTGAGGCACCACCTGCGCCGCCAGCGCCACCTGCGCCAGAACCACCGGCACCCGCGCCGACAGCGCCTCCCGTATCAACGCAGGAGCCACCGCCACCTGCGGCGAAGGTGGCCCATATGGGAGGAGGAAACGTTGTTCCAACTCCCGCACCGGCGCCTGCACCCGCACCTGCTCCGGCTCCGCAACCGGTGGCAGCAGGCGCCTCAGCGGGCCCAAACGACGCAGGATTGTCATCAGTAAAGATTCGTAAGGCAGGAGGCTGGTAATGGACTACGAAGAGTTCGTACGAATTTTCCGGGCACGTGCCGCAGCACGGATGGCTGAGTTCGACGCCCGCATCGCAGAAGCCGATAAACACCTCTCCGCTACTCGTGCCACTGTCGGAAAAGCTGCGAATAAGACTGCCAAGAATAACCCCGCCGCTCACAACGGCCCTAGCAATGCAGATGTCCATCCACCTGCAAGCACAATGCCGAGTGGTCAAACGAACGCACCATCGGGTATCAATCAAACCTCCGGCGAACCCCAGCGCCTTCGCCATGCCGCACCGACGGGCAAGACGCGTGCGCGAAAAGTCAAACGCATCATGGGTTAGGAAACAAGGCCAGTGCTGGACCTGGCCCCAGGAAGCGGAAAGGCCCGCAACCTTATGCATTATTGCGATAAAGGTGGCGGGTCTGTGGCTTCGTGTGCCGGGAAAGTTCTAGCTGACAAACGGCATCGGACCGGCGGCAAGATTTGCGCCGTTTGCCCTTTGCTCGAGCTCCTGCGGGGTGTAGCTGCGAAGCTTCTTTGCTTCGGCGTGAGGCGAGCTAAAACCAGCGTAGTGGCGGCCACCCTCAAACTGGTGCAACAGGTAACCGGTCAGGACGCCACGAACCGTCTCACGTGGTGCAGCTCTGAGGCCACCGAGTCCGGTGAGCAGTTTGAACATGGTGTCCTCTGACAGCGTGAGGTGGTTGGCGTTGTCGACCTCGAAGTAGGTGCAGCTTCCGCCCCACGATTGGGCAATCTTCGGGGCATTGCCGAAGTCCAGGAAGGGAGATTCATTCGATCCGATGACCAGGCCCGGCATGGTCAGCTGCGAGGCTGCGACCACCGGGGAGGGGACGGTCTGCGAGGGATAAAGGGCAGCAACGGCGGTCAGGCTGGGGCGTCCGACCGCTGCAAGGATGGCCGCCGAGGCCCCCATGCCGTGGCCGACCAAGCCGAGGCGACGCGGGGCAACGGTGACGTTGCCCGTGCCCAAACGAACCCCCGCTAGGATCTGCAGGGTGGTCTCAAGATCAGCGGCAAAACCACGGTGGTCTGGTGCGATGCCCTTTTCGGTATTTGGCGCGGCCGCAACGATGCCCCATGAAGCCAGATGGCGAAGAGTGCCCTCGTAGGAAGAGATGTCCTTCATCCAGTCGTGGCCGAAAGCGACCGCGGGCAGCCCTTGTCCCTCGGCGGGGGCATAGACCTTTCCCGGAATACCGGCATAATCAAGGTCGCCGACGAGGACTCGGTGCGGACCCCGCTTGGACAGTTTCGACAGTTGCTTATTCAAGTTCTCAGCCACATCACTAAGGATAGTTCAAAGCCCGCAGGCGTAGGTGCCAAGCATTCCTTTAGCTTGACTGGCTGTCAGGAGCTGAATTCTCACCTTCGCCTTTAGTATGTTGTCCCCCTGTCATCACCGCAATGGTACGGGGAGGTTCTTTGATGCGAAGGTGGGGCGTCGGCAAGCAAAACGCTGTGGGGTGCCCAGCGGGATGGGTGCCTAGGGCGTGCGGGCAGGTGGACGTCGGTAAGCGCGCTACGTATAGCAATCACGCGCGCAAATGGGGGAAACGCGCGGGCTGTGAGTGAGTTTCTGACAACGGCAGTGGCACAATTGCAGGTTATGAACCTGCTTGAAACCCGCATCAGTTTGACAGCCATCGCCGCCAATACCGCTTTAATAAAGAAGATGGTGGCGCCAGCGAAGCTCATGTGCGTGGTCAAGGCGGATGCGTACAACCACGGTGCTGTGCAGGCAGCGCGCGTGATGGAGGAAAACGGCGCCGATCAGTTCGGTGTGGCCACTATCGATGAGGCGCTTGAATTGCGTGCGGGCGGGATCACCCGCCCCATCTTGTGCTGGATCTGGTCGACGACACAAGAAAACGAAGCCATTGCCGCCATCGAGGCGGGAATCGACTTGGCGGTGGTGTCGATAGCGCATGCGCGATTAGTGTCGGAGCTTTCATTACGGATAGCACCCACCCGAGTTACGGTGAAGGTGGATACGGGGCTGCACCGATCGGGGGTTGATGAGAAGGATTGGGAAGAAGTATTCACCATGCTTCGCGATGCCGAAGGCGTTGAGGTCACCGGCATCTTTAGCCATCTGGCCTGCGCCGATGAAGTCGATAATCCCTACAACGATCTGCAAGCAGACACTTTCCGTCGTGCCATTGCTTGTGGTCGAAAACTGGGCCTTGACCTTCCCATCAATCACCTGTCCAACTCCCCGGCCACGTTGACTCGGCCCGACCTGCGCTTCGACATGGTTCGCCCGGGTATTGCCCTGTATGGACTCGAGCCAGTTGCCGGATACGACCATGGTCTGCAGGAAGCCATGAGCTGGGTGGGTAAAGTGACCGTGGTCAAACCTATACGTAAGGGAGAGACCACCAGTTACTCGCGCACCTGGGCTGCGCCGGAGGATGGCTTCACGGCGGTCGTGCCCGCGGGTTATGCCGATGGGCTGCCGCGTGCGGCTCAAGGGCACCTACAGGTCACCATTGACGGCCATCATTACCCACAGGTGGGACGCGTGTGCATGGACCAGTTCGTCATTTTCCTGGGCAAGAATGAGCATGGCGTAGCTCCCGGAGATGAAGCCGTGATCTTCGGTCCTGACGGAGTATCATCCACGGTGCTTGCGGAGGCGATGGGGACGATCAATTACGAGCTGGTGTGTCGGCCAACGGGGCGCACGCGCCGGGTAGTTATCGGTGCGTAGTGTCTTTACGGATACCGGCCGCGATGTGCGATCCATGCGCGGCGATGGGCGTGGTCTGCTTGCGGTGAGGGCGGCGTCGGCAAGCAGGAGTCGCTGAGAACAACGTCCTTAGCTATTGGCAGCTATTGGCCTTTGTGCCTCGGGCCGACAATGCCCGTTGTCCACAGCAGTTTGAAATTAGTCAAACGTATGCATCGTCTCAACTATGCATAATGTGAATGAGTCAGCGGGCTTGTGGGGATATCCGGGCAACAAGCAAGAAACCTCCCCCAGTCTCAGAGGGTGTGGTGCAGGGTTTGAGGACACAAAGGGTAAACAACTGTAGGTAAGGTCAGGACGTATCAGTCCCGACTCGGTCAGGGGCGATGGGATCAACGAAGGTTTCATAAAATCCGTCAAGAAAAGGGAGGCCGCGATGAAGAAAGACTTTCCAACGCAAGGCAGCAAGCGCCTGGAAACTGCTGCAGATACGCAGAAGTTGGGTGAGGAACTAGGTGCGGTCCTAGAGGCAGGCGATGTGGTGATCCTTGATGGGCCATTGGGCGCAGGCAAGACTACGTTCACCCAAGGGCTCGCCCGTGGCTTGGGGGTTAAGGGGAAGGTGACCTCCCCAACCTTCATCATCGCCCGGGAGCATCGGAGCCTCGTAGGTGGAGCGTCGTTGGTACATGTGGATGCCTATCGCCTCTTGGAAGGCGGTGGCGATCCGGCCGGGGCGCTGGATTCATTGGATCTCGATACGGAGCTGGAGGAGGCTGTGGTTGTCGCCGAGTGGGGCGGCGGGCTGGTGGAACAGCTGGCGGATCGCTATTTGCTTGTGTCTTTCGATCGCACGACTGCGGTAGCAGAGGATCCTGAGTCGGAGGCGCGAATTGTTTCTTGGCGGGTAGTAGGTGAGTAGGGGGCTGCTTAGGGGTAGCGTCATTGCGCATAAGACGTGTCCTGCAATCGGTGAAAACTGCCGTCGAATCCCCGGCTATGTCTGCTGGCACAGTTGTGGCCGCAGGTAACAAAGAATGACCGTTAATGTGACTTTTCTTTCGTTTGTGGCTGCAAGTTGAATTTTTTGCACGATAGGCCCACAATAAAACGGAACTAATCGGGCACGAAGCAACGGTATTTCACAAATATCTGTGGGCAGTGTGGACTGTTTTAGCGACAAGCCATCCCCGTGCATGTCCCGATGACGACACCGCAAGACACCGAATTCACCCGGCACATATGTGCATGCGTGCTAATTGGCCTGTGTAACGGTCACCTTCAAAGACGTGGCCATGTACATGAAATGTGCTGCATGCAGGGGAATGTGGATCTTGCCTTGCCGCGGACCGGAACAAACGTTTTTAAGGAACCGTCACGCCATGCTCAGCTTCCTTGTGGGGCAACCGCTTCTTACTCTCATTCTTATTCTCGCCGTGGGACTAGCCCTTGGTAAGGTTCGTATCCTCGGCATTTCTTTGGGCGCCGCCGCCGTGCTTTTTGTGGCGTTGGCGGTCTCGACGATCGAGCCAGACCTGGCGCTGTCGCCGCTGTTGTATCAGCTTGGTCTTGCCATGTTCGTCTACGCGATCGGCCTGTCAGCGGGTGGGGAATTCTTCGCGGAGTTTCGGCATCGCGGGTGGAAGCTGTCGGTGTTTATGATTGTGCTCTTGCTGGCCATGCTGGGGTTGTCGTGGGCGTTTGCCAAGATGTTGGGGCTGTCTGCGCCGCTTGGCGCGGGCATGTTTGCCGGTGCTTTGACATCCACGCCGGGTATGGCAGCGATCGTGAACATGATGGCAGGCATCGACCCAGCGCAGTCAGCGACCCCGGTGGTCAGTTATTCGCTGGCCTATCCCGGTGCAGTGATCGGAACGATCGCGGTCGCCGCGGTGGGGGCGAAGATCCTCAAAGTCAACCACAACGAGGACGCCGTCGCCGAGGGAATGATCGCCAAGCCTTTGCAGTGGGCGGGCGTGCGCATCGGGCCCGGCCACAGTGGCACGATCGCCCAGCTGCCGACGCTGGCTGGCGAGGAGATCATTGCCACTCGCGTGGTTCACAGCCCGACCAATCATTCGCTGGCCGCGCCCACGGATCGCCTCTACGAGGGCATGGTGCTGGTCATCAACGGCACCCCTGAGGCAATTGAGCGCGCTACCGCGGTGTTGGGTGAGCCGGTTGAGGTGGAAATCGCCAATACCGACCTTGAGTATCGCCGCGTAGCCGTGTCGAATAAGAACGTTGTGGGGCATACGATCGGTGAGCTCAACACCGTGCGCTCCGGATTCATCATTGCTCGTTTGCGCCGCGGCGATTCCGATGTCGTCCCCGAACCCGACGACGTGCTGCAGTACTCCGACCGTGTTCGCGTGATCGCCCCGGCCAACCGCATGGATGAGGTCCGTAAGTTCCTCGGCGATAGCGAGAAATCGCTTGCCGACGTCGACCTGCTTCCCTTCTTCCTCGGATTGCTCGCCGGCTTGCTCATCGGACTTATTCCGGTTCCCCTCCCTGACGGAAACTCCCTGTCGCTCGGCTTCGGCGGAGGCCCGATCGTCGCCGGACTTATCTTGGGGTGGGCCAACCGCTCCGGCCGGATCCAGTGGCAGTTGCCCTATCATGCCAACCGAACCATTTCCACGTTCGGACTTGCCATCTTCCTTGCCGGTGTCGGCACCTCGGCGGGTGTGGGCTTCCGCTCCGCACTGACTGACCCCAACTCTTTGAAGGTAATGGCAGCCGCGGTCGTGGTCACGGTGGTCTCGGCGATAGTGTGCGCGCTGGTGACGATGAACCTGTTCAAGCTGCGCTGGGATGAGGCAATGGGGGTGGCCGCCGGTGCGACAACGAACCCGGCGATGATTTCCTACATCAACGGCCAGACGGGCACCGAACTAGCAATGCGTGGCTACGCCACTGTCTATCCCACCGCGATGATCGGCAAAATCATCGCCTGCCAGATCCTGTTGTTAATTTTGATGTAGCGGTAGTGTCCTTACCGATAGCAACCTCCCAGCATTCGTTCAGCTTCTTACCGGCCCTCTCGTGGGGCATAGGAAGCCTTCGCGCGATAGAGTAGGGAGGTCTTTAGCCTTTCTGCGTGCGCTCCCTGTCGATATTGCTCGATAATGCTTGGTAATTCTAGGGATGTGCACGCTAGCCTTGTCGAGGAGAACTCACTATGAAGCTCGGAACCACAGCCAAGCAGATCGTTATCACCATCATCGCCTTGTTCGCCATCGCCGTCGCTGGTTTGATCGGCGTGGGGCATAACGGTGGCGTGTCCGCATCCGAGAATGGTCCGTTGGAAAAGGCCCTCCATGGCATTTCTGCCAACGGGCTTACTGCAACGGGCATTGCTTTTGCCGACGTGTATGGCGAGAACAATGTTGCGGCTGCCGTTGCCTGCCCGGGCGAGACCACGGGTGCTATTTCATCGCGCCTAGGTGTGGATGTTTCCGGCATGCGCCTGGGAATCAATGGGGTTCCGGCGAACTATAACTACCTCATCGTGGCCGATCAGGAAGGCAATCTGACCTTCGACCGCATGTCCATCGACGATGTGGATCTGTGTTCCGCACAGGCGCAGTCGCAGTCGGGAGGCACCTACCGTGCCTACGACATCGTGCCTTTCGTTCAGGATCCGGAGTCCGGCGCCTGGGTTTTGGCAGCCTAGATGCCGCCCGGCTGCCCGAGAAGTGTGTGCCAAGGGTTCATTAGCTTTTTGTCGTCAGGCGTTTTTCAGTCCGTGGCCGCTTGATTTAACCCTTCGGCTTCTTCCTGTACAAGCACGTCTGCCGTTTGGCCTAGCCCTCGACTAGGCTGGGTAGACGTGCTTGTTCTTGCTATTGATACCTCTACCGCCGATCTCATTGTTGGCCTCGTGCGCACCGACGCAACGGCTGAAGGCGAAAGAAAGCTTGTTGGCCAGGTCATCGTCGAAGACTGCCGAAAGCACAATGAGCTGCTGACTCCCACGACGCTTTCTTTGCTTGCCGACGCGGGGCTGAGGCTTGCCGACGTCGATGCTATCGTTGTCGGTTGCGGCCCGGGCCCATTCACGGGGCTGCGGGTGGGCATGGCCACCGCGGCCGCCTTCGGGGACGCGCTGGGGATTCCAGTTTTCGGGGTATGCTCACTCGATGCCGCAGCCTACGGGATTGAGGGAACCGTATTGGTGGCATCGGATGCGCGCCGCAAGGAAGTGTACTGGGCTGCCTACGATGGGGGGCGTCGCGTGGCGGGGCCCGACGTCATACGGCCGGAACAGCTTGACCCCCAGGCCGGCGTGAAGGGATTTGATACCGTATCCATCACCCCCAGCCTGGCCTCTCGTTTGCCACAGGCACTGAAGGACTGCACGCTCGTTCATACCCGCCCGCTTCCGCTAAACCTTGTGGCTGTGGCCGATCTTTCCGCAACGCCCGGCCCGTTGGTGCCGTTATATCTGCGCCGCCCCGATGCCACAGAGCCGGCGCTGCGCCCGCAATCTCCTGCTATCCCGAAGGTAGACTTCGATCAATGACCACAGCCGATGGCCCAGGATCTGACAACGCACCACAGTTAGCGCGCGATGATGCCACCACACCGGTGCTGCGAGAACTCAGAGACGCCGATGCCGCGCGGTTGGCGCAACTCGAGCAGGTCTTGTTCCCCGGCGATAACCCGTGGACGGCCTCGGATTTCCGCTCAGAGATGAGCCAGCCGCATTCTTTCTATATCGGTATTGACGTCACCGCCCATAGCGAGACGGTGCTGGCCGGCTACGCGGGACTGGCGATGCTCGGCCCGCGTG
The DNA here is from genome assembly GCF_027886475.1 of Corynebacterium sp. SCR221107. NCBI lineage: Bacteria > Bacillati > Actinomycetota > Actinomycetes > Mycobacteriales > Corynebacteriaceae > Corynebacterium > Corynebacterium sp. SCR221107. The sequence goes on from NZ_CP115670.1 coordinate 557,849, forward strand.
AAGATCCTGAGTTTGAGATTCATACCATCGGCGTGGATCCGGCCTATCAGCGCCGCGGATTCGCCCGCCTGCTGATGGACAACCTCATGCACGTCGCCGATCTGCTCGGCGGGCCTGTGTTTTTGGAGGTGCGCACCGATAACGTCGCTGCGATCGCACTGTATGAGGCTTACGGATTTCAGCGGCAGGGAATCCGCAGGCGTTATTACCAGCCGTCGGGGGCGGACGCGTACACGATGCTGCGCCCCGCGCGTCCCCGAAGCTAGTTCGCTTGTCGTGCGGCAGTTGACGGCGGTCACCTTGGCGTCGTAAAGCAAATACAAGCGCAAGTTGGGTGCACGCGCACGGTGAGTAGACTCTATTTCCATGATCATCTTGGGAATCGAGTCCTCTTGTGACGAAACGGGCGTGGGCATCATCGACCTTGCCGACGACGGAACCATGACCATCCTTGCCGATTCGGTGGCCAGTTCCATGCAACAGCACGCGCGCTTCGGCGGTGTGGTTCCCGAAATCGCTTCCCGCGCCCACCTCGAGGCCATGCAGCCGGTGATGCGGGCGGCGCTTGAACAAGCGGGCATTTCTAAGCCCGATGCCGTTGCAGCCACCGTCGGGCCCGGACTGGCCGGCGCCTTGCTGGTCGGTGCCTCGGCGGCGAAGGCGTACGCGGCGGCGTGGGACGTGCCTTTTTATGGTGTCAACCACCTCGGCGGGCATGTGGCGGTAGCCAACTTGGAAGGCGAACCTCTGCCGCATGCCATCGCGCTGCTCGTCTCCGGCGGGCACACGCAAATCCTTGAGGTTGAGGCGGTCGGCAAACCCATGAAGGAGCTGGGTTCGACGCTTGACGACGCCGCCGGTGAGGCCTACGACAAAGTAGCGCGGCTGCTGGGACTGGGGTATCCGGGTGGGCCGGTGATCGACAAGCTCGCCGCCCGCGGCAACAAAAAGGCGATTGCCTTCCCGCGCGGGCTTTCGCGCAAGGATGACTTACGGGGCGAGCACCGCTTCGACTTTTCTTTTTCCGGACTCAAGACATCGGTGGCGCGCTACGTTGAGGCCGCCGAACGCAACGGGGAGGTCATTAGCGTTGAGGATGTCTGTGCTTCTTTCCAAGAGGCTGTCTGTGACGTCCTTACCGCTAAGGCGGTTGCCGCCTGCGAGGAAACCGGCGCGCGGGTATTGCTGCTGGGTGGGGGAGTCGCGGCCAACTCGCGGCTGCGCGAACTGGCACGACGACGCTGCGAGTCAAAGGGCATCGAGCTGCGGGTGCCACGCTTTAAGTTGTGTACCGACAACGGCGTCATGATCGCAGCCGTCGGCGCGCAGCTCATTTTCGAGGGTGCGCAGCCGTCCGGGCTGGGGATTGGAACGGATACCTCCTTGGAGGTGGAGATTCCCCTCGTGCTTGCGCCGGCTTCCGCGTAGGGATGCGCCGGGGTGGGTACGCCCACAAGGTGTACGCAAGGTGTCGCACACGTGAAATTTGGGTGCTCCGGTGGCGAGGTGGGACAAGGTGGGGTTAGCTCACAGACGAACTGTGGCCACGTGGCAACTTGGTGACCTGTCGGTCCAAGGATGCCGCACACGAAGCGCTGGCTGCTCCAATGATGTGTGGAGGACACCCCATGACCCGAGGCTTTCTGGTTTTTCCGGATCTCACTCACCGTTTGATCGATTTTGAGCTCAACCACGCTCAGCAATTCCTCGGCGGGCTCGACGACGGCCGCCTGTCGGTCGCCTTCCAAGAAGATGGCACAACCTATGCGGCGATGTATTCCGCGGCTGCGAAGTCGGAGGGTGCGGAGCCAAATCCGGTGGCCTCCCTTGGTCGCTCCGAGGCAGAGACCGGCGATTCCGCATTCTTTACCGACCCCGTGCGCGCGGTGTGCGGTCCCGTTATCTTTGTTGGCGCAGAAGGCGGTGACATCAGCGACGCCGATGTCGACCGTATCAAGGATGGCATGCGAGCGGTGCGCAATTATATTGAGGATCTTCCGGAGGAGTACGCGCTGTGGCGTGGTGCGGTCAAGAACCTGGGGCGATTGAATCTTGACTAGCATTGCGCAATAGCTTGCTTGTATCCCGGCGCCTTTTCGTGGTGCCGGGTTTTGCTTTCCGACGTCCACAGGCTCCACGGGGGTGCGGCCCAAATGGGCAGGATAGGCACGCAGGGTGTTCGCTTTGAGCTAACAATGTTGTCGGTTAGCACTCGCAAGGGTAGAGTGCCAATAGGTTGTCAAACACACAGTTGTTCACCCGCGACGACGGCTGTGCTGGATTTGCACGCAACCGGCACAAAATAAGAACGCTCTTATTCACGAAAGGATCATCGTGGCTAACGTCAACATCAAGCCTTTGGAGGATCGCATCCTCATCCAGATCAGCGAAGCTGAGACCACCACCGCCTCCGGCCTGGTCATCCCAGACTCCGCCAAGGAGAAGCCTCAGGAGGGCGTCGTTGTCGCAGCCGGCCCAGGCCGCTTCGATGGCGATGACCGCGTCCCGATGGACATCAAGGTTGGTGACACCGTTGTGTTCTCCAAGTACGGCGGAACCGAGCTGAAGTACAACGGCCAGGAGTACCTCCTGCTCAATTCCCGCGACGTGCTGGCCATCATCGAAAAGTAAAAGGCCGGTATTTCTTCCATGTCTAAGCTGATTGCATTCAACCAGGAAGCCCGCGAGGGAATCCTGAAGGGTGTGGACACGCTGGCTGACGCGGTAAAGGTTACCTTGGGGCCACGCGGCCGCAACGTTGTGTTGGAGAAGGCCTTCGGCTCTCCGACCGTGACCAACGATGGTGTTACCATCGCCCGCGAGATCGACGTTGAGGATCCTTTCGAGAATCTCGGCGCTCAGCTGGTCAAGTCCGTTGCCGTCAAGACCAACGATCTGGCAGGCGATGGCACCACCACCGCAACCCTGCTCGCCCAGGCCATCATCACTGAGGGGCTGCGCAATGTAGCCGCTGGCGCTAACCCGATCGAGCTCAATGAGGGCATCGCAAAGGCCACCGAGCACGTCATCGAGCAGCTCCAGTCCCGTGCCACCGAGGTATCCTCCTCCGCGGACATTGCCAATGTGGCCACCGTGTCCTCCCGCGACGAGGTTGTCGGCGAGATGGTCGCCGCTGCCATGGACAAGGTGGGCAAGGACGGCGTGGTGACCGTCGAGGAGTCTCAGTCCATCGACTCGTACCTCGATGTGACCGAGGGCGTGTCCTTCGACAAGGGCTACCTGTCCCCCTACTTCATCACCGACACCGACACCCAGCAGGCCGTCTTCGACAACCCGCTCGTGCTTTTGGTGCGCAACAAGATCTCCTCCCTGCCGGATTTCCTCCCGCTCTTGGAGAAGGTGGTGGAGTCCTCCAAGCCGGTCGTCATCATCGCCGAGGATGTTGAGGGCGAGCCGCTGCAGACCCTGGTGGTCAACTCCATCCGTAAGACCATCAAGGCGGTCGCTGTGAAGTCCCCGTACTTCGGTGAGCGTCGCAAGGCATTCATGGATGACCTTGCCGTGGTTACCGCAGCCACCGTCATCGACCCAGAGGTTGGCATCAACCTCAACGAGGCCGGTGCTGAGGTATTTGGTACCGCTCGTCGCATCACGGTCACCAAGGATGAGACCATCATCGTCGACGGAGCTGGAACCGCCGAAGCCATCGAGTCTCGTCGGGAGCAGATCCGCCGCGAGATCGAGATGACCGACTCCACCTGGGATCGCGAAAAGGCTGAGGAACGCTTGGCCAAGCTGTCTGGTGGTGTCGCCGTAATCCGCGTCGGCGCAGCCACCGAGACCGAGGTTTCCGAGCGCAAGCTGCGCGTCGAGGACGCCATCAACGCTGCCCGTGCGGCGGCGCAGGAAGGCATTATTGCCGGCGGCGGCTCCGCCCTGGCTCAGATCGCCGCAGGCCTGGACTCTTATGCCGAGGACTTCGAGGGAGACGTCAAGGTCGGCATCAAGGCCTTGGCTCGCGCTTTGAGCAAGCCAGCCTTCTGGATCGCCTCCAACGCAGGTCTCGACGGTGCGGTGGTTGTCAACCGCATCTCCGAGATGGACAATGGCTTCGGCTTTAACGCTGCCACTCTGGAGTATGGCAACCTGATCGAGCAGGGGATCATCGACCCGGTGAAGGTAACCCACTCGGCAGTCGTCAACGCCACCTCTGTGGCGCGCATGGTTTTGACCACCGAGGCTTCTGTGGTTGAAAAGCCGGTCGATCCTGCAGACGTCCCTGCCGCAGGTGTCCACCAGCACTAACTAAAACCTTAAGTAGTGCGCTGAAACAAAAACCAGCCAACGAGAGCGTTGGCTGGTTTTTCGCGCCTTCATTACGCATAGAACCCACAGCAGCTAAAAAAATCCCCTGTACGTTTCGCAGACCACTAGTGGCGGACAGTGAAAACGCGCGGGGGAGTCAGAATGAGGAGCTTAAGGCTCGATCGTCTGAAGAAGATAAAAGAGCACGAGGACAGTACTACTAGGCGAAAACATGGCCGAGGGGGATGCTTCCCTTTTGGGTTGTCACCTAGTAGTGCGCTGGCAGGGCGTGGCTACTTATATCCAGTGCTGGTGAATACACAATTCGCCGCTGGGGCGAGTGAACTATACAGTGATTTTTGGGCGGCTACGGTTGCGGCTTCGCAGGACCAGCTGACGCTCCGACTCGGAAAGCCCGCCCCAGATTCCGTAGGGCTCGGCGACCTTGAGCGCGTGTTCACGGCACTGCTGGAGTACGGGGCAGTCGTTGCAAATGGCCTTGGCGCGAAGTTCACGCTGCATGCGGGCGCGTCCGCGTTCGCCGTCTGGGTGGTAGAAGACGTCCGAATTCTTCCCGCGGCAAGCACCTCGAAGCTGCCAATCCCAAAAGTCAGCATTTGGACCCGGGAGCAGGTTTGGCTGGGTCATGTTCGTGGATTCTCCTTGAAATGCGCAAACGGTAGTGCGGGCGACGCACGGAGGGGTGTGCGCTGCTCACCTTGATGCGGTGCCAAGTTTTCACGGGAAAGGTAAACAAAGGGTGTCCCGTGGTTATCGACCCCGTGGCCAGCGTTGAAACGCTAGGCATTCTTCCTGCAGTTTTAGGGAACTACACTGTTGTGACCTGCACTTTCTTCCGTAAGTGAAAACTAGGTTAACTCTTTGGTGGGAGATAAAACAAGAGAAAAATTAGGCGAATATAAGGTCTTGCGCACCCGACGTGTATGCGTGTAAGTGGCCTTTGAACCTACCCGCAGGCAATCGCCATCCTTGGCAGTGGTACTGCCGGATGGTTGGAATCCTTCCTTCCAAAGTCCCGGAACGGGATCTCCTCGTGGTTGAGAAAAGTCGAAAACATAGCCGTTGTGCAAACGGCAAATAGTCGTGGTGGGGCTAGGTTTGGGCCAATGAAAGCCGGTGATTGCAATCCTTCAAAAGCAAGGGATGTGAGAGTTTGCGCACGCCAACGCTGCGGTTTTCGGGATAGTTACAGGTATATTGTTTGGGGTATGCGCGTGTGGGGGCATCGGTTTCGGTGTCCCGGCAAGGAGAACAAGTGATTGTGCGCCATCAAGGGTGCACTGGAGGTTTGGGCTGTCGTGAGTGATCGTGAGCAAGAGTTAGCGGAGCTTGTTCCGCTGGCTGCTGCCGGTGACCAGCGTGCCCTGCGCTTCGTCATCGACATTGTCTATCCTCTGGTGCTGCGGTACGCACGCGCGCGCATTTCCGGTGGCAAGCATCCCACGGCAGAAGACGTGGCCCAGGAGATTTGCTTGGCGGTGGCGACAAGCATCGGCAAGTTTGTGGATCAAGGGCGCCCGTTTATGGCGTTTGTCTATGGAATCGCCTCCAATAAGGTTGCCGATGCCCATCGAAGCTTTGCCAGGGATCTTTCCAACCCCACCGATGATGTTCCTGATGTGGAGATTGATCGTCAATCACCCGAGGAATATGCCCTGCTCAGCGATAGTAGTAACAAAGTTCGGCAGCTGCTCGATTTACTCAGTGAGAAGTCTCGCGAAATCCTTATCCTGAGGGTTTTCGTGGGGCTGAGTGCGGAGGAAACCGCACAGATCGTAGGAAGTACCCCCGGTGCCGTCAGGGTGGCGCAGCACCGAGCCCTTGCCACATTGCGCAAGGAATTAGAGCAGGAGACCAGCTAACCATGACGAATCGTCGTTTCGGAGACAAAGACTCCGAGCAGTTCCCGGTCACGGAGCTTATTGCGCCCGTGAACGCGGACGAGGCGTTTGTTAACTCCCTTGCAGCTGGGGATCAGTCCCTTCGTGGTACTGATCCGTTGGCTGATCTCTTTCTCGATTTCAAGGGCGAGTTGGATCGGGACATGCCCGCCCCGCCTACTTTGGCGATGTTGGGCTTAGAGGATGTGTCTGCGGATGCGCCGGAACCGCTTGCCGACGGCGCGCCGGCCGATTCCCATCCGGCGACCGATCAGTTCCCCGCCAATGTGGTTCCGCTTCGCGGTCGAGGCAAGCGTCTTTCGGCGCAATCCGGAGGAAAACGTGGCTTCCGCAGCAATTTCGTCTCCGGCCTCGTAGGGGCAGCGGCAGCGACTTTGGTCATCGCTGGCGGTGGATCGATGGTGGCCGGCGCGGGTGTGGATTCCCCGTTGTATGGGCTCAACCAGCGCCTTTTTGGGGGCACGTCCGAAACTGCTGTCGTCGAACTGGCCTCCGCGCTGGAACAAGTCGATAACCTCAGTAATGCCGGCGATGCCGAGGGGGCTCGTCAAGCCCTCGAGCAAGCCCGAGCGATTGTCGATGGCATGAAGCCCAAGGATCGTCCCCCAGCGCAAACCCAGGTGGATCGGGTGGAGGCCAGCTTGGTCAAGACCACAGAGACCGTCACGGTCACCGAGACCGCCCCGGCTGAGCCGACGACGGTGACGGTAGTCCAAAGCCCGGGCACCACGCCGACCCCTGTGGCTGAGCCGACGACTACGGCCGCCGCGCCGGTCGCTCCCGTGGCACCCGTCCAACAGCCCACCAGCTCGGCTCAGGCAAGCCCTGCCCCGAGCGTTTCGCAGCCGAATCAGGATCCGGACGCCACTGCCCCAGCTGTGCCGTTGGAACCTCCGGTGGTCTTCAACTAAGGGGAGCGGTAGCGTCACTACCGATAGCAAAAATTCTTCGCAGGCCAGTGCATTGCGTGTTACGAGAAGTGCCGAGACTCACTCAGTGGTCTCGGCACCTGTCTTTTCCGGCCGATTCCGCGCGCAACCACGCGGGCTGGAAGGTGCTCACAACGCCTGCGGCGAGGTGTCGGGTCGGGTGTGGGCGAAGAAAACCCCGATCACATTGCGTGGCAGGTGATCGGGGTTTGGTGTTGAAGCCGCGTGCTAGAAGCGTGGCGCGTTGAGTCCGTCGAGATAGCCCAAGCAGTAGTCCCACGGAACGTAGGCCTCGGGGCGTGGCTGGGCGCTGGGTTCGTGGACGGGGCCTAGTTCGCCCGCGAGGGTGGCGCGCATGTTGGCGGCCATGATTTCCCAGTCGTAGTAGTGGTTTTCCTGGCAGTCCTCGCAGAAGAAGAACACCCCGTCGATGCCGTGGGGTTGCAGGACACGTCGGAACTCGGCGGTGAGCGCGAGGTCTTGCTCAATCTGGGCGCGTTCCTCCGCGGTCAGCGGCGGCAACGGCTCGTCATCGTCTTCGAGAAAGGACGCCGGATCGTTGGGGTCATCGGCGAAGGGATCACGAGGCATCATTGGATCGAAGTTCACGCCACCTACTCTAAAGTGCCGAGATAGGAACTTTCAAACGAATATCGAAAAAGTCCCCGCCCTGACAAATGTCCTTGACAATCAGTTAGCTGTGTTGAAGGCAGCCTGTCGGCAGGTCCCACCAACGCATGCGGTTCCTTCTCGCTTGGTGCTTGCTTGTCGACGCATCTAGGGCATTACTCACGCCACGACACACCAATCACCAGCACTTCCAGACGGCGGGTGCGCGCAAGTAACGGCTGGTCGGGTCGGCGGCCGCGGTGGACGTCGGAAAGCAATAAGAACAACGTTTCCAAGCTTCACGGACGGTTTTATGACCTAGCGCGGGAAAACGGGCACAAAGTGGCGCGGACTATGATCGATTGCTGGGAAAACGCGAGTTGAACGGGGAAATCTAACCCCGAAAAGCACACCTATGTGTCGCGGATTCACGGGCGGGCATAAAGCGTACTACTCTTGTATCAAACATCGGCGCGGGCACCACTTGTCGCGAGGTGTCCGCACCTTTTTGGGTGAACCTTTCTAGGAGGATAAAAGTGACGCAGCAGCGCGTTTCTACTGGTGGCGATGATCCGAACAAGGTTGCCCTCGTGGGCTTGACCTTCGATGACGTACTACTTCTACCGGATGCTTCTGATGTGATTCCATCGGAGGTGACCACAAAGACGCAGCTCACACGCAATATCAGCCTGAATGTCCCCGTGTTGTCCGCGGCCATGGATACGGTAACGGAATCCCGCATGGCTATCGCCATGGCCCGCGAGGGCGGCATGGGCATTTTGCACCGCAACCTGTCCATCGAGGAGCAGGCGCAGCATGTGGAGATGGTCAAGCGCTCCGAGTCCGGCATGGTCACCGACCCGGTCACCGCATCCCCGGACATGACCATCGCCGAGGTAGACGCCTTGTGCGCCCGTTTCCGCATCTCGGGTCTGCCGGTGGTGGATGAAAACGGAAAGCTGGTGGGCATCTGCACCAACCGTGACATGCGCTTCGAGCCGAACTTCGACCGCAAGGTCTCCGAAATCATGACCACTACGCCGCTGGTGGTGGCCCAAGAGGGGGTCACCAAGGAGGAGGCGCTGTCGCTGCTGTCGGCGAATAAGGTGGAGAAGCTGCCGATCGTTGACGCCCAGGGCAAGCTCACCGGCCTGATCACCGTCAAGGACTTCGTCAAGACCGAGCAGTTCCCGAATGCCTCCAAGGATGCGCAGGGTCGCCTGCTGGTCGGCGCGGGCATCGGCGTGGGCGAGGAGTCCTACCAGCGTGCAGGTGCTTTGGTCGACGCCGGCGTAGACGTGCTCGTGGTCGACTCGGCGCACGCGCACTCGCGCGGCGTGCTTGAGATGGTCTCGCGCGTCAAGCGCGACTTCGGCGATCGCATTGATGTCATCGGCGGCAACCTAGCCACCCGCTCCGCAGCCCAGGCCATGATCGAGGCGGGCGCGGACGCCATCAAGGTGGGCATCGGCCCGGGTTCGATCTGCACCACCCGCGTCGTCGCCGGTGTCGGCGCCCCTCAGATCACCGCCATTATGGAGGCCGCCGTGCCCGCCCACGCTGCGGGCGTACCGATCATCGCCGATGGTGGCATGCAGTTCTCCGGCGACATCGCCAAGGCGCTGGCCGCCGGTGCGTCGTCGGTCATGCTGGGCTCCATGCTGGCCGGCACCGCCGAGGCACCGGGCGAGATCGTCGTCGTCGACGGCAAGCAGTACAAGCGCTACCGCGGCATGGGCTCCATGGGTGCTATGCAAGGCCGCGGCCTGTCGGGCGAGCGCAAGTCCTACTCCAAGGACCGCTACTTCCAGGCCGACGTCAAAAGCGAGGACAAGCTGGTGCCGGAAGGCATCGAGGGTCAGGTCCCCTTCCGCGGACCGATCGGCTCTATCCTGCACCAGATCGTCGGCGGCCTGCGCGCAGCCATGGGCTACACCGGTTCCGCAAACATCCCGGACCTGCAGAAGGCCCACTTTGTTCAGATCACCTCCGCTGGCCTGCGTGAGTCGCACCCGCACCACATCCAGCAGACCGTGAAGGCGCCGAACTACCACTAAAAACTCGACGCAGCGCACCCAGGTTCCCTCGTTGGGGGCCTGGGTTTTTGCATTGCTTTCCGACGCCTACGGTGTCGCAGCCGGCGGGCGTCGGCACGCAACGTCGGTAAGCGCCTTCATTACGTATAGACAAATTAGTCACGGCGACTATGCCCGAGCGGGTGCGGCTGAGTAGACTTGGATGCTGTTGTTTGCCACCTCCTCGATGAAGGAAATGAGTATTCCATGCGGGACTACGTAGAAATCGGAATTGGGCGTGAAGCGCGCCGCACCTATGACTTGGAAGCCATCTCGGTGCTGCCGGCTCGCCGCACCCGTTCCTCTAAGGACGTGGACACCACTTGGCACATCGACGCCTATACTTTCGACACCCCATTCATGTCGCACCCCACCGATGCCCTGGCAACGCCGGAGTTTGTCATCGAGATGGACGAGCAGGGCGGGCTGGGCGTGATCAACGCCGAGGGCCTGTGGGGTCGCCACGCTGACCTCGAAGCAGCCATCGCCTCGGTGGTGGAGGCTTACGGCACCGACGAGTTGGATCCGGCGGCGTTCTCGCGCGCGACTCGCAAGCTTCAGGAGCTGCACGCAGCCCCCATCGATCAGGAGCTGCTGGCCGAGCGCATCGGCCAGGTGCGCGCCTCCGGCGCGACCGTCGCAGCCCGTGTTTCGCCGCAAAATGCGAGGGAACTCGCCCCGGCCTTGATCAAGGCTGGCGTGGAGATCCTCGTCATCCAGGGCACCATCATCTCCGCCGAGCACGTGGAGACCGGCGGCCAGCCGCTCAACCTCAAGGAGTTCATCGGCTCGCTCGATATCCCGGTCATCGCGGGTGGCGTCACCAACTACACCACCGCCTTGCACCTCATGCGCTCGGGCGCGGTCGGCATCATCGTCGGCGGCGGAACCAATACCAACGACATCGCCCTGGGCATCGAGACCCCGCTGGCCACCGCGATCGCGGACGTGGCCGCGGCCCGTCGCGATTACCTGGACGAGACCGGTGGGCGCTACGTGCATGTCATCGCCGACGGAGCCATCGCCAACTCCGGCGACGCGGTCAAGGCCATCGCCTGTGGCGCTGACGCTGTGGTCTTGGGTGAGCCGCTGGCGCGCGCCACCGAGGCCGCCGCCGGTGGCATCTACTGGCAGGCATCGGCTGCACACCCGCGCTTCCCGCGCGGGCTGGTGGGTAACACGGGACTGGCCGGCGAGGAGCGTTCCAGCTTGGAGGTCATCCTGCACGGGCCTTCCGCCAATGTCTTCGGCGAGGAGAATTTTGTTGGCGGTCTCAAGCGTGCCATGGCCAAGTGCGGCTACACCGATTTGAAGAGCTTCCAGAAGGTGGAGCTCGCCATCGGTTATTAGGAAAAGAAGCCTTGTCTTGGTTGATCGCGTGACTAAGTCGTGGCATCTACCGCCGACTAGCGCCAGATAGCGCTGGCCTTAAGAAAGCGGCATCCCCGGCCTGAGCCTTTTCAAGAAAGCTTAGGCCGGGGATGCGTGTATGCGGGCCACCGCGATTGGGGGTGGGAAGCTCGGCAGGGGGTTGTGGGCTGGCGGGCTAGACCGGCGTGGCAGCCGGGTTGCTGGCAGTGTCGCTTATATCACGTCCGTCACTGTGGGCACTTTGGGTGGGGTCGCTACTGATACGTGCGCGTCGATTAGCGGAAACGGTAATGCCGATACTGGCCGCGATCACCATGCAGGCCGCGACGCCGCCGAGCAGGCCGATGGGTTGGGATAACAAGATCCAACCGGCCGTTGCCGCGATGGCGGGTTCGAGCGAAAGCATGATGCTGAAGATGTTTGAAGGCATTCTCCGCAGCGCGAGGAACTCGAAAAGGTAAGGCAGGACGGATGCCAAAAGACCGGTTCCGAAGGCCAACAGGAGCAGGTGGGGGTCGGCCAAGACTGTCGGCACCTGGGAGAGACCGAGGGGCGCCGGGATCAGCGCACCTATTAGTACTGCCATGGCAAGACCGCCGGTGCCGGGCACGAGCGCGCCAGCGCGTGCCGACGACAGGATATACAGTGCCCAGAAGACCGCCGCCGCAAGAGTAAAGGCAACGCCAATGGGATCAAGCGGTTCCCCCGTCAACGACTCGAATCCCAGGAGACCAAGCCCGCAGGCGGCGAGTCCTACCCAAATGAAATCCCGCCCATTGCGCGACAATAGTGCCGAGAGCACCAGCGGGCCGATAAACTCGATTGTGACAGCCGTGCCGAGGGGGATGCGTGCAATGGCATGGTAGAAACAGGTGTTCATGCCACCGAAGCTGAGCCCGAAGAAGATCACAGCGCGCCATTGCGCAGCAGTCCAGGTTCGTATCTTGGGGCGAGAGAAGGGGATGAGGATCAGTCCCGCGACGATGAGTCGGAAGAAGGTGGTTCCTGAAGCGCCCGCGTGAGGGAATAGTTGAGTGGCCAGCGCTGCGCCAAATTGCAGGGACAGGCACGAGCCGAGCACGAGGAGAATACCTGTGGTCGGCACTGCGCTTGCCGACGCCTTCGGTGTGAAACTCATGGAACTAATGGTGACCTAAAATACCGGTTACGTCTAGCAACTGTTTATTTCGGATAATCGTTAGAATTTCTAACATATGTGGTGGGTAGATTCGTTCCGGATGAAAGGACTGTCACCATGCCGCTGAACCTTTCGCGCCTGCGCATGCTGAGTGAGCTGCGCAGGCTCGGCACCATCAACGCGGTCGCCGAGGTCTTGCACTTTACGCATTCTTCCGTCAGCCAGCAGCTTGCACAATTGGAGAGGGAGACGGGGCACGTGCTGCTGGAGAAAGCGGGCCGCGGGGTGATACTCACCGATGCAGGGAAGACGCTCGCGGACTATGCCGAACGCCTGTTGGCACTTTCCGAAGAGGCCGAGTCTTCTCTTGCCCGCCATGCGCCGGTGTCAGGAACGATTAGGGTAGCCAGCTTTCAAACGGTGCTCGTGGCCCTCATCCCTGAGGTGATTTCTCTTCTCGCCCAACGCCATCCCGGGCTGCGTGTGGAGTTCGTCCAGCACGAAGTGCTTGAGGGAATGCAGGCGTTGCTCAATCATGAGGTCGACGTCTGTATCGGTGAGCAATTCCCCGGGACCACGCCGATCGGCGATAAAGGCATTGCCCGTCACGACTTTTACAAGGAACCGTTGCTGCTCGTTCAGCCGGCTACGGGGCCTCTATCGGTAACGACGGGACTAGAAGAGCTATCCGCGGCACCGTGGGTAATAGACCCCCGCGAATCAGCAGCTGGGCAATTTGCTTGGGGCGTCTGTCAAGCAGCAGGCTTTGAGCCCAACGTCTTCATCGAGTCCCCTGACCCGATGTTGGCTTTGCAAATAGTGGGAAAAGGACAAGCAATCGCCATACTCCCCTCACTGATCGTGAAAAAGACGACCGACCCTGATTGGGCTTTCAGGGTGCCTACCTTGTCCCGGACCCTGCCCGGCGATCCTGGTCGCATTCTCTTTACCGCGGTTCGCTCTGGACGCGAGCATCACCCAGGCATCAAAGCCTTCTGCGAGGTACTTGCGGAAGTAACGAAGCAGACACAAATCGAGGCATTTGCATGGGAGGACAGTCGTTACGTATAGGAGTACCAAGCCCTCCTAGCGGCTGGGACTCCGGTGTGTGATTTTGTTATCACTGCCGCCAAGGTGGTTATCCGGCAGACACTCCTAGGAGGCGGCGCCTGCCATTTTCGTGCCTCCACTTCGTGCTGGTTTGTCAAAAGGTGGACTATGTCACCTTCGTTTATTCAGGCGAAGTTTGCCGGTATTTCCTTTTTGCGCCAGGGGGCGTAGAACTTCCTTGTGTCTTCGAATCAGGTGCGAGGTGCCGCAGAAAATACCTCTGCGAAAACTACTCGCCATCCGTGGTGGAAGGTGATGTGCCTCTCAGGGGTGGACTACTATTCCACCCTCGGGTACCAGCCTGGCATCGCCGTGCTCGCCGCGGGCGCGTTAGCACCGGTTGCCACCGTGTTCCTTGTCCTCCTTACCCTTTTCGGCGCGGTGCCCGTTTACCGCCACATCGCCCGGCAGGCACCGGGCGGGCAGGGAAGCATCGCCGTTCTCGCCCGCCAGATCACAGGGTGGAAAGGCAAGCTGCTCATCCTGGTGCTGCTCGGCTTTGTGTGCACCGACTTCGTCATCACCATCACCTTGTCGGCCGCCGATGCCACCGCCCACCTGCTGCATACCTCGGGTGGTTCCTGGAATCTGCCGGTCACGTGCCTGATGATCATCGCGTTGGGCGTGATCTTTCTGCGCGGTTTTAACGAAGCGATCGGCATTTCCTTCGTTCTGGTTGCGACCTACCTCTTCCTCAATCTCGCCGTGGTGGGCGAGGGGGTAGTTCACCTCATCGCCAACCCGGATCTCGTGGGCAACTGGTGGGCCAGCGTGCGCTTGACCCATCCCGATCCGGTCGGGATGGTGCTCATCGCAGCGCTCGTGTTCCCCAAGATCGCGCTCGGTCTGTCCGGATTTGAGACCGGGGTATCGGTGATCCCGCTCATCGAGGGCAAAGACACTGAGGATCAGTTGCGCGGTGCCACAAAGCTGCTTTCTGTCTCGGGGGTGATCATGTGCCTGATGCTACTTGCCTCGTCGATGGTGGTGACCACGATGGTGCCGGCGCAGGCCCTAGAACCTGGCGGTGGTGCTAACGGTCGTGCGCTGGCCTACCTCGCCCACCAGGAGTTAGGCCCCGTTGTCGGCGGAGCCTACGACTGGGTAACCGTGGCAATACTATGGTTTGCAGGGGCCTCGGCGATGGCTGGCTTGCTTAACCTCATCCCTAAGTTCTTGCCAAAATTTGGCATGGCACCTGCTTGGGTGGCCCGCCAGCGCCCGCTCGTGTTCGTCGTTTTGAGCATCGCGTTGCTGGTTACGGTTAACTTCAAGGCAAATGTGGACGCGCAGTCAGGTGCATATGCCACAGGTGTGTTGGTATTACTGTTTTCCGGGGCGTTGGCGTCAACCATGGCTGTCACGCGTTCGCTTCGTAGCCGTCGGAAAGCAAATGCGCTGCTATCGCAAGCGATGGACGCCTCCGATAACGGTACCGCGTTGCCGTTGCTTACCGACGCCTATGGTCTTGTGCATACGCAGGAATTTAGTGCCGTCGATCGACTCCGGGCACGGCGCGGGGCGGAGGCTGGACCGGAGAAGATTGAACTCGCTGCCTACCTGCTGCCGATCGTTTTCGCTCTGGTCAGTATCGCCTTTGCGTATACCGCCATAGCCAACATGATCGAACGCCCGGAAGGCCTCCATGTGGCCAGCTTTTTCATCGTGGCGATCGTAGTGATATCGGCGATCTCCCGCACCAGACGCGCTTTCGAGCTGCGAGCCCCGGCCATTGAGTACGATCCGCTTGCATTGAAACTGATCGACGCGGCTCGGGTCGGCGGGCTTACGATTGTGGCGCATAGCTGCGAGGCGACCGCCATCCAAGACTATGAGCGCAAGGAATACGAGGTGCGCCGCCGTCACCTCATCCCCGTCGAAAGACCCATCATCTTCCTCGAGGTTGGCGTGCGCAATGCCAGCGACTTCTTCTCACCGGTCAACGTCACCGGCTGCCGCGTGGGCGAGGCCTCGGTGCTGCGGGCAACCGCCACAGCGGTACCCAATGCTATCGCCGCCATAGCGGTAGACCTCTACCGGCGCGGGCCGGTGGATGTGTATTTCTCTTGGTCGCCAGGGTCGCCGATACGCGACATGCTGCGCTACCTCACCATCGGTAAGGGGCAAAACGCGGTCGTCGTCCACGAGATCCTGCGCCGCGCCTACCCGGACTGGCAATCGAGACCGCATGTGCATGTTGGCTAGTGGTAACGACGCGAGCGATACAACAACGTCACTACGGATCGAGTGAGTCTGGCACGGGGGACGTCGGAAAGCGAGAAGCCCGCGCCAACGGGACAAAAGCGGGTAGCTGGGGCGGGGAGGATTCAGGAATGGGCAGGTGCCAAGGTAGACTTGCAAAGCGTGACACAACCTACTACCCCTAAGCACAATCCGGTGCTGGTCGTCGATTTCGGCGCCCAGTACGCGCAGCTGATTGCGCGGCGCGTGCGCGAGGCCAACATCTACTCCGAGGTTGTCCCGCACACCGCGACCGTTGAAGAGATTAAGGCGAAAAACCCCGCAGCACTCGTGCTTTCGGGCGGACCGAGCTCCGTATACGAGGACGGCGCACCGCAGCTCGATCCGGCGGTCCTCGAGCTGGGTCTGCCGGTGTTCGGCATCTGCTACGGATTCCAGTACATGACAAATGCGCTCGGCGGCACTGTCGCATCCACTGGAGAACGCGAGTACGGTCGCACCGACCTTACTGTTGCCGGTGGCGTCCTCCACGAAGGCCTTGAAACCACCCACAAGGTGTGGATGAGCCACGGCGACGCCGTGACCCAGGCACCGGCGGGCTTTGAGGTGACCGCCACCTCCGCGGGCGCTCCGGTCGCCGCATTCGAGTGTGTAGACAAGCGGATGGCGGGAGTCCAGTACCACCCCGAGGTTCTGCACTCCCCGCACGGCCAGGAGGTGCTCACCCGCTTCCTGACCGAGGTCGCAGGCCTGGAGCAGAACTGGACCCCGGCCAATATTGCCGAAGAGCTCATTGCGACCGTACGCGAGCAGATCGGCCCCGAGGGGCGCGCGATCTGCGGCCTGTCGGGTGGTGTGGACTCCGCGGTGGCCGGCGCCATCGTGCAGCGCGCCATCGGTGATCGCCTCACCTGCATCCTGGTTGACCACGGCCTGCTGCGTGCAGGTGAGCGCGAGCAGGTCGAAAAGGACTTCGTTGCCTCCACCGGCGCCCGCCTCGTGGTTGCCGACGAGCGCGAGGCCTTCCTGGCCAAGCTCGCAGGAGTCACGGAGCCGGAGGCCAAGCGCAAGGCGATCGGCGCGGAATTCATCCGCTCCTTCGAGCGCTCCGTGGCCAGCGTGCTCGAGGGTGAGCAGGTGGACTTCCTCGTCCAGGGCACCTTGTACCCGGATGTGGTCGAGTCTGGTGGTGGCACCGGTACCGCTACGATTAAGAGCCACCACAACGTCGGCGGCCTGCCCGATGATGTCGAGTTTGAGCTCGTCGAACCGCTGCGCCTGCTGTTTAAGGACGAGGTCCGCGCGGTGGGCCGTGAGCTGGGCCTGCCGGAAGAGATCGTCAACCGCCAGCCCTTCCCTGGTCCGGGCCTCGGCATCCGCATCATCGGCGAGGTCACCGAGGAGCGCCTGGAAACCCTGCGCGCCGCCGACCTCATCGCGCGCACCGAGCTGACCGCCGCCGGCCTCGACAACGAGATCTGGCAGTGCCCGGTGGTCCTGCTTGCCGACGTCCGCAGCGTCGGCGTCCAAGGCGATGGCCGCACCTACGGCCACCCCATCGTGCTGCGCCCGGTCTCTTCCGAGGATGCCATGACCGCCGACTGGACCCGCCTGCCCTATGACGTGTTGGAGAAGATCTCCACCCGCATCACCAACGAGGTTCCGGATGTCAATCGTGTCGTGCTAGACGTAACGTCGAAGCCGCCAGGAACCATCGAGTGGGAGTGATCCTCACAAAAGGTCCGGGGTGCAGGAGCAATCTTGCACCCCGGACCTTTGTGTGGGCTGGCTTCCGGCTCCCGCACTGAGCGAGATCGCTTCCTCGGTGAGTTGGGGGCCGTAGGCGTCGGAAAGCAATGCCAAGGCGGATTGCTATGTGCGAAGCTTCCTCGCCGCTGTGCTTGCGTTGAGCAGTGAGCGTGCCACACGAGGCGCTTGGCCATGCGAGCATAAAGCGCCAAGGCCGGAAGGTTCCTTCTTGTCGTAGCCTTTTTGGCTACAACTTTCGCCGGTGGTTGTTTTGCTTGCCGACGCCCGGCCGAGCGGACAATGCAACCAGCGGAAGTTGCTGTAAAAAGGCCTCGCATGCACGCGATTGGGCTTGGCTCGCTTTCCAGATCACGCGTACCGGAATGTGGGATTCGACGTTGATAGGGCGAAAGATGAGCCCGGGGGCATTCTTGAGCCCGTCGAGTGTGATCGCGCAGCCCAGCCCGCTGCGCACGAGGATGCTGGCGTTGTAGTTGAGATTGAAGGTAGCGACAACGTCGAGCTTGGCGGGGTCGACTCCGGGCAGGAGCGCGAGCTTATTGTCGGCGAAACGCTGCGAAAGTAGCAAGGGGGTCGTAAACAGGTCGTCGATTTCAATAGTCTTCTTTTTGGCCAAGGGGTGATTCTTGCGCATGAGGAGGCCGGGGGTTTCATAGAAGGGGAGATCGATCTGGTGGAAGCCTTTCGGCGCATCGCCCACGATCAGCGCGCAGTCTAGGTGACCGTTTTCGATCCTTTCGACTGCGTCATCAGCGGTGGTGGACACGATGCGGAATTGGAGTTCGGGGTAGAGCTTTCGTAATCCGGCGATGGTGCGGGCAACATATTCGAACGCCTGTGATTCGGCTGCTCCTATACGTACTGAACCTGCTACTTGTCCACGGCTAGCGTAGATCTCGGTCTCTGTTGTGCGGACGAGGTCGATGATTTCGCTCGCCCGTCGCGCCAACAACATGCCGTCCTTCGTAAGCGCAACACCCGTGCGGGATCGAACCAACAACTTCGTGCCTAGGTGATCTTCGAGCTCGATAAGTTGGCGAGACACCGTGGGCTGGGCAAGCCCGAGTTCGTCCGCGGCTCCTGAGATGCTTCCCTCTTGCACGATGGTGAGGAAAGTTTCAAGTGCTTTGACCTCCATCGGTATCCCCTGTCTTTTCCCCGGCAACCCTTAAAAAGCATTCGAAATACGCATACTAACGATGACAAATTAATATTTTACATATGTGGGAGCGGTTCCTAGGCTGACAAGTGTGTCAGGAATGAACCAGACCAATCCAACGAACATGGACTTGCTTGCCGATGCGGGTGTTGAACCACAACAAGCAACGCAAATCGATCAGCTCATTCGTGCTGGCCATGCCGATGAGACCAGGGTCTTGCTCGCAAAAAGGAGATTTGAGCTGGTAGCGCAGTCACGAACCTGTCATCGCCAACTTTTGTGCCTAGATGAGCTCTTAGGCTCACTGGGTACCTAGGATCCTCCGCATCGCGGGGGCCAGGACGCACATCCCCTCAGCGCGTGGCACCAATGTCATAAACAAAACCAGCAGAAGACCCCTCGGCTCTCACCGGCTGCGGGCTTTGCTGGCAGAGCTTGTCGTATAGGCGAAGCTTCATTACGCATAGAAAGAACCCCCATGGAGATCAAGCAAACCGCAGGACGCGACCAACTCGGGGAATTTGCCCCGACTTTCGCCGCCCTCAACGACGACGTGTTATTCGGACAGGTGTGGTCGCGCGATGAGCTGCCGCTTAAGCAGCGCAGCATAATAACGGTCACGGCACTGCTCGCGCAGGGGCTTGTCGACGAATCCTTCCGCTACCACCTCATGAGCGCCAGAAACAATGGGGTCAGCAAGCAAGAGATTGCCGAGCTCATCACCCACGTTGCCTTCTACGCTGGCTGGCCGAAGGCCTGGGCTGCCTTCCGGCTCTCGAAGGAGGTGTGGGTGGGCACCGAAGGGGCGTCGTTAAGCAAGCAAGCCTACGAGCAGCAGGCCATGTTCCCCGTCGGAGAGCCGAACGATGCGTACGCACAGTACTTTACTGGCCAAAGCTACCTGGCTGAGATCTCCAGCGAGCAGGTGGTCATGCACAATGTCACTTTCGAGCCGGGGTGTCGCAACAACTGGCACATCCACCACGCCGCAACCGGCGGCGGTCAGCAGCTGATCTGCGTCGGCGGGCGCGGCTGGTATCAGGAAGAAGGCAAACCTGCCCGCGCACTGGCCCCCGGTGATGTGGTTAATATCCCTGCCAACGTCAAGCACTGGCACGGTGCGGCCAGTGACAGCTGGTTTAGCCACCTAGCCATCGCGGTGGACGGCACGGAAACCTCAAATGAGTGGCTTGAGCCGGTTACCGATGAGGAATATGCGGCTATTGAGACTGCAGTAGAAAAGGCCTAGCTTTCTGCACGGTCGTCGTAGCACCCTGCGCATTCACATGATGGCCAGTGGAGGCCAACCTATGGACGTCGGCAAGCAACGCCAAAGCAACAACAAGCAACGGCTGGCAACGACAAGCACTGGTACTCTCCGACAATTATTAGATAGACGCGACAATGAGTGTCCCAGAATTCGAACTTTCCACCGGCGCACGCATGCCGTGCGTAGGCTTGGGCACCTGGCTTATCGACGCCGCCAACGCCGAAACCCCCTCGTCGCCGAAGCGCTGCGCGCAGGCTACCGTCACATTGACACCGCGCAGGCTTACGGCAAAGAGTCGGGGGTGGGCAAAGGCGTGCGCGCCGGAAGAGAAGAATGGGGGATAGGGCGTAGCAGCGTCTTCATTACCACTAAGATCGCGGCCGAGGCCAAGGATTATGACTCGGCGCTGGCCTCGATTGACCAATCGCGTGACAAGCTGGGGCTTGACTATATCGACTTGATGATTATTCATAGCCCGCATCCATGGGTGGAATTCCGCGGGACCGACAAGCGCTACTTCGCAGAAAACCTTCAGGTGTGGCGCGCCCTCGAAGATGCTCAAGCGGCAGGCAAAGTTAAGGCGATCGGCGTCTCGAATTTCTTGGAAGATGACCTTGCCAACATCCTCGAGAATGCGCACACTCAACCCTCGGTCAACCAGGTCCTGGCCCATATTTCGAATATGCCCACAGAGCTTATCGACTACTGCCACCGCAACGGTGTTGTGGTCGAGGCTTATTCACCGCTAGGTCACGGAGCCAACTTCCGCAACCCGCGCCTTATGTCCATCGCTTCCACGTATGGGGTAGGCGTGGCACAGCTCTGGCTGCGTTACCTTCTCGACAAGTGGCTAGTTGTTTTGCCCAAGATCACCAGCGTCGAACGATTGCGAACAAACCTCGAGCTCGATTTTGCGCTGTCCGACGAAGATGTCTTGGCTCTCGATCACATCACAGATGCTCCCGACTACGGTGAGCACTCCTTCTTCCCCGTCTTCGGGGGGGGGTAACGGGGAGGCTCTAGGTGGTGCGTTCTATACGTAATGACGCTACTACAACCCAAAAAGACCCTTAGACGCGTGCGGCCGGTAGTCGACGGCCAACCGCACACGCTTCGGGCGAAAGATGCCGCCTAGGTAGGTAGTATGCTTTCTCGACGGAAATTGACGAAAGAGCATGCCCGCTACCTTCATGGGCGGCATCTATTATGCGAAGCGACGCATACGAAGCAAAGGGGCTACCCATGATCATTGATAAGTACTGGGGACGATATTTTGGCGACAGCCCCGACAGCGCCGTATTGGTCGCCTACCTCGACGACAAAGGTGAAGAGATCCTCGACGTGGCCGACATATTCCGGGATCTAGGCCTTGAGGAACTCCACGGCAACTACACCGACGCGCAACTCGACGCCGATGTCGCGACCCCGGCGGGCGAGAAGCACTACCACTTCGACCATGCCTTCCAGGTCATCATGGATCTTTCGGTGCTTTTGCTGGAGTCTAAGTCCACACGCAGGTTTAATCTCGCCCGGGTGGGAGGAGCAGACGATCGCTTCATGAGGATTGACTCCCAGCCCAAACACAACACGCAAATCACAACCGCGTTGAAGTATTTCGCCCTGATGCCCGAAGAACACGCGATCACCGAGCGCTTCGAAGACGACGATTGGGACGAGGTAGGCAACCTCTGTGAGGAAATCCGCGGTCAGCTCGACTAAGACGCTCGAGCACCTGCGAACACCCCCACCAGGCAACAGAAAAAATAGTGTACCCCCGGACCAGTCTTGTATGTGTACTTACAGGGCCGATCGTTCGGGGGTTTCACGCAGTGCGGGCTGCGCACACAGACCGTAGACTGGCGGCAACTCTAGCGGTCAGGCAGGTGTTCCTGCCGAGTGCCCAGTTTCGGTTGGTTGTCCAAGTGCCTGGTTCCCGGACTGCTCGGCCGCCTTGATCATGAAGCCGGAGCGGCGGTGCGCGTAGTATTCGCGAACATAATACGCAGCAAGGCTGGCAGCTTCTGCATACCCCATGCCTTCTGGCGGGTGAATATTGGAAATGCAATTGCGTGCCTCATCGGTGGTCCCCGGCGTGGTGCGCCACGTGGAGTAGATGCCGAGCGAGCTTGGAACCGAGAGTCCGGGGCGTTCACCGATGAGCACCAAGGTCACGTCCCACCCGGCGGCGTGGCCGATGTGATCGCCGAGGGCTACCCGCGCCTGTGTTGCGATCACCGGTGCCGCCAATTCGTACTCCGGTAGGGCGTCCGCGAGTGCCGCATACATCTGGGGCCCGTGCTCGGCTACGGCGGTGGGGGACAGGCCGTCGGCAAGCACGATGCCGATGTGTCCTGCATGCTCCGATAAATCGGGCAACGCCTGCGGCAATCGGCCTAGGTCGGGGCGTAATAGGTAGTCTTGCCTGGTTGCAGCCTGCGACCTGACGAGCGCATGCGTGCCGACGCCCACCGCGCGCAAATCCGCAACCAATCCTTCCACGTCAAGGCCAGTATGAACGGCGTCGCGGGCGCCGGCGTGTGCGCTGAGAAAATCGAGCCGAGCCTTCGTGGGAATAGCGGCGCCTACGCGCCCGAGTCCCACGCGCGCCGGGGTTGCGGCCCGCAGCTTCTCCGCGGCCGTCCCAACGGAGGGGTCCGTGGTGTGGGAAGAAGCCGCCGAGGGGGCGGTGGTACTAGTGGTAATGACGGTACTGCTAGACATAGCTTCCACCACCGATTTGAAGTAGGCTGTCGATTTCTAGTGAATTCGTGGACTGCAGGGTGCGCGACTCGTCGATGAGCTCCCGCGAGCTCAGCCACGCCTCGAACTCCGGAGCGAAGCGCTGGCCGGTAACCGAGCGGGCCAAGGCCACGTCGTGGTAGCTCAGTGACTGGTATCCGAGCATGATGTCGTCGGCGCCCGGTACGCAGATCACGAAGCTGGCTCCGGCCTGGATGAGCAGGTGTAGCAGCGTGTCCATGTCGTCGGAATCTGCTTCGGCGTGGTTGGTGTAGCAGACGTCGACACCCATCGGCAGGCCGAGGAGCTTGCCGCAGAAGAGGTCCTCGAGTCCGGCGCGGATGATCTGCTTGCCGTCGTAGAGGTATTCGGGTCCGATGAAGCCGACCACGGTGTTGACCAGCAGGGGGTTGTAGCGTCGCGCTAGGCCATAGGCGCGGGCCTCGAGGGTTTGCTGGTCTACGGGACGCCCGTCGCCGTCGAGGTGTGCCGCCGCAGACAGGGCCGAGCCCTGCCCGGTCTCAAAGTACATGCAGTTATCCCCCACCGTGCCGCGGCGCAGCGAGAGGGCGGCCTCGTAGGCCTCATCGAGGATCGCCGGGGTCACTCCGAAGCTGTCGTTCGTGCCTTCGGTTCCGGCAATGGATTGGAATACCAAATCGACCGGTGAGCCGTGCTCGATGAGCCCGATGGTGGTGGTGACGTGAGTAAGGACGCAGGACTGTGTGGGTACCTCGTAGCGCTGGCGGACCTCGTCGATGAGCTGGAGCAGGGTGTCAACGCGCGAGGGGATGTCGGTGGCTGGGTTGATGCCGATCACGGCGTCGCCGGAGCCCATGAGTAGCCCGTCGGCGATGGAGGCTGCGACACCGATGGGGTCATCGGTGGGGTGGTTGGGCTGGAGGCGGGTAGCAAGCGTTCCGGGCAGGCCGATAGTGGATCTAAACGCGGTGACGTTACGTATAGTGTGTGCGACTGCGATCAATTCGCCGTTGCTCATGAGTTTGGATACGGCCGCCACCATCTCCGGGGTCAGCCCCTTGGCGATTGACGCGAGGTCGAGGCTTGCCGACTTCCGGTAGCACGTCGCAAGCAACCACTCCCGGAACTCGCCGACGGTAAGCCTCGACACGATATCAAAGGCCTCGAGGTTGAGGTCGTCGAGGATGACTCGGGTGACCGAATCGGTCTCATAGGGCATGGCGGGGTGTTCGAGGAAGTCCGCCAGGGGCACGTCGGCAAGCACCCAGCGTGCTGCAGCGCGCTCCTGCGCGGTGGCGGCAGCTGCGCCTGATAACACGTCGCCGGAGCGGGCGGGGGATGCCTTGGCAAGGACGTCGTTGAGGGAGGCGAATTGGTAGGTATGCCCGGCAAGGCGTTGAACGTAGACCATGATGCGTCGTGATTCTTTCTAGTGTCGAACTAGGTGGGCTTTCAGTACTGTCGGTACGGATCTCACTTACATGTCAGCGTCGTAGGTGTCGTAGGCGGGCTTAACGACGCCACCAGGGCCGTCGGTGGCTGGCGTTTTCTTTGTCGTTGGCACGTAGACGTAGACGATCGTCATCGCGACCAGCACCAGCGAGGAGACGGAGCCGACGGCGAAGTTGGAGACGAAGGCCGACACGATTGCGCCACAAGCGAGCACGAAAGCGACGCCGGAGGTGATGATGCCGCCGGGGGTCTTGTAGGGGCGCGGCAGATCGGGGTTGGTGATGCGCAGCTTGATGTGGCTGGCCATCATCAAAGCGTAAGAAATGACGGCGCCAAAGACGGCCACGCTCATGAGGGTGTCGCCGTCGATGAACAAGGTGAGCGTGAAGCCGATGGCGGCCGGGATGACCAGCGCGTAGGTGGGCACGCCGCGACCGTTGACCCTCGATAGTGCCGGCGGCAAGACATTGTCGTTGGACAGGGAGTAGATCAGTCGGGAGTAGCCGTACATGATCGAGAAGAAGGAGGCGACCAGGCCGATGAGGGCGGCGACGTTGATGAGGGTGACAAACGTCGGGTTGGCACCGACAGCCTCAAGCCCACTGACCAGTGGGTTGCCGGACTCGGCGAAAACGGCCACCCCTGCGGCACCTGGGCCCACCACGAGCATGGTCCCGGCCGCAAGCATGAGGATGAACATCGACCCCAAAATTGATCGTGGGATGGTGCGGTGCGGATCACGGGCCTCCTCGGCGGCCATGGGCACACCTTCGACGGCAAGGTAGAACCAGATAGCAAAGGGGATCGCCGCCCACACGCTGGTGGCTCCGTTCGGGAACAGCCCGACGCCAGTGGTGAGGTTGGCGGCCTCAAAGTGCGGGACCATGACCAGCGTGTAGGCGATCAGTGCGAAAACCGCGATACCGGTGATGCCAAGCATGAGCTTTAAGGCCTCGCCCGCGCCCGCTAAGTGGATGGCGACGAAGATGATGTAGCAGGCAAGGTACAACGGCCAGCCGCTGGTGAGCCCGAAGAGATTGAGGGATTCGACATAGGATCCGATGAAGGTGGCGATGGCCGCCGGTGCGATGACATATTCCAGCACGATGGCTGCGGCGGTGATGAAGCCTCCGAGTGGGCCGAAGGCCGTGG
The DNA here is from genome assembly GCF_027886475.1 of Corynebacterium sp. SCR221107. NCBI lineage: Bacteria > Bacillati > Actinomycetota > Actinomycetes > Mycobacteriales > Corynebacteriaceae > Corynebacterium > Corynebacterium sp. SCR221107. The sequence continues at coordinate 582,995 of NZ_CP115670.1, forward strand.
TAGCGAAGCGATATCCGCCGCCGGCACTGGGCAGCGCGGAGGACAGCTCGGCCAGCGACATACACATGGTCAAATACAAAACGGTGACGATGCCGAGCGCGATGGACATGCCGCCCCAGCCGCCGTCGGCAAGCCCGAACTGCCAGCCGGCAAAGTCGCCGGAGATCACGAAAGACACGCCCAAGCTGGTAATGAGTACCGTGCCGAGGGTGCCCTGCTTGAGCTTGGATTGGTGGGAGGTGCCGTTGTCGCCGCCTGGGGTAGGGCCGGAGGCGGTGTGCGGTGTGGTGAGGATTGCCATGGTGACTTCCCTTTCCGATGGGAGGCGAAGCGGGGAACCGGCCTGGGTAGACCTGAGTGAATTCCCGAGAACTACTTTGGGATCGCCGTGCTCTACCCGTGGCGTATGCCCGGCGCTCTCACGGCTTTAATTTATACCTGTAGACCGATAGAAACCAAAGGCTATGGTAAACCCCATGTGTCCGGTTCTGCGTGCCACATCGACACGCACCCTTTCATGCGTGATGATGGGGCAACCGTGAGGGAAAGTTGTGCCGCAACCCCGTTCGATGCGCGAAACGTCGAAAAGCACAAGCAAACGGATACAATGTCAGCGAAGGTAATGGCGGCGCGTTGTTGACTAGCGTTGTGATGACCTCATTGGGCTTTTCGTTGATCACCGTATGAAATACAGTATTTCTCACACACGCTCATGCGAGGAGGTTCCATGCCCGGGGTGTCTGGCGCGAGGGTGTCTTTTAGGGCTTGACCACAACATCGCCAACGCTGCCACGTGCGTCGATGATTAGAACGGGGCCGGTTGTGTGTGTCGTGGGAACGCAGTCGACCTCGCCTGCTGCGGTGTCGCAGGAGAGCTTGACGGCCACCGTCTCTGGCAAGGTGACATAAATATTGCCGACAGTATTAGTCACTACTACGCTGCGATCCTGGCTAAGAGAGTCAAGCTCGGCCAGATCGAGAGTGATATCGCCGACATCGGTGTGGTAGCTCGGCTCAAGCTGGGACTCGTCGGTGATGACTTGATGCTGGTCGCCGACCGCCGGCGTAGTCTCACCGTCGACATTCGCGCCCGCGAGGGCCAGCAGGACCGCGACCGAAGCGGCCGCGGGCACGCCGATCCACCACAGCCAACGCCAGCTTCGCTTCTGCTTGACGACGGCCTTCGGCGGCTCCGGCAGATACCACAGCGACGGCGCTGCCCCCAGGGGATCCCACGCAGGCGGGGTAGGTAGCTGGAACGGACTAGCAAAGCCCTCAGCTGGCAGGTACGCGCTCAAGTCCACCTGCGGCTGGGAAGGCGAAGTCGGGGCGGTGTGCTCGTTGCGGGAGGCCCCCGTGGAGTCATCGGCGTCAAGGGCACAGGGGTTGGTAGCCGTCCCGGCACTAGCGTGTGGACGTTGCCCATAGTGGGTCGGGGGCTGGAGCAAGCCAGCCGGGGCTTGAGGGGTGCGCTGATACAACCCAAACCAAGCGATCGCGAATAAACCAAGCACGACCGAGACGCTGAGTACGCCTTCACCTGCCACGCCAAGCCCACCGAATAAAACGATCGCTACCGCTAGCAACCAGCCTATGTTTCGTTCCTTTTTCAGCGTCTTTGCTTGAGGTGAGGCCGGATCGATGTCGCTAAAGACAAGCTCGCCTGGCGATTGGGGGACGGAAAAACGCGGCATGAGGAGAATGGCCACAAGGTAGGGGACCAGCCCGCCGCCGGCCACGGCACCTACCACGAAGGCAACGCGGACGATCGTCGGATCGATGCGATATCGCACACCGATGCCCTCGGCGACCCCTTCGATCTTTGCGTTGCCCCCCTGGGAGGAAGGAAGGCGCACTGGGCGGGTGGCCCATATGTCTTTTAGGGTGTCTATCGACAACGGTGTCGCCGAAGCCCGGGGCGTCGGAACGGAATCTGGCTCGGGGTTCGGTGGGGTTGTCATAGGTCTATTGTTGCCGTCATTACCAATAGAAAACCATCGGGGATGCCCCTGATTTTTGGCTCCGCTAGGCCGTTGTCGGCGCCACAAGGTGGTCAGCGCAGGAAGCGGGTGTGTGGCTGAGAGGTAGCGTGGGTGGGACGTGCGGCGCTGCGGGCGTCGTTAAGCGAAAGGCGGCAGCGCCACGTGCCGGCAGAATATGGGTAACGGTGCTGTGCGTGCTGTCGAAAATCAGGGCAAGCCCTGATGTCAGGGTGCGGGGCGGGATGAAATGATGGGGGATATGAATCTCGAAGCAGCCTACCCGCGCTACGTGCGCCGCAAAGATGGGGCGGTGCTTGCAGGCGTTGCCAGCGGGCTTGCCGCACACCTGCGCATCCCGGTGGATCGGGTGCGCGTGGCGCTCGTGGCACTGGCGCTGCTAGGTGGGCTCGGCCTGTATTTCTATATCGGTCTATGGATCATCACTCCGGCGGAAGACCACCACGAGGCGTCCCCGGCGCGCATGAGTCGCTCCTTCAATTATCTCCTCGTGGCGTTGGCCGGGCTCGGTGCGGCCGCGATCGGCGGTTTCGTCGCGGGGCTTTCCGGCGGGATTGTGGCGGCGTTGGCGATCACGGCCGTGGGGGCGGGGTTGGCGTGGCTGTCGTATGACAGGGCGGTGGATCGTAGTGGTACTGACGCTACGCATAGTCAACCGCGCACCGTGATCGCGATCGGCGCGGGCGGGATCCTCGTGTTGTCCGGGGTGGTGCTGACCATCGCGCAGTGGGGTGATGGGGAAAGCTTCGGCCTTGCTGTGGCGGCAGTGCTGCTTACCCTGGTGGGGGTGGCTGCGCTGGGGATTCCGTTCGGGCTGCGCGTGTGGTCGCGGATGACCTTCGAGCGCGAGCAGAAATTGCTTGCCGACGAGCGCGCCGAGATTGCCAACCGCCTGCACGATTCCGTGCTGCAGACGCTGGCGATTATTCAAAAAAGGGCCGATGACCCCGCCGAGGTGCGCCGGCTCGCCCGCGGCCAAGAGCGCGAGCTGCGCCAATGGCTGTTCGCACCTGTTGAGGACACCACCGTTTTCGCCGCCCTCAACCGCGCGTGCGGGGAGGTTGAAGACACTTTTGGCGTGCGCATCGCACCGGTGACCGTGGGCGAAGATCTTCCTATCAGCGATTCTTTGCAAGCCGCGGTTTTGGCTGCCCGGGAAGCGATGGTCAATGCGGCCAAGCACGCAGGGGTAGGTACGGTCGACGTGTACGCGGAGACGCTTGGCGGCTTCGAGGTGTTTGTGCGCGACCGCGGGACCGGCTTTGACCAGGAGGCGATTCCGGCCGATCGTCATGGGGTGCGCGATTCCATTCTGGGCCGGGTGCACCGCGCGGGTGGGACGGCCACGATTACCTCTACCCCAGGTCAGGGCGTGGAAGTTGCCATCGTCATGCCGGTCACAGACCAGTAGGTCCGAATAAGGTGCAGTGGGGTGGACTGGGGTGCGGGGCGTGGCGGGGTGCTCGCGGCGTGGCGCAGCAATCGGCTCGTCGGCCTTCGGCGCGTGCAACAATAGGAGTCATGAGCGAACCGATTACCGTTTTTCTCGTCGATGACCACTCTGTTTTTCGTGCCGGCGTCAAAGCCGAGATTGGCGGGCAGGTGGCAATCGTCGGCGAGGCGGGTACCGTTGCCGACGCGGTTGCCGGTATCGATGCGACATGTCCGGATGTGGTGCTTCTCGACGTCCATATGCCCGATGGGGGTGGCGTTGCCGTCCAGCGTGCGGTTAGTGCCACGCCGCGTTTTCTAGCTTTATCAGTCTCTGATGCCGCAGAAGACGTCATTTCCGTTATTCGTGCGGGTGCGCGCGGGTATGTCACCAAGTCGATCTCCGGTCCTGAGCTGGTGGAGGCGATTACGCGGGTGCATACCGGGGATGCTGTTTTTAGTCCGCGCCTGGCAGGTTTTGTGCTCGATGCCTTTGCTCGTCCTGATCATGAGGCGGGAGCGGGTGTGGTTGAGGATCCGGTACGCGACGCCGCCGTCGATCGCGGTGCGCCTGTGTCGGATCCTATCGTCGATGCGCTGACTCGCCGCGAACTAGAGGTACTGAAGCTACTGGCTCGCGGATACACGTATAAAGAGATAGCCCAAGCGTTGTTTATTTCGGTCAAGACCGTCGAGACGCATGCGTCGAATATTTTGCGCAAGACCCAGCAGTCCAACCGACATGCGCTCACGCGGTGGGCGGTCTCCCGCGATCTTGATTAGCTTTCCGTCTTTTTGCAGCGCTGACCCTGTATCGCCACACGGTGCGTATGTGGTGTATGTGAGTCAGGAGTATTCGTTTTATGCATTGCTGGGACGATGTATGCGTCGTACGAATTTGTTGCTTGGGTCTGAACCCCGGAAAGTGGACACGGGGATTTAATCAAGATGCGATAGTAAGTGTAGCTAATCCGGCTCTTCACGATTTGGAATGCGTAGCTGACCACGGGGTGGGGTTCGGGGGGTACAACATATAGGGTCCTGGTTCGGTCAGATGAGGGTTACCACACCATCATCTGACCGAACCAGGACCCTACTGTGCAGCCTACTGGCAACCTCGTCGCCGACACCATCTGCCGTACCGCGGAAATCGGATTGACGATCACCGGTGCCACTGACGCCGGAAGCATCACCATCATCGATGCCGCACCTGTGGCGGTCAGCGACGCCTGTCCTGAATGCTCCCGGCCCGGGACCAAGCGTGACCACATCTTCCGTCGGCTGGTGGATCTGCCCGTCGTGGGGTTTCCCACTCGTCTGCACGTGTGCGTCCCCCGAGGTTCACCTGCAGCTATCCAGCCTGCGGCAGGAAGCTCTTCCAGGCCCGAACCCCGGAAAGTGGACACGGGGATTTCATCAAGATGCGATAGTCAGTGTAGCTAACCCGGCGGCTTCGAAGGCGTTCGGTGAGCGGTAACCGCACTATGAATGCAATCGTTTGGTGTTGTACCGCGTGCACCACCGAAACACATCCCGGCGGCAGGCCAACTGACTAGCGAAAACAGACTCATCCTGCAGGACTTCCCGCTTCAGCGAGGCGTTGAACGACTCCGCCAACGAGTTGTCCGCACTCGTCCCGATCGCGCCCATCGACTGGGTGACACCGAAGCGCACGCATAGTCTCCGGTACTGATCAGAGGTATAAACACTGCCGTGATCCGAGTGGAAAATCGCCCCATTCAGGTCTCCTCGTACCTTCCGGGCCATCGTCAGGGCTTCTTCGACCAGTTCGGTGCGCATGCGGTCGGCGATCGCGAAACCGGTCAACTGCTGCGAATAGCAATCAATAACGGTGGCCAGGTACATATTCGAGCCGTCCGCGATCGGCAGGTACGTGATATCGCCGACGTAGACCGCGTTCGGCCTGTCCGCAGTGAACCGGCGTTGCAGCAGGTCCGGAAACCTCGGGGCCCGTTTACTCGACGTCGTCGTTTTCACCCGGCGTTTCCTGGTGAAACCTAAAAGGCCCATCTGCCGCATCAGCCGGGCCGTGCGATTGTGATTGACCCGCTGCACAACAACGCCGCCGGCGGAGTTGCCGTCGCTGGAGTTGATAGTCGCAGTCACACGTTTCGCCCCGTAGCAGCCGTTCTCGGCGTTGAAGGTGGTCTTGATCTGCGCTCCCAGCACCGCGTCGGCGACGAGGCGTTGCTGGCGGGCAGGGGCAGCCGATTTCCAGGCGTAGTGCGAGGACCGATTGATTTTTAAGGACCTGGCATAACCGCTTGACCTCGTAGAAGTCTCGGTGGTCGTCAACAAATCGGAAGCGGTTCACCAATTCGTCTCTTCCGCGAAATATTTAGCCGCCTTGCGTAGGATTTCTCGTTCCTCGCGGAGTTTGGCGTTTTCGCGTTCCAACACGCGGATGCGCTCGGTATCGGAGAGTCCTTCAGCCGGGGTGCGTGCGCTGTTGGCGGCGGCGACGGGGCTGGCGACTTTCTCGCCGTTGGCATTGGTTTTGGTGCCGGTGCCGAAGGAGTCGAGCCAGGTGCGCAGGGAGTTGCGGTTGACTCCGAGTTCGGAGGCGATCGCGTTGATCGTTGCTCCGGGAGTCGACTCGTACAACGCCACTGCGTCACGCTTGAACTGCTCGGTGTAGGTCTTGCGTGGCATGGTGGAAGGGTACCTCACTTCCCCAGCGACATGCTGGTTTCAGCGTGTCCACCATCAAGGGGTCAGGTCCCTTGCCGACGCCTACGGTCGGTGCCTTACTCGTCGGCAAGCATAGGCGTAGCGTCAGTGCGCATCGCACTAATCGATAAAAGCGAGCGAACGGGTGCCGTCGATGTGGGGGAATACCAGCCACATCCAGCCGAAAATGACAAGGAACACCACCACCGTGACCCAGACGGCCGCAGGCGCTAGCACCGGCGCGAGCATGAGCGCGAGCCATACCAAAAACAAGGGAACGATCTGACCCACCTTGGGCATGTAGACGAGGTTGCGGGTCTCGAGGAAGGTGCGGATCTCACGACGATACGGGTGGGCGAAGATGATCATGATGCCCACCGCTAGGCATGCGACCATGATGGTGACCTGAACACCGCGGGCCAAGGATGTGGTGAGAACGGCGACCGCCACCCCGAAGAGGAAAGAACTAACAAGTCTGACAATAAGAGGCGTAGGGATGGGGGTCTGGCGCATGCGGGACTCGTAGATCGCGTTCATGGCTTTAACCTAACAGTAGGGGCGGCGTCATTACGTATAGAACCCCACACCCGGGGCGAGGTGGGTTGCGCTGGGGTGTTGACCGCTACTGGGGCGGTGCTTAAGATAGCTTGCATGATGCAAACGTATGTTCGAAATGCTGGGGTGGCTGAACCGGCGCCCGGTAGGGAGGAGCAGATCGCACACCTGCGCGCGAAGCTCGCCCGTTTTGATAGCGAGCATGCTCCCTTGCCGGTGGATAAACAGATCGCCATGCCCGTGGGATTGGCCAAGCTGCTGCCCGGTGGTGGGCTTGCTCGTGGGGTTGCCTACAGCTTTAGTGCCAGTTCATTACTCATGTCGGAGGTCATTGCCCACGTCAGCGGTGAAGGTGGCGTCGTAGGCGTAGTCGGATGGCCCGAGTTTGGTTACGCTGCCGTTGCCGAAACCGGTGGCAATTTAGACCATGTCGTCGCCGTGCCTGACCCGGGTCTTGAGCCACTAGCGGCGGTTAGCGTTCTCGTTGAAGGCTTAGATCTTGTGGTCTATCGTGGGCCCGCGCTGGCCCTTTCTCCGACCCGCGCCCGTCCACTCTTGGCCAAGCTGCGCGCCGGACGTGCCACGTTAGCCATGATTGGAACACAAGTTCCATCGCCGGCCGCCTATGTCGAGGCCCGCCTAGCCGCGGTGTCTGGAATTGGCGCCGGCACAGGACGTATCCGCAGCCTGGAGTTGGCGGTGCAGGTACGAGCAAAAGGGCATGAGCGAAGGGGCGCGGTGATCGTCGGAAAGCAACCACCGCAACCACGTCAGCGGCTACGGGCAGTCTGACATGCGGACGCTGGCCATGTGGTTTCCTGACTGGCCGGTGCAAGCCGCCCGTCTTGAAAACAAGGCCGGGCCAGGGCCAGTGGTGATTACCTCCCGATTCCGTGTTGTTGTCTGCGATCCGGAAGCGCGCGCAGCAGGAATCAAGCGGGGCATGCGTGTCAGGCAAGCCCAAGCGCTGTGTGCGGAGGTTGCGGCGGTTGATTTAGACGAAGAACGCGATGCCCGCACATTCACAGGATTGGTGGAAGATCTCGCCGACGTCGTTCCGAGCATTGAGATTCTGCGGCCAGGATTAGTCGTGCTCAACGCGGCAGCGGCCGCGCGCTTTTATGGCAGCGAGGATCGCGCCGCAGAAAAGCTCATTAATGCTGTAGCCCGGGCGGGAAGCGATTGTCTGGTAGGCATTGCTGACGAGATACCTACTGCGGTGCTGGCCGCGCGGGAGCAAAAGATCGTGCCGAAGGGAAAATCGCTTGTATTCCTGGCTTCATTACCACTAGTGATGCTGCGCCACGAGGTCGCGCTGGGCTGCGCACCGGAGGTCGTCGATACTCTTTATGATCTTGGCGTGCGCACGCTCGGGGATCTCGCCAACCTCCCGAAGCACACTGTCGTCACCCGTTTCGGTGACGAAGGGATGCGCTGTTATGAGATTGCCAGCGCGCATGACGATCGACTTGTTGCCCCACCGATCGAAGGTGAGGACTTCAGCGTATGGATACGCCCCGAGGATCCCATTACCCGCGTGGACGAGGCTGCGTTTATTGCCCGTGCGTTGGCCAGCCAGTTGCATGAGACTTTAAGAGCCCGGGGGTTGGTCTGTTATCGGTTGAGGGTTCATGCTAGTGGTAATGAAGCTACCGCTACCCGCACCTGGCATACGCGGACGCAACTTGATGAGAAGGCGATGGCCGATCGTGTGCGGTGGCAACTGGATGCATGGCTGGCATCGGGAGGGGTCGGTGCCATCAATGAGCTCGGCCTCGAACCCGTCGAATGCGCACAACCGGCTGCACGCAGCCTCTGGGGTGCGCAGGCAAGTGATGAGGCTCAGAGGGTGATAGCGCGGGTACAGTCGAGTTTAGGGATCAGCGCAGTCAAGACTCCCGTAGTCGTCGGGGGACGTGGGGTACGCGAGAGGATTGACCTCATCGATTATGGGGAGTCGGTGGATGTGCAGGCTCGACGCGCGCGAGGACGCTGGCTAGGCAAGATCCCACCGCCGCTACCCGCGCGGCTAGGCGATGGCGCCGCGAAGGTTAATCTGCGCGCGTCCGCGGCTGCGGGTGGGATGACGGTGTACGTCACCAGTGAAGCCGTCTTGAACGCCGATCCGGCGATCGCAGAGATCGACCACGAGCGATTCGACGTCATCGGGTGGGCCGGGCCTTGGCCAGTAGATGATGGATGGTGGCAGGGCAAAGCGGCGGTGGCCAGACTGCAAGTGGTGGCCGTCGATAAGCAAAACCGCCCACGTGCATGGCTGCTGCTGTGGGCGGGACGCTGGGAAGTGGAAGCAGAATTCGAATAGAACCAGAACTAGGACTCGTCTATCTGTCTCATCGTTACTGCTAGTCGTTGCGGATATCGATGACCACGCGTAAAGGATCATTCAGGGTTTGAATCGAGTAGGCGTGGGAGCCATTAAGACCGATGACAAAAGCCGAACGACCCTCAAACGTACCTAGCGACTGTACTCCAGTGACCACCCCGCCAGTGGAGGTAATGGGGGACAAATCCGGATCCTCCATGCCCAGCTCGAAGGGGTAGGTGGTGCCCTCGATATTGATCATGAGGGCTGTCGTTCCCTTGTACTCCACGGGGAACCCACTGCCGTCACGGGTGGGAGTAGACGTCAACTCCGTGGACCAGCCGGGGCTGCCAGTACCGCTGAGATCGAGCACGACGCGCTCGAAGCTGTCATGACTGCCATAGCGCATCCCGGTGACCACGAGCTGGGAGCCTGCGGCAGGCGCTTGTGTCTTGTTGTCTGCCGATGCGTCGCCGAGTGGCGCCAAACCGGCGGATTCAGAAAGCAGTGATGCTGCTTGGCCTGGATTGGCGGTAGCCGCGGAGGTCTGCGCGGATTGTGGTGATTGTTGGGTCTGTGCGGAAAGCGTTGCGGTGCTGCCCTGTGTGCCAGGCTGGCTGTCGCCGCAGCCTGCCAGCACGAGTGCACCAGCGGTGACGCTTACAAGCATGAGCCTACGGAAAGTCACAGGGGAAATACTCATAGCCCCAACCGTAACTTCTTTCTCATGGGCAACGGTAGCTATTTCATGCGATAGGGCTAAATCGTTGCGAAACCTTAACAAAGTATGTGGCAAGGGGCACTAGTTGTACTGACTCTACTGATAGCAGCCGATGGGAACAGTGGTTGCGGAATGCGAGGTGGCAGCGCATTGAATATGTGCCGAAGAATCGTCGAATAGTGGTCAGGCGCTCTCGCCGAGTGGGCGATGGATGCATGGAAAGAAAAACTATCCATCCCTGAGAAGGTAGGGACGCTTCGGTAAACGACAGGATGTGATTGCTTGGCGGTTATCGCAGGCGTGCAAGTGTAACATGCAAAAAACGAATAACATCTTCTTTTAATGCATTTGTCGAATGTGTGGGGGGGTTTGTGCCTAGCATAACCATTCTGGTCATGTCGCTTATCGTACTTAGACGGTGTCATTCGTTCCTATGCTTATCGATGCCGGCTTGGGAGATACCTCTGCCCTCGCGGCCGCGTGGCGAGAGGGCATCCCGCTGCTGCGGCGCGGAAAGGTATCTGTGCCACGCGCTGATGTAGAAGTCGACGTGGACATGGAAGCCTACCTCGACCAGGGCGCATACCTATGGGGTGCGTGGTACGAGGGCGAGTACCATCCCTTCGTCACCTGGGAGCCGCTGGGTGGCAAGGCAGAGGCGGAGAACTTCTCCCGCTTCTGGGATTGGCTCATGGGCATCCGCGCGGGCGCCCACGCGCAGGGCGAGACTTTTGCCGCCTACTGCTATTTTGCCCACGGTGAGAACCACTGGATGCGCATGTCCGCGCAGCGCTTTGACTCACCCAGCCTCGCCCAGGTCGAGGAGTTCATCGGCTCTCAGGAGTGGGTGGACCTCTTCCTGCACGTTAAGCGCAACTTCGCCTGCACCATGGGGCTCGGCCTCAAGCAGGTCGCGCCCGTGGCGGGCTTCCACTGGGCACAGGAGGACTTCGACGGCGAGGAATCCGTCAATGCCCGTCGCGCCGCGCTCGCCGGGGATTCAGAAAGCCGTGCCAAGCTGCTGGAGTACAACTCCGGTGACGTGCAGGCCACCCGCGTGGTGCGCGAGTGGATGGATCGCGGCGCGCCGGGGATTAGGTCCCTGCGCGGCTAGGACTGAGTGCGGCTAGGCCTCTTTGCGCACCGTCAGAGCGAGCACGCACAGCGCCAGAGCCACCGCGGTGTAGGAGAGGATGAAGCCGGTCCAGGAGAAGGCGTCGAAAAGCACGCCCGCCACAGCGCCCAAGATGGACGAGCCCAGGTAATAGCAGAAGACGTACATGCTCGAGGCCTCCGCGCGATCGTGGGTGGCCAGGTGGCTCACCCACCCCGATGCCGTGGAATGGGCGGCGAAGAAGCCTACGGTCAGCGCGACGATGCCGATAAGCGTGAGGACGATGCCTCCCATGCAGCAGGCGATGCCCACAGCGAGCAGAACACACGCTGCCAGAAGGGTTGTTCCATGCCCGTGGCGGCTCACCAGCCTTCCCGCGCGCGCTGAGGCCCAGGTGCCGGTGAGGTAGAATAAGAATACCGATCCGGCCAGCGCGGGGGCGAGGCCGAAGTGCTCGGTGAGCCGGAAACCGAGGAAGTTGTAGAGCGAGACAAAGGCACCCATGGAAAGGAAAGCCACGATGAAAAGGGGTGCGAGGCGCCGGTCATGCCAGTGGACAAAGATCGCGCGCAATTCTGAGCGCACGTGAATCTCCTTGGGGTGGAAATTGCGCTGGGCTGGGAGCAAGAGAATGCAGGCCACGGCGAAGAGCGCCGATACGCACGCGGAGGCAAAGAGCGCCCAGCGCCAGGTGGAGAATTCCAGGACGCCTGTGGGGATGAGGCGCCCGCTCAGGCCGCCGATGGAGGTGCCGGCGATATAAATGCCCATGACTCGCGGCAGGAGCTTGGAATCCAGCTCCTCAGAAAGCCAGGCCATCGCTGTGGCCGGAGCCCCTGCCAGAAGCGCGCCCTGCAGCCCGCGCAGCACAATGAGCTGCAGCGGCGTCTGGGCCAGCGGCACGATAAGGCCCACGCCCGTCGCGGCGATGGCGGAGATGATGAGCACTCGCCCGCGCCCGTAGCGTTCGGAGGCGATCGACGCCGGGACCACGCACAGAGCCAGCGCCCCCGTGGCCGCGGACACCGTCAGTGCCGCCTGCGTGGAGCTCATGTGCAGCTGTTTTACCAGCGTGGGCAGCATGGCCTGCGTGGTATAGAGGCAGGAGAATATCGCTAGTCCCACAAAGAGCATCGCGATGGTGGCGCGCCGGGTTCTGGTCATAGAACCATCATTGCCCCCACGCACTCATGTGTAAAATGCAATAAAGCGACAATCTTCATGCACGATATGCATGAATTCAGTGAAATATCTAACTGAGGAGTGTCCATGAACCTGGAGGATGTCCGCGGCGTGGTCGCTGTGGCGCAGGTCGGCCTCGTGGGGGCCGCGGCCGATGAGCTGGGGATATCGCAATCCGCGCTCACCCGCCGGGTGCAGCGCATTGAAAAGGACCTCGGCGCCACCCTCTTTGAGCGAAGCGGGCGCCGCCTCGTTCCCAACTCCCGCGGCCAGGCTTTCCTCGAGCCGGCGAAGGCTATGCTCGCTGCCCAGCAGCGCGCCCGTGACGCGGTCTCCCGCCTCATGGATCCGGAGCTGGGAACCGTACGTCTCGATTTCATGCACTCGCTGGGAACCTGGATGGTGCCCGATCTGCTCAAGAGCTACCGCGAGCTTCATCCGCGCGTGGACATCCGCCTCCACCAGGGCGCAGCCCGGGAGCTACAGGAGCGCGTGGTGGCGGGGGAGTCCGATATTGCCCTCGTTGGCCCGCGGCCCGTCGATGCCGACTCCGCCCTGGGCTGGCACCAGATAAAACTGCAGCGCCTGGGCCTCGCGGTGCCCGACGGACACTGGGCGGCAGGCCAAGCCAATGCCCGGCTGGCGAACTTTGCCGAGGAGGCCTTCATCGGCATGTTGCCTGGCTATGGTACCCGAATGCTTCTCGACGCCCTCGCCACCTCCGCCGGCTTTAACCCCAAGCTGGTATTCGAGTCGATGGAACTGACCACCGTGGCGGGACTGGTCTCTGCCGGATTAGGCTGCGCCTTGCTGCCACTGGATGACCCATACCTACAGGTAGATAACCTCATCCCGCTCGATCCCCCGGCCTATCGCGAGCTCGGCCTCATCTGGCGCAAAGCCGACGATGCCCCGCCGGTGCGCCAGCTGCGAGATGCCATCATCGGCGGCTTCGTCTCCTAGAAACTACTCTGGATTTCCATTTACCCATTCGGTCGAATGGAAATCTCCCTTACCAAGGAAGAGCTGCAGTAGGTCTTCTGCGGACTTCTGCCCGTTGCTGCTGTTCCAGAACATGGCAATAGATTCCTTTCTCTCGGGGAAAGCTATGAAGAAGGCCCGCCGAGAACCGTTATCTCCCCAATGCCAGACTGCTGGGCCTAGATCGCTGTCCTCGAGTCCTATTCCCAATCCCCACGAGATGAACGGATCTGCTGGGCTGGGGGGAGTCTGATTAGCGTCGGAAGAAGCCTGAAGCCATTCCTGGTGGACTTCTGGCGAGAGTCCCTCACCAGAAATGATCGCCCGCTGGATGAACTTAGTGTAGTCATCTGCACTGGTAAGCAGGGTATAAGCGTCGTTTCCTCGCCGGTACTCGCTCAGCTTGCCTGGTTCGCCATTCTCATTATGACCCACAGTCATGAGCGGGATATCTGCTTCACGGAATACTAAGGAAGAGTGTTCCATGTTGAAGGGGCGGAATACCTCGGTGTCGAGTATGTCTGAGAAGTTTTTATTCTCCATGTGCTCTACTACTTGTTGCAGCAGGAAGAATGCATCTCCGGAGTAACCGAACTTAGTTCCTGGCGTCCATTGCGGAACGAGCGCTGAGTCTTCGGCACCGGGCGAGGTAGCCCAGTTGGGAAGCCCGGTGGTGTGGTTGAGAACCATGCGTGCAGTGATGGTCTTTGCTTCGGCACTACCCGCGATGCGAGGAGATTGATAGTAATCCCACAGGGGGGTGTCTAAGTCGAGTTTTCCCTCATCGACGAGCTTGAGGAAAGCGTAGGTGCTGACAACCTTTGTCAAGGATGCGGCTTGAAACATAGTGTCTTCAGACACTGGAGTTCCTAGGTCTTTTCGGGCGACTCCTACAGCGTAGCTATCGGTCACACTGCCTTTTTGGTGTACAACTTGGGCACCTGGAATATTGTACTTCTCTAGGATCTGAGCAATTTGCGCCTCGTTGACCGCGTGTTGGGCATCGCCCGGAACAGAGCTTGAACCGATTAAAGATGAACTGCCACTGGAAAGGCCTAAAGCCGATGCAGCGGGTGCGCCAAGTGTAGTGGTGGCGACTATCAAAATACCCGCGACCACTGTTTGTGAGCGTGATACACGGGAGAACTTCCAAGAGGACTTACTGATTCTAGGCACTATAGAGCTTTCTAGGAGAGCGGAAAATGACCTAGGTATTACACCTCAATAGTTTCTATATGTCAATAGAAATGGCTGAGCTGCAATGTCTTGGCACACGCTATCCGGAAAGCTGCACATATAACAAAAGTGTGGGGCGGGAATCCGGTAGATCCGGTTCCCGCCCCACACCGATAGTGATGAAGCTACTTCAGCTGAAATTACTGCAATTACTTCCTGGCGGCGGCGAAGCGCTCTGCCACATCAGCCCAGTTGAAGACGTTCCAGACGGCCTTGACGTAGTCAGCCTTGACGTTCTTGTACTGGAGGTAGAAGGCGTGCTCCCACATATCCAGCATGAGCAGCGGGGTGAAGTTCGCAGAGATGTTGCCCTGCTGGTCCGTCAGCTGCTCAATGAGCAGGCGGCCAGCGATGTGATCGTAACCGAGTACTGCTCAGCCGGAGCCCTGCAGGCCCAGTGCTACAGCGGAGAAGTGAGCCTTAAACTTCTCAAAAGAACCGAAGTCCCGGTCGATGGCCTCAGCCAGCTCGCCGGTGGGCTCGCCGCCGCCGTTGGGGGAGAGGTTCTTCCAGAAGATGGAGTGGTTGGTATGTCCACCCAGGTTGAAGGCTAGGTTCTTGGACAGAGCGCGGATGCGGTCGGCGTTGGCCTCACCGTTGCGCTCAGCCTCGAGTGCCTCGAGGGCTGCATTGGCGCCAGCAACGTAATTTGCATGGTGCTTGTCGTGGTGCAGCTCCATGATCTCTGCGGAGATATGTGGTTCGAGAGCGTCGAATGCCTAGTCAAGATCTGGAAGTTCGTAGACAGCCATGATTAGTCCTTTCTTTGGGTACGTTGTCCAATAGATACCGGCCCGTATTTCTACGTCTCTTGCGATGCGTTGACCATGAAGGTCCGCGAAGGCGGACGAGTCGTTAAGACCTCCGTGCTACTGGCCACCGGTGTTAACGCGGAAGGCTATCGGGAGTTATTGGGCATGCAGGTCGCTACAGCCGAATCAGTGGCCTCATGGACCGGGTTCTTCAGAGACCTTAAAGCACGCGGACTCAACGATGTCTACCTCGTTACCAGTGACGCCCATTTGGGCATCCAGCACGCCATCGGGGAGGTCCTTCCCAATGCGTCCTGGCAGAGATGCCGAACTCATTTCTTAAAAGAACTTGTCCGCAATGGTGCCTAAAACCCAGTGGCCGACACTGTCTGCGATGTTCCACACGATATTCCAGCAGCCAGATGCACAATCAGTATGGGCCCAAGCGCAGGATGTGGTGACGTTTTGCCAGCAGAAGTTCCCGCATGTCGCCGACTATCTGGAAGAAGCCCTTGATGAGCTGCTGGCGTTTACCAACGCGCCGAAAGCAGTGTGGAAGAAAGTCTGGTCAAACAATCCCACTGAAAGGCTTAATCGTGAGATCCGCCGGCGCACCGATGTCGTCGGCATCTTCCCGAACCGAGACGCTGTCGTCCGTCTGGTTGGGGCCGTACTCGCTGAGCACCACGATGACTGGATTCAACAAAACCGATACATGTCACTCACCAGCCTGGAGCACACCAAAGCGATGATCACATCCAACATCATCGACGCTGGCGATCCCACTGAGCAGGCCGCATGAACCGGCAAAAAATTCAGGCTCGAGCGGGCCCCCGAAGCCGTTACCCAGCCTGTTTAATCGAAAGGCAGAAACACCACTTCCATGGACTTGACCGAGTCTAGCTACACGGGTCCGCTGTAATAAGTATCGAGTTGTAGAACTGGGGGTCGAGTCCTGATATCTGCCGGTGCGTTGCCCCTCGCAATTCCCGAAGTGTCTTTCTGGATAGGCTGCCTTCCTGCAATGCGATGGGAATGCTGCGACTTGGAACGAGCAGACCGGCCCCAGAGCAGATGGTCTGTCAACTGTGGTCGCGGTGGTGAATCAGACCCGTTATCCCTTTCGAGCACACCAGCGCTTGGTTGAGAGATTGCAGTGGCTAAGCTTCAGTACGTATCGATTCTCTGGCAGCTCGCACCCGACAACGCAGTGAGAGAACACGTGGGTAACAAAAGCGGTGTACACGAACCTTTTCCGAGTCTGCGAGTAAGCATTATCGGCACCCACAATCTTCCCCGGTGCTGATGCCGTGGACGTACGATTGGCAAGATGGCGATAGTTGCTGCTGTGATCTCTGCCTTGAACATTCCTGTTGATAAAGGGTTTAAAGAATTGGAAGACAAAGACAACATAGAAAAAAACTGCAGGGTATCGTGAAATCCACACGGTTTTTGAACCGGTATGGGGAACACGGTGGTTCCACTTCATAATGAAGGTGCTACAACTAATGCACGCACTTACCTGTCACGGGCGTTAATCTAACAACCATGACAAGCATGCTGTGTTCTGATGTTGCTGGCGAGCCGCTGCCGGGGACCTCCAAGCCGGGGGCCATGTACGTCGTCTTTGAAAAACCGGGTTCGTGGAGTCATGACATCCTTGACGGCGATACCTTCGGTCCTGAGTTGACCAAGCGTCTCAAGGCCTTACCGGGTGGGATGTATCTTATTCGCAAGCATGGTCGCGAGGGGCATGTGAAAAAGGACAAGCACACTTGTTACCTCGTATTTTGCGAGCAGGCGGTAACAGAACGTCTGGAATTGACAAGCGTCGAGGAGCTGTTTGACTTGGACCTGGCTGGGCCTGGTCGCAACGCCGATAAGGGCGCGGTCGTGGAGACGAAGCCATTGCTGCTCGTGTGCACGCATTCCAAGCGCGACCGTTGCTGCGCGATCAAGGGCAGACCAATGGCTGCGGCGCTTTCCGAAGCATTCCCCGATGCCCCGATCTGGGAATGTTCACACACGAAGGGGCATCGCTTTGCACCGTCGATGGTTCTGATGCCGCACAGCTACTCTTTTGGGCGGCTCAACACCTCCGCAGCGATCGCTATGTATGAGGCAAGTCTGCGTGGAGAGATGTTTCTGCCGGGGGCGCGCGGGCGCGGAATTTATTCGCCCCAAGGGCAAGTCGCCGAGCTTGCGGTAGCGCAGCAATTAGTTCAAGCAGGAGAGACGGTACGTATAGGCGAACTAGCTGTAGAAGGAACGACCGTCATGCACCCAGACGGGAGGAAGTTCGAGGTTGAGTTAGAGACAACGGTCACCGATGGGGTCATGGGTTCTTGTGGGGATGAGCCGAAAAGAGGCACGTCATGGGTAGCCGTGGGTATTACTAAGTCCTCTGCCTAATCGTCTTGGGAGGCAGAAATTCAATGAGCGCAATTCCTTACAACCCGAAACGGGTCTGTTGGGAAATGCGCTCATTCCGCCGCTGCGGAGTGGTCCTGGGACAAAAGGAGAATCCTAGTCAAGCAGGACGCCCCGGGCGTCGGTGGTGTATTGGCCTGCGCCGATCAGGATCATGATGAATTCAACGAAAGCCCACAGACCTACGGCAGCGGTAATGAAAAAACCTATCAGCAGTAATGATGTAATAAGGCCAATGACAAAAAGGGTGAGCTGTACAGCGCCCCTTCCGTTGTAACCAAGATAGAAGTTGTGGATACCAAGGCTTCCAAAGAAGAAAGCGAGGACCGCTGCGAGGACCTTAGACTTAGGCGCCACCGATACGACATACGCCGGTGGTAGAGCAGGGTGCTGGTAACCGACAGGAGACCCCGCAGGGAAACCCGTTTGTGGTGCCAGCGGGTTAGCGGGCTGAGGCATAGCATCAGGGGTGGAGAATGGGTTATACGGCTGGTTGCTTTTGAAAGGGTCATTATGCGGAGTGGTCATGCTAACCATTCAAACACAGTTGGGTCTTGCTTCCAATAGAACTTTTGACAGAAATTCCGGCAAGAATCGGAGTGAAGTGCCCGAGGTGTGCCCACAAATGCTGGCGGCTCAGAGAGCCTACGATGCTTTATTTTTGTGCAGCAAAAAGCCGCTATACGAGGGTTGCTGCTGAACCACCGCCACCTTTGTATCGCTCGCGTGGGGAGAAAAAAGTCCGCATGCGCGAGGAAGCGAATGCGGACTTCATGGGCGAATGGGTCTCTACCGGCGCATGACCTTCTTGGCCAGGAAGTTGCCGAAGTTCTGGGCGAACTGGACGATGATGACAATGACCACCGTGGCTACCAGGGTGACCTGCCAGTCGTAGGCGCGGTAGCCGTAAGTAATCGCGAAGTCGCCAAGTCCGCCGCCACCGATGTAGCCGGCCATCGCCGACATGTCCACGATGGCGATAAAGGCGAAGGTAAAGCCCAGGATGAGCGGGCCTAAGGCCTCGCGGACGATAACCGAGGTGATGATCTTCCACGGGGAGGCACCCATTGCGCGGGCAGCTTCAATGACGCCGGGGTCGATGGTGACGAGGTTTTGCTCGACGATGCGGGCGATACCAAAGGTTGCGGCAATCGACATGCCGAACATGGCGGCCTCGCGGCCGATCTGCGTGCCGATAACCGCCACCGTGACGGGGCCGATCGCCGAGATCAGGATGATAAACGGGATCGGGCGCACCAGGTTGACGAGAAAATTAACCAGCCAATAGATGGGCTTGTTCTGAAGCACCCCGCCGGGGCGGGTGGTGTAGAGCAAAACGCCAAGGACGAGGCCGAAGAAACCGCCGACGACCAAGGTGACTGCAACCATGACCAAGGTGTCGATGATGGCGGTCGTAAACGTGTCACCGAGTCGTGACCAATCGGCTGCAAGGATCGTAGTAGTCATCGTGCGATCTCCTTAATTTCCGTGGTGCGGCTGAGGTGCTGATAGAACTCCTCGATGACCGAATCCGGACCGGACAGGCGCACCGTTATCTTGCCGAAGCTGTGGCGCTGCAAGGTGGTGATGCCACCGTGGACTATGCCGATTTCAGCGCCCGCGTCGCGCGCAGCTGCGGCCGCGCTAAAGAATCCGGAGTCTTCGGTAAGGTTGATCGTAAACAACCGGCCTTCGTGGGCTAGGAGATCCTCGGATTCGATGGCATCGGGGGTATTGCGCAAGGCTGTGGCCACGAAACGCTGAGCCACGCGGGTCTGTGGGTTGGAGAAGACCTCGAAGGTGCTACCGTACTCAACGACCTTTCCGTCCTCCATGACCGCGACCTTGTCGGCGATGGCGCGCACCACTTCCATTTCGTGGGTGATCACGACGATGGTGATGCCAAGCTCCTTGTTGACCTTGCGAAGCAGGTTGAGCACCTCATGGGTGGTCTCGGGATCGAGAGCAGAGGTGGCTTCGTCGGCAAGCAGCAAATCCGGATTGGTGGCAAGCGCTCGGGCAATGCCGACACGCTGTTTCTGGCCACCGGAAAGCTGCTCGGGATAGTTTCGGCCGCGATCGGCCAAACCGACGAACTCGAGCAGCTCGGCCACGCGTTGCGCGCGTTGTTGTTTGGGCATGCCGGCCAGAGTGAGCGGATAGTCGATGTTGCCCGCGGCGGTGCGGGAATTAAATAGGTTGAACTGCTGGAAGATCATGCCGATGTTGCGGCGGATCTGGCGCAGCTGGTGCTCGGACATGCCGACGATATCGGTGCCGTCGAGGCGTAGATGACCGCTGGTGGGGGTGTCTAGCCCGTTGATCATGCGTACGAGCGTGGACTTTCCGGCGCCGGAATAGCCGATGACGCCGAGGATCTCACCGGGCTCGACGGTTAAGGTGACCCCGTCGAGGGCGGTGACTTTCTTTTTTCCGGAGTCGAAGACTTTGGTGATGCCTTCGAACTCGATTTTGGTTCCGGTCACTGGATAACTTTCTAGTGGTAATGATGACGCTAAAAGATCGTCTCAAGCCTAAACGCCCCGCGCCAGCTTGGAAAATTGTGAAAGCAGGCGCGGGGCGCGAAAGGTGCTGCGGGTATGAGGCCGGTGGGCGTCGGAAAGCAAAAGCCAAACGCCCTGCGTGAGCAAGCAATCCTGCCTGCGGCAAGGGCATGGGCTTGTGTGAGACCTCAGCCGAACTGAGGCGAGGCAGGCTTACTGGGCCTGCTCCTCGAGGCGGTCGAGGATGGCCTGCAGCTCCTCCGGGGTGCGCTCGACCTCGACGGAAGTGCCCTTCGAATCCTCGGCGATAGCATCCTGGACGGCCTGGGTGTGCCACAGCTCAACCAGCTTGGGGACGGTCGGATCGTCCTTGTCCTCGGCCTTGACCACGAAGACGTTGATGTATGGCTCGGCCTCCTCGGAATCCGGGTCATCCTGGAACACGGCCAGCTTCGGGTCGATGCCGGCACGGTCGAGGAAGGAGTTGTTGATGATGGCCGGGGTGCCCTCGCCATAGGCGGCGGTGGTCTGAGCGGCATCAACCGGGGTGACGGTGACCTTGGAAGCGGCCTCGTCGATGTCAGCCGGAGCCGGGGTGACCATGCCCTTAGCCTCCTCCTTCAAGGTGATCAGGCCGGCCTGGACGAGCACGTTGATGGCGCGACCCTGGTTGGAAGGATCGTTCGGGATGGCGATGGACTCACCGTCGATGCCGTCGATGGAGTCGTGATCCTTCCAGAACAAAGCCAACGGCACGATCTCGGTAGCACCGACCGGGATGAGATCGTCGTTGTTGCCGACGTTGTATTCTGCCAGGAACTTCAGGTGCTGGAACTGGTTGACGTCGATCTGATCCTGGGACAAGGCCAGGTTCGGGGTGGAATAATCGGAGAAGTTAACAAGCTCGAGGTCGATGCCGTTTTCCTTGGCGGCATCTTCCATGGCTGCCCATGCCTTCTTAGTAGAGTCCGTGGTGCCCAGGCGGATGGTGACGGTCTCGGAAGCAGCCTCGGAAGAATCAGAGGAGCTGCTGGAGTCGGAAGAGCAGGCAACCAGGCCGGTTGCGCCCAAGAATACGGCCAGGCCGGTAGCTACGGTGCGACGAAGCTTCATGAGATGTTTTTAGGTCCTTTCATGCGTGCTTTCCGACGCCCACAAGCTCCCACCTTGTGCGGTCGTCATTCGCGTGCGGATGCCTGCGGTGCGACCTTTTAGCAAGGCGCGGTGGAGAGTGTTTCTCATGGCTGCTCGGATAAGCGCTGTCATTTAATAATTGAAAACCCTAGCCTAGTCTGTTCTAAATGTACAGCTTAGTCTACAGATTCCTTCAAATGGGATAGAACTAGTGTACTAATATGGGGGCTTATGGACTGGAGTAGTGGGTATCTTGGCGGCCCCAAGGGGGCGCCATTGAGCTGGAAGAAGCTCGAAAAAGTGCTCTCTGGCAAGCCGACGGCGCCTCTTGTCCCCGTTGATCATATCCCGGCTAGAGGAAGTGCTGGTGCCGGCGTTGGGGGCGATCGAGGGAATATTCGAATAAATGCGAACCGGCCATATTGTGAACTCCACGCGGCAGGAAGCTATCACTTCTTACGCGGCGCCTCAGAACCTGAAGACATGGTGGCAGCAGCGCAAGCTTGCGGGCACGTCGGCTTGGCGCTACTGGATCGCGACGGCTTCTACGGCGCGGTCGCCTTCGCTGAAGCTGCTATCGGTAATGACGCCACGCACAGTAACCCCCAAGGTGACAGTCCGGACAACGGCGCGCAGGAGACGTCGGCAAGCATGCACGACGTGGCACACGCCGGGATACCCTGCGCCCCGACCAATGCGATCAAGACGATCTTCGGCGCAGAACTGACGCTCGAGGCGGGAATCTTACCGGTGCTTTGCCGCGGGCCGGAAGGGTACCGGCGTCTCAGCCGAGCGATATCGGCTGCGCGGATGGCAAGCGGGGAAAAGGATCGCGCACTCTACCCGCCGCTGGAACAACTAGCCGCAGCCGCCGACGGAACCTGGCTCGTGCTCGCCGATCACACCTGGCTGCCACATCTGGACGAACTTTGTGAGGCCTTCGGTACCAACGTGGTCCTCGAATACGTGCTTGCGCAGGATCCACTCGATGCCGATCACTTCGACGATCTCGATGCGGCGCGGGCCAAGCACGGTATACGCGCCATCGTTACCACTAGGGCAACAAGTGCGACGAAGCAGGGCAGCCACCTTGCTGCTGCCAAACAAGCACTCGCGCTGCAACAATCGCTTGCCGACGCCAACCCCGAACTGCCACCGATGCCGTCTTGGCTGCGCCCGGGAGAGCTGATTGCCCGACAGCTTGGGCACCGCGACTACCTCGTCGATGCCACGGTAGACATCGCCGAGGAATGCGCCTTCGAATTGTCACTAGTGGTACCGAAACTACCGAACTGGGACGTGCCCGAAGGATACAGCGAGCAAACCTGGCTCGAGCATCTGGTATGGCAGCGTTTCGACGTCCGCTACCATAGCCGCAGCAAAGAGGTAACTGCCAAGGCCAGGGCACAGGCCGAGCACGAGCTCGCCGTCATCGACAAACTTGGCTTCCCGGGATATTTCCTCATCGTCGACGACATCGTCGGATTTGCCAAGAAAGCCAATATCCTCTGCCAAGGCCGGGGGTCGGCGGCCAATTCCGTGGTTTGCTTTGTGCTGGGGATTACCAATGCCGAACCGATCAGCGCGGGGCTGCTCTTCGAGCGCTTCTTGTCGCCCGAGCGTGAGGGGGCGCCGGACATCGATCTCGACATCGAGTCTGGGCGGCGGGAGGAGGTGATCCAATATGTCTACGGCCGGTACGGGCGTGAGAATGCGGCTCAGGTCGCTAACGTCATTACGTATAGAACAAAAGGCGCCATCCGCGATGCCGCCCGGGCACTGGGCTACCCGCAAGGGGCTGCCGACGGGTGGTCCAAAGGCCTTGACGAGCCACCGAGCGCTGTTACCGAGCTCGCCACGGAGTTCCTAGGCCAACCTCGCCACCTCGGAATCCATTCTGGCGGCATGGTCATCTGCGACCGTCCCATCGCCGAGGTTGTGCCGACCGAGTGGGCGCGCATGGAAAATCGCAGCGTCGTCCAATGGGACAAGGAAGGATGCGCCTCGGCGGGGCTGGTGAAGTTTGATCTTCTCGGACTGGGCATGCTCGAGGCGCTGCATCACATGATCGATCTCGTGGCCGAGACCGGTACCACGGTCAACCTATGGGAACTCGACATGGGGGAACCGGCGGTCTACGAAATGTTGTCCAAAGGCGATGCCATCGGAGTGTTCCAGGTAGAGTCTCGTGCCCAGCTCAATACGCTGCCAAGGCTCAAGCCCACCTGCTTTTACGACCTCGTCATTGAGGTTGCACTCATCCGCCCGGGGCCGATTCAGGGTGGGTCGGTGCACCCGTATTTGCGCCGTCGTGACGGAAAGGAGGAGATCACCTTCGAGCATCCGGTGCTAGAAAAGCCGTTGGCGAAGACGCTAGGCGTACCGCTATTTCAGGAACAGCTCATGCAAATTGCCGTCGACGCGGCCGGGTTTAGCGGCGGCGAGGCCGATGAGCTGCGCCGTGCGATGGGCTCGAAGCGTTCGGCACGCAAGATGGCGGCCCTGCGTGAACGCTTCTACGCCGGGCTGCGCTCCAACGATATCGAGGGACAAGTCGCCGATGCGCTGTGGAACAAGATTGTGGCATTTGCCGCCTACGGTTTCCCGGAGTCTCATTCGCAGTCGTTTGCGTCACTGGTCTTTTTTTCCGCGTGGTTTAAGCTGCATTATCCGGCCCAGTTTTGCGTTGGTTTACTGCGTGCTCAACCGATGGGGTTTTATTCCCCACAGTCGTTGCTTGCCGACGCCAGGCGACACGGGGTTGAGGTTTTGCCGATCGACGTCAACGTGTCACAGGTCGAGGCCACCATCGAAAACGGTGCGATCCGGTTGGGGCTCAACCTCGTCAAGGGGCTAGGCAACCTCGAGGCGATCGTCGAAGGCCAGCCTTATACGGATATCGGGGATCTTGCACGACGGGCAGGCCTTAGCGTCAACCATGTCGAGGCTTTGGCGCGCGCGGGTGCGCTTGAGTGCTTCGGCGTTGATCGTCGGCAAGCATTATGGCAAGCCGGTGTGGCCGCGACCGAACATGCCAACATGTTGCCGGGACTATCGGTAGTGAAGGCACCGACACTTCCCGGAATGAACGCATTTGAGCTTATGGTCACCGACATTGCTGCCACCGGGGTCACACACGATACGCATCCCATGGCGCGGCTTCGGGCAGGGCTACGCGGACGCGGGATACTCACGGGCGCGGAGCTACGTGAGGTGCCCGATGGGTCGCGGGTCTACGTTGCAGGCGTTGTGACTCACCGCCAACGCCCAGCCACCGCCAGCGGCGTGACGTTTTTCGGCATGGAAGACGAAACCGGCCTCATCAATATCGTTGTCTCTGTCGGACTATGGAACCGGCAAAAAAAGCTTGCTCGCACCGCCAAGTCGCTGCTTGTGCGCGGAATAGTACGCAACGCCAACGGGGTAGCACAGGTCGAGGCGGATCGTCTGGACCCGCTGCCAATCGCGAAGTGGCTTGCACAAGGAACAAGCCAAGGCTCGCGTGACTTCCGATGACAAGGCCTGTCTGTCCGAACCAGCGGAAGCATATGGGCAAAGGGATACCGGTAAGAATTAAAGTGCCGGAAGAATCGGCTAAACCGCGCCGGGAAATCCCAGCTGGCGCCAAGCCTCATAGGTAGCGACTGCCGCGGCGTTAGACAGATTCATCGAGCGCCGGCCGGCCAACATAGGAATGCGCAACTGCTCGGTGATCCGAGGATGATGGAGTGCATGGTCATCGAGGCCGGTAGGCTCCGTACCAAAAAGAAGCGCGTCACCTGCTTGGTATTCAAACTCAGTATAAAAAGTGGACGAGTGGGCCGTAAAAGCAAACACGCGACCAGGGATAACAGCAAGGCAAGCGTCGAGATTGTCGTGGACGGTGACCTCAGCGAGGTCGTGATAGTCCAGGCCGGCGCGACGCAAATTCTTTTCCTCCAAGTTAAAACCCAAAGGGCCGGCGAGGTGGAGGTGCGCACCGGTACCTGCACACATCCGGATGGCATTGCCGGTATTCGGCGGGATGACGGGCTGGTCGAAAATCACGTGGAGGATGGACATGGAGTCGATTCTAAGACGGGAAGTTGTGGGCTGAGGTGACGAGGGATGCGCAACGTCATTACGGATAGTGGAATAATGTCACCTATGACTGCGATCAAACTGGACGGAAATCTGTATCGGGATGAGATCTTTGCTGATCTTGCCACCCGAGTTGCCAATTTGAAGGAAAAAGGAATCGTCCCTGGGCTTGCCACCGTTCTCGTGGGCGACGACCCAGCAAGCCACTCCTATGTAAAGATGAAGCACCGCGACTGTGAACAGATCGGCGTGCGTTCCATTCGTAAGGATCTTCCTGGCGATATCACCCAGGAAGAACTGCACAAGGTCATTGACGAGCTCAATGCCGATCCGGAATGCACCGGATACATCGTTCAGCTTCCGCTGCCAAAACACCTCGATGAAAATGCTGTGCTCGAACGCATCGATCCGTCCAAGGACGCCGATGGCTTGCACCCAGTCAACCTCGGCAAGCTGGTCCTCAACGAGCCTGCCCC